>JBDTCF010000074.1:0-4422 GCA_039923715.1 Vulcanimicrobiaceae bacterium
AAACGGTTTCGGACTTTTCGCGTACGCGTGAAACAGTGCGATGTAGCTCTGGTGATGTTGCCCGTTGTTGACCAGCACGTACAGGACCGCACCGCCCTTGGCGTCGCGCGCCGGCGCTACGGAGGGACGGCGCAGGGTTGCGGTGAGGGTGGTGGCATAGCGCAACTGCGGCGCGCCCTTCGCGCCAACAGATTCGATCGCCGAGGCGACTCCGACCGCCGAAGCGGTCATGGCAACGGCGAGAGCGGTGCACCCGAGCGCGCGGGTGTGGCTGGGTCGTAGCATGGAATGGCTCCTTAGCTTCTAAACTGGGGCACGTGGCCCGCTCCACCGCCCATTTTACGGCTGCCTCGTTCACTGGCCGTTCAGCCAACGTGAAAAACGTCTCGTCCGGCAGCGTGCTGCGGGTGAGTCTGTTCGGGCGCGTGCGGATCGAGGTTGGGCGCGCCCGCACGCCGGTCGCCGTTCCGAATCGGACGCTCCCCATGCTCGCGTACCTCCTCCTGCACCGGGCGGGCGCGACCGATCGCAGGCTCCTGTCCGCGGCGCTCTGGCCGGACGACGACGAAGCGAGCGCTCGAACGCGACTGCGTTCGAATCTGCACGCGCTCGTTCACGCGCTACCTGCGTTGCCGGGCGCGAGTTGGCTCTCGCGCGACGCCGATTCGATCCGCTGGAACGCTGGCGCACCGCTGTGGCTCGACGTCGCCGAGTTCGCAGTCTCGAGCCGCGATCCGCAACGCCTCGAAGAAGCGATCGCTCTCTACGCCGGCGAGGTGGCCGAAGGACTCGACGGCGAGTGGTTAACCGGCGAACGCGAGCGCTATCGGCAAGCAGTCCTCACGGCCCTTGAGACGCTGATGGTGCGACATCGCGAGCGCCGCGAGTTCGCGCCGGCTTTCGCGGCGGCTCGCCGTTTGCTGGACATCGATCCATGGCGCGAGGACGTCGTGCGCCGCTTGATTTCGATGCGGTACGAGTCGGGCGATGGGGCCGGAGCGCTGGCCGAATTCGAAGCCTTCGCGCGCCGGCTGCGCGAGGAGATGGGGACCGATCCGATGCCGGAGACGTTGGCGCTACGCGAGCGACTCGCGCGTGGCGTGGCCGTGCAGGACGCGCCGGCGCTCGTCGCGTTCGACGCCGTGCGGGTGTCCAGCGCCGAGCGCGGTGAGCCCCTACCGTTCATCGGCCGGCAGCAGGAGTTCCGCGCACTAGTCGAGCGCTGGTCGCGGGCGGCGCAGGGACACGGTGGAACCGTTCTCATCGGCGGCGAGGCCGGCATCGGCAAGACAAGATTAACGAACGAACTCGAGCGGCACGTCGAGGATTCGGGCGGCCGCGTGCTGCGCGGTTCGACCAGCTTCCCGGAGGCGATTCCGTATCAGTCGCTCGTCGAGGCGCTGCGCGGCGCGTTGCCGTTGGTCGCGGCCGCGGACCTTCCCGCGGTGTGGTTCGGTGCGCTCGGCGCGTTGCTGCCCGAACTCCGCGAGCGTCGCGCCGATTGGGCCCCGCTGGCGGCGCTCGAGGGGGAGCGCGAGCGCCAGCGCCTCTTCGAAGCGATCGTGCGCGCGCTGCTCGCGCTCGCCGGTCCGCGGCCCCTGCTGCTGATTCTCGAAGACGTGCACTGGGCCAACGAGGCGACGTTCGCGGCGCTCCTCTCCTTAGGGCGGCGGGTCGCGCTCGCGCCGGTACTGGTCGTCGCGACCCACCGCGACGAGGAAACGCCCCGCGCGCACCCGCTGCGCCGGCTTCGCCGCGAACTTCAAGCGCAAGGGCTCGTGGACTCCGTGGCCCCGCAACCGTTACTCCTCGAGGACCTCTCGACATTGCCTTCGCGCGTGCCGGCGCTGCGGGATCGCGTGGGATCGATCCGTTCGCTGCATGCGCGCAGCGGCGGGAATCCGCTGTTTTTAACGCACCTCATTCAGTCGCTCACCGACGACGACGATTCTGTTCCCCAGCCGTTGCGCCGGTTGGTGGCCGCGCTCCTCGAGCGGTTGACCGAGCGCGCCCGGACGATCGTCGAAATCGGCGCGCTCATCGGGCAGCAGTTCTCGATCGAGGTCGTACGCGAGGTCACCGGTTGGGGCGAAGTCGTGGTCCTGAACGCGTTGGACGAACTCATCGAGCGGCGGCTCGTGCGCGAGGTCGGCGCATCGCGCGGCTTCGAATACGGCTTCACGCATCAATTGGTGCACGCTGCGGCCCTCGAAACGATTCCGGCTTTGCTCGCGCAGCGCCGGCATCGGCAGATCGCGCTGGTTCTTGAGAAGCTCTATCTCGAGCCGAGAGGTGAGGTGGTTTCGGCCTTGGCTCGCCACCACGAACTTGCGACCGATTTCGACGCGGCCGCTCGACGCTATCTCGACGCCGCGCAATGTGCCGCTGGACTGGGCGCAACCGACGAAGCCCTCGCGCACCTGACGCGAGGCTTGGGCCTCCCCGCTCCGGCCTGGCGTCTGCCTCTCCTTTGCGAACGCGAATCGTTGTACGCCCGCAGCGGCGATCGGAGTGGCCAGCGCGCGGACCTCAACGAGCTCGCGAGCATTGCCGCGGATGGGGACGACGAGGACCTGAAGTGCGACGTCCTGTACCGTCGCGCCCAGTTCGCGGGCGCTACCGGGGCCCGCGACGAGCAAGGTGCGCTGCTGGCCGAACTACGGCGCCGCGTCGCGGGTCTTCCGCGCTGGGAGCCCGCGCTCTTCTACGCAGAAGCGTTGCATTTCGAACGACTCGGGCTCTTCGACGAAACAAAACACGCCGCCGAACGAGCCATCGCAGCCTTCGATGCGACCAAGGACCGAAACCGTCAGGTCGAGTTTGCTGTGCCTCGTAGCGCGAATTCAGGCGCGCCGTGGAACGCTGGCCGAGAGCGAACGGCTCCTTGAACCGGCTGTCCGACTCGCGGATTCACCGGCGTCGCTCTATTTCGTACTCGAGGAACGCACGGCCCTCGCGGTGCTGCGCGACGACGACGCGCGACGCGAGGAACTCTGCCGCGAACTCGTGGAGCTATGCCGTTCGATCGGTGATCGCAAGGGTGAAGCGCTAGCGCTCGAGCGTCTTGCAATCGCGATGCTCGCGCATGATCGATACGTCGACGCTAGCGACTTGTTAGAACGAGCTGGAACGATCTGCGAAGAGATTGACGACCGTCATCGAGAGGCTTCGATCGGAGCAAATCGCGCGCATCTCAACATGGTCCTCGGGGCGTTTGCGGAGGCCGCAGCCGGCGTCCAGCAGACCCTCGCAACGTACGAGCAACGGCGCGACTATTTCAACGCCTTGGGGTGCGTCAACAACCTGAGCGCGATCGCCTGCCTGATGGGCGACGCCGACCGAGGTCGGAGGCTCGCGCTCGACGCGCTCGAACGGGCGAGTCGTCAAGGATCGGTCCTCTACGAGGCGTTGGCGTTCGAGAATCTCGCAGAAGCCGAACGGGTGGGTGGGGACCTTCCGGCCGCGATCGCAGCGATGGAGACGTCGCTAGAACGTCGGCGCGCGATCGGGTCGTTGCTCTCGGTTGGTTTCGCCTCGGCGCATCTCGCAGTCTGGCATTTTTTGAACGGCAGCTCGGAGATCGCACGCTCGCTCATTGATGGCGTGCTTCGCTCCGAAGAAACGGTCCGCATCGGAAACCCCTGGCCCCAAGATTGCTACTGGTCGGCGGCGCAGGTCTATCGCGCATTGGGCGAGCCCGGTCACGCGCGCGAACTCGTCGCTCGGGCGTATGCGATGACGCGCGAACGGGCGGACAAGTGCCCCGACGCGCGTCTTCGTGCGACGTTTTTGGGGCTCCAGTGGCACCGCGACATCTTCGCAGCTCACAACGAAGATCGCTGGCCCGAGCCGCCCCGGTAGCAGCCGCGTTCGAGGTGCGGGATCGGCCGCGAGAAACGGCAGCGGATGCCGCGGACCGGAAACCAAGTGGGGGTCGATCGTGTCCTACCGTGACGTGGAGGAACTTTATGGAACCGATTAGTTTGCGCGGGCGCCTGCCCCGCTCGGCGCGCGCCGAAGTTGCCGGCATCGTCTTTTTACCGCGGTCGATCGACAAAGTTCGAGCGACACTTCCCGGCGGCGATATCGCCGACTACAAGATCCCCGGCTTTACCGAGCAGATGCTCGACGGGTTTGGGATCAGCGTCGAGGACTTCACGGAGGCGGTGCGGACCGCGCAGAACGACGACGAGGTCGGCGCCTATGTCCGCGCACACGCAAAAGACGGTGGCATCGAGGGCTGGAACGATTTCGCGCGCAACCGCCAGATCTACAACGGCGACCGAACCGAAGCTATCGAAGAAAATCCGTGGTTGGCCGATCACCCCGAGCTCATCTACTCGCTCGATTTCCTCGACTACAAAGAGCAGCACGGCTTAGACGACGACTGAGCCGGTGAGACCGCGGGGCGCGTAGCGATCG
>JBDTCF010000075.1:0-25694 GCA_039923715.1 Vulcanimicrobiaceae bacterium
CGATCGCCACGCGCAAGACGGTCCTGAGACGACGCATACTTCAATCCAACGTTTCCGCCAAGTTATAAAGTGAACGCCGTAGAGCAGCGTTGCAACACCAAGTGCGAGGGATGACCGTCCCGAGCAAGCCGCACGATCGGCAACGGCGTCAGGCTGCTCTATGGTCGGTCAGCAACAGATACCGGGAGCAATTCCCGTCCGCAGGGTCACTAACGCCCCCGCGAGGACTCCTGCGAACAACAGCACTATAGCGGTCGGCGTGAACGGAATGCTTGGCAACTTCGCGGTCCGTCCGAACCCTCTTCGTAACCACCAATTCCCGAGGCCGAGCACAACGGAATCGGCGCCCAAATCGGGGCTAATACGAACGCGCCCAAAAGACACGATAGCAGGAACGGGAAGATGTCCCATAGAGAGGAACCTGACGTGGGATTCGTCGGCGCGTGACCGTAGGGAACGAAGAGCCCGACAACATAGCCGACGCTCGCAACCCATCCAAAAACTAGGTGTTTGAAAAACGCCCACCATTCGTCATTCCGTGATCGGCGAGGTGGTGGCGAAACTACAGACAACTCCTGCTCTTATCGAGCTCCGAAGCCTCACTTCGCCGACGATCGTCCAGGTTCACCAGCAGAACCCGGTCGAGCTTGAACACCATGGCACATCCGAGTGATCCGAGGTCACAATCAAGTCGACGCGCCACTGACTCTCGTACTGAAGATCATGGGTTGACCGCCGTACCACCACGATCACCCCACGATGATTTAGATAATCGACAAACCTCGCCTAATCAAATCCCCATCGCGGCTTTCGCGGCGGAATAGCGCGACAACGTCACTTTCTGGCGCACCGCGTCGGAGCATCTTCAATAGATCGCGCGCATCCTATCGTCTCCCGGTAGCGTCGGTTGCGGACCCGGCTCACCGCCCTGCAGCCGCTCCAGCGCACCGGCCTCTCGCTGACCACCCTCTAACGGCTTCGCGCCTTGATGGTAGCTCGACGACTGTCCGAATCCCCGTCGGTCTCACACCATGATGCGAACGCGGCGAGCCCCTTGAGCCTTACGGTAGCGGCCCTCCGGTGAACGGGGTGACGGTGATCGTGGAGGCGGCGGAGCAGGGGCTGCTGGCCGAACAGGGGCCGGCGGCGCCGAACCAGTCGCCGGCGTCGACGACACCGTTACCGTTCGCGTCATACCAGAGTCCGATCTTGTACGCGGGTGCGTTGGCTGGCACGTCCGGCACGCGGAACGTGCCGCTGGCTGCGACCGGTACGCCGTTCGGGAAGGTGGTGTCGAGGATGTTCGGCTTGTTGGCGGTCGAGGTGTACGCGAACGCGACGAAGTTCAACGGGTTGAGTCCGGAGGGCGGGTTTGGATCGCCGGAAACGTTCGCAAGGGCGCGGTACACGTCAAGGCGGCCGTAACCCTGGTTCGGATCGTTGATGTTGTCGGCGGTCGATTGGATGATTTTCTTGACTTGCGCGGGGCTCATCCCCGGCCGCACCGCGAGCATCAGCGCTACGGCGCCGGAGACGTGCGGCGTCGCCTGCGAGGTTCCTGCGATCAGAATTGCGCACAACGGTTGGTTCGCACACGGATTCGAGCCGCTGATGAGCGCGCCGGTCGTCGAATAAAGGTTGCTAATCCAGTGCAACGGATCGGAACCGTTGTCGTTCGCCGGCGGATCACCGCCCGGCGCTACGACGGAGAGGCCCGGACCGCTGTTCGAATAGGAGGCCACGTACTCCGTAGCGAGCGATGGATTGCCCGGCGCTTTGGCGTCGTTGAGCGCGGACGCGCCGACCGCGATCACGCCGGGGTAGGCTGCCGGGTAGTCGATGCCGTTACCCTGCGTGCAGGGAGACGTCCCACCGCCGGCACGCTCGTTGCCTGCAGCGGCGACGACGACCACGCCGCTCTGGATTGCGGTCTCGACGGCCGCGAGTTCGATCGGGTCGGGACCGGAACCGCCGCCCGGATTTTCGCACGTACCCAGACTGAGGTTGATAACTTTCGCACCGTTCGCGATCGCGTCATAGATCGCTTGCGCTTCATCGGTCGGCGCCGCACCCGGGTTCTGGTTCCCGGTCGTCGGATAGGGAAAAATTCGGTAAGCCTGGATCGTCGAGTCGAAGCCCACGCCCGCGAACCCGAAGCTGTTGTTCGTATCTTCGGCGGCGATGCCGGCCACGTTCGTTCCATGCCCGTCGCGGTCTTGAGCCGCCCCCGCGGACTTGTCCACGACGCCGGACAGAACCGACTCTTGGAAGGTGACTTTCCCTTGCGGACCGATGGGTTGCAGGTCTTGTTGCCCGATCAGGTCGACGCCGGTATCGACGATCGCGATTGGAATCGTGCGCGAGCCTTGCGTATAGCCCCACGCATTCGGCATGTTAATACGATACATGTCCCACTGATCGACCGGATCGAAGTTTGGGTCGTCCGGCGTAAATGGGTTCGACGACTGCAGATACCGATAGTGCATCGGGGCCGCTTTGCGTACCCCGGGTTGCGCGCGCATCGTAGCGGCGAACGCCGTGGCTGAGGTCCCTGCCGGAACGCTGACGACGCGCATCGCAATGCCGCCGGCGATCGGACCGATTGAATGCGCGCCGGGCGCACGCATGGCGCGCTCTAGCGCCAGCGCACCCTGAAGATCGCGACCGACTGCGGACACGTCGTACAGGACCTCGATGCGGTCGGGGATGATTTGCGGTGGACCGACGTGGCGCGGCGCGAAGCGGTGCGCGAGTCGGAACAGCGGCCGCTGGGCTGGACGCTTGGCGGCACTCGAAACCGCTTTCGCACCGCCGCCGCTCCCGATCGCGAGCGTTCCCGTCGTATCGGCTAGCGAGTTATAGTACAGGGTGTGGTTGCCGTCGGCGACCTGCGAGAAGCACAAGTCGAGTTCGCCGGCGCCGCCTTTGATCGTGAGATAGTACGGATCGTTGTTGAACGGCGGCTGATCGCTCTTTGTGGTCGCCCCGAACGCTTGGCCGTTGCGCGTGAGGGGGAGGCCCGTTGGGTTCGAATCGTAGGTGTACGTCGAAAGCGTTACCGGCTTCGAGGGCAGACTTTTCGTACGAACGCGACTCGGCGCGCGGCGCCCGACGCTCAACACGCCATTCGAAGAGGTGCAGGCAAACTGTGCCGGACCGTTCGACGGCGTTGGGGTCGGGTGGGCCGGGAGATGGTTCCCGCCACCGCCCCCGCCGCATGCGGTAACGAGGGCTAGGACGGCGAGCGCGCTGCCCGCCGCGAGAGTGGAACGTCCGTACACGCGTTGATCCTCATCCGGTCGCGGCGGCGATTGCCCGCCCTTCCCGCTAACCGTAGGCCCCGGACGCGGCGTTTCCTGCCGGGTCGCCCCGAAGTCTTATGCGCTTCTCACCCGACGGCGCTGGGCTGGGCGACGAGTCCGCGCCAAACGAATTCGAGCGCTGCGACCACGGCTCGCCCCCGAACGTCCGAGCGCTCCCCGGGAATCGTCAGTCGTTGCGCCAGGATTCGTTCGGGGGTCGCAAGCGCAAACCAGACCAGGCCGAGCGGCTTGCCGGGCGTCGCGCCGCTCGGACCGGCGATGCCGGTGGTCGCGATGGCCACGTCCGCGCCGAAACGCTCGCGCGCACCGTCCGCCATCGCCCGTGCAACCGGTTCGCTGACCGCGCCGTGGGCCGCGACGAGAGCGGCGTCGACACCGAGGAGTTCCGACTTGGCGGCGTCCGCATAGGCGACGACGCCGCCCAAGAACGTTGCCGAAGCGCCGGGAACGCGTACCAGCGTGTCGGCCACGCCGCCGCCCGTAATCGACTCGGCCGTTACAAGGGTCAGCCCTCGCTCGATCAGCGCCTGCACGACCGTTCCCTCCAGCGTGTCGTCGTCGATCCCGAAGATTCCATCGCCGATGCGCGCGCGCAGCTCGCGTTCGAGCGGCGCGATCGCCGCCGCTGCGGTGGCCGCGTCGGACGCTTTGGCCATGATCTTCACGTCGACGCGCCACTGGTGCGCGAGCATTGCGATCTTCGGGTTTTCGGCAGTTCGAAACAGCTCGTCGACCCTCCGGTCCAGTTCCGATTCCGAGACGCCGACGGTGTGTAGCGTGCGCGTGTAGATGCCGCCGCGGGTGCCGTAGCGCGCCATGAGCCAGGGCACGACCCGCTCGGCTAGCATCGCATACATTTCGCGCGGGACGCCCGGCATCGCGGCCACAAACTTGCCGTCCTCGCGCAAGGCGACGAAGCCGGGCGCGGAGCCGTGCGGATTCTCCAACACGACCGCGCCGCGCGGGAATTGCGCCTGCCTGCGGTTGTTCGGGCTCATGGTTCGTCCCAAGCGTACGAAACGTTGTTCGAGCGCCTGCAACGCGGCCGCGTCGGTTTCGAGCGGGAGCTGAAGCGCACGGGCGACGGCTTCGCGCGTGAGATCGTCGACCGTTGGGCCGAGGCCGCCGGTGACGATCGCGCCGTCGGCGCGCCCGAGGATATCCTCGAGCAGCGCGGCGATGCGCGCAACGTTGTCGCCGACCGCATGTTTGGCGAACACGTCGATGCCGGCGTCGGCGAGGGCGCGCGCGATGTGGGCGCCGTTCGTGTCGACCAGATCGCCGAGCAGCAACTCGGTACCGATCGCGAGAATCTCGACGCCGGCCATCACTCTTCTCCTGTGGCGTTCGTTACGGTAGGCCCCAAGCGGTGCTCGGCGTCCTCGAACCAGGCCGGATAGCGAACGCGCACCTCGAGAGCGAATCCGTCCGCGAGCGCGATCATCGCGTGCCTCCGTTCGTCGGCGTTCGCTCCCGCGGAGCGGACGCGGCGACGCAGCGCCCGATGACACTCCAAAAAACGCGCGAAGCGCGGACCGAGGGCGCGCTCCAACCCCTGCTTGAGGAGTTTTCCAACGCGTGGCGCAACCCCGCCGGTCGAAATCGCGATCCGCGCGGGACCGCTCGCGACAATGGCCTGCATCGCGACGAAACCGTAAGCCGGCTGATCGATGCAGCACAACAAAAAGCGGTGCGCGTCGGCTAGCGTCCGTAAGCGCGCGCCGAGCGCGGCGTCTTGCGGCGTCGCGATCACGAAAAATGCCGCGGCGAGATCCTCGTCGCGCAACTCCGTCGCGTTTAGCACGCGCACCACCTCCGCGCCGGCGCTTGCGAGCGCTGCGGCCTTTTCGGCGGCCTCACGGTCGTCGCCGACGACGACGCAGCGCCGGCCGACGAGGTTTAGTCCGACGGGAAAAAACGCCGGCGGCAAGACGTCGGAGGAGGGCAGCACGCCGCTCAATAGTCCACAGGGCGCAAGTAGAACTCGTTGATCGCCGTGTTCGAAAGCATCGCGGTGGTCGGCAAGTGCCGCTTCCAGTGGGTCCCGTCGAGCCGCCGGCGCACGATCGCGACATCGGCTTCACGGTACCCGCGCGCGACGATCTGCGGGTCGCGGTAGCCCGTTAGCATCAGGGCCAAGATTTCGTCGGCGAGCGCGTACGCAATGCCGAGGTCGCCCTCGTCGGTCTGATTCGCTTCGAGATCGGCGCTCGGCGCCTTTTCGACGATCGTCGCCGGAACGCCGAGATGCCGCGCCAACGCCCAAACTTGCGTCTTGTATAAGTCGCCGAGCGGATTGAGCGGTGGCGCGTCGTCGGCGTGCCAGGTAAAGTACCCGAGCAGCCGCTCCGTCTTGTTTCCCGTGCCGAGCGGCAGGGCGCCGAGTTTCTGGGACTGATCGAACAGTACCAGCATGCGCGTGCGCGCCATGACGTTTCCCCGGCGACGCGAATCGGCATCGGGCTCGAACTGCAAGTACCCGTCAACCGCGCCGCCGATCTCGATCGTCCGCGCGGAGATGCCCAAGGCATCGATCACGAGTTGCGCGTCGGCCAAACTTTGCGGGTTCGAGGTCGCGTATGGGAGCCGGAACGCGTGCACGTTTTGCGGCCCGAGCGCGCGCGCGGCCAGGTACGCGACGAGCGCCGAATCGACCCCGCCCGACAGCCCCAGCACGGCGCGCCCGATGCCGCGCCGCTCGACGAGTTCGTCGTGCAGGAACGCCTCGAGCCAACGCGCCGCGACTTCGACGTCGATCGCAAGCGAGGGCGCGCGGCGCGGGGGTGCAGAGATCACGGGCAGAACGTTCAGGATCGCTCCCCCTCGAACGCACGCAAACTGGGGAGCGGCAACTCGTCGTCAAGCAAGAGGTCCGGTAGCACCGCGCGCAGGTCGCCCAAAAGCGGCAGACGCGCGCGCGCGATGTCGATGTCGCCCAGATCGAGGTCGACGCGCACGAGATGCGCACCCAATGCCGGCGCCGCGACCAAGACGTTCCCGCTCGGGTCGATCGCGCACGACGAGCCGGTCATCCCCTTGCCGCCTTCGAAACCGGCCAGGCTCGCGTAGACCACAAACACGCCGTGCTCGATGGCGTAGCCGCGCAGCAGTTCGCGCCAGCGCTCGATGCTGGTCAGTTCGCCGTTGATCCCGTCGAGCCCGCGCCCCGGCGACGCGCTCGGGATCAGCAACATGCGCGCCCCCTTGAGGGCCGCAACCGTGGGGACGAGGGCGTGCCACGCATCCTCGCAGACGAGCATCGCCAACTTTCCGAACCGAGTCGGGAAAGCGCAGAGCCGGCGCCCGCGAGAGAGGAACCGCTCTTCGTCGAAGACACCGTAGGTCGGCAAGAACATCTTGCGATGGACGTGCGCGATGCGCTGTCCGCAAGCGTCGATTTCGAGGTAGAGCGCGGCGTTGTAGTACGCTCCTTCGGCGTTCTCGTAGAAGCCGATCGCGAGGTCGACCGCACGCGCACCCGCGCGCGCGCGCCACAAGTTGCCGAGCCGTTCTGCGAGCGCGCCGGCTTCGAGGGCGTGCTCGTAAACGGCGCCTTCCAAGAAGTATCCGGTCAGCGCGGCTTCCGGCGCGACGATCAGATCGGGCGGGTCCTCGGCGAGCTGGGCAAACGCGTCACCTAAGGCGCGAACGTTGCTTTCGACGTCGCCCTTGCGCGGTTTGTTCTGAACGAGCGCAAGCTTCAAATCGCGGCCGCGTGCGTCTTCACAGACGCGAGCAGTCCGACCAGTTCTTCCGCCGGATACGTCCAAATTTCGGCGAGCGTCGGATGGAGATGTGGAATCTTCACGAACTCGTAGACCGTGGCGTCGAACGACATCGCGACCGTCAACTCCGCAATTAAGTCGGATCCCTCTGGACCGACGACCGCGGCCCCGAGGATGCGGCCGTCGCCGGCCGCGGCGAGCATCTTGACGAAGCCTTTGGTTCTGCCGAGCACGATCGACTTGCCGTGATCGTCGAACGGGTACGACGCGGCGAGGTACGGCGTTTCCGCCTTTTGCAACTCTTTCTCCGTCGCGCCGACGACGGCGACTTGCGGATCGGTGAAAACCGCGTGCGTCCGGACCAGCGAGTAGTCGGCGCGCTCATCGGTCCGGCGGATCGCGTTGCGGGCCGCGACCTCGCCTTGGTAGATCGCGACGTGGACGAGCTGGAACACGCCCGTGACGTCGCCGACGGCGAACACGTTCGGATTGCTCGTGCGCAGCTGGGCGTCGACCTCGATACCGGTGATTGCGTGGTAGCGAACCTCGGCGCGCTCCAGCTCGAGCCCCACGATGTCCGGAACGCGACCCAACGCATACAGAATTTCGGCGCCCTGCACCTCGCCGACCTCGATGCCCGCCACCGCATCGCCGCGCGCATAGCGCACGACCTTCCCGCCGTCGCGGAGTTCGGCCGCTTCCGGCCGCGCCCGCGTTTCAACGCGCATGCCCTCGTCCCGCAACGCCGCCATGAGCGCGTTGCCGACGTCATCGTCTTCACAAGAGAGGACGTGCGGCGCGCGCAGGATCATCGTCGTCGGTACGCCGAGCCGCGCAAAGTACTGGCCAAGCTCGCACGCGACGTATCCGCCGCCAAGCACGATTAGCGATTCCGGTAGCGTCTCGAGCGCAAGCGCGCCGTCGCTGTCGAGATAGCCCGTCTCGGCGAGCCCGGGAATCACGGGCGGCGCGACCACGCTGCCGGTCGCGATGATGAAACGATCGGCCTCCAGAACGATGTCGTCGCCGACCGCAAGTTCGCGCGGCGAGGCGAAGTGAGCGCGGCCTTCGTACAGCGGATAGGTCCGCAGCCAGACGATGCGATCGTCGGCAAACCCCTGGATGATACGGTCCTTCCGGGCCACGATGGCGGGAACGTCGACGCCACGCAAGTCCGCGTCGATGCCAAGTTCGCGCGCGTGGCGAACGGCGTAGGCGGTGTCGCTCGACGCGATCAAGGTCTTCGAGGGCATGCAGCCGCGTAAAATGCACAGCCCGCCCAGCGGTCCGCGGTCGACCAGCGCGACCGACGCACCGAGTTCGCGCGCCGTTCGAGCGGCCGCGTAACCGCCCGAACCGGCGCCGACCACCACCAAATCGTAGCGCGCGCGTTTCACGGGCGGCGGGCTCGCGCCCCAAGCCGGTGGACCGATTCGATGAACCGAACGGTCCCCGTCTGCGAGTGCATCAGGATCGAGTGCGTCCGCGCGTTGTTTCCGAAGAAACGCACGCCGCGGACGAGGTCGCCATCGGTAATCCCGGTGGCGGTGAAGACGATGTTTTCGCCGCTGGCCAGGTCGTCGATTTCGAGAACGCGCTCCAGATCGCCGAAGCCCATAGCTTTGGCGCGTTCGGCTTCCTGCGCGTTACGTGGCTGCAAGCGGCCCATGAACCCCCCGCCCAGACACTTGAGCGCGGCGGCGGCCAAGACGCCTTCGGGAGCGCCGCCGGTACCCATCGCAACGTGGATTCCGGTTCCGTCGATGGCGGTCGCGATCGCGGCGTCAACGTCGCCGTCCGAAATCAACTTGATCCGCGCGCCGGTCGCCCGCACCGCCCCGATCAAGTCCTGATGGCGGGGACGGTCGAGGATGACCACGGTCACGTCGGTGATCGGCCGCTCGAGCGCGTTAGCCACGGCTTCGAGATTGTCGGAAACCGAAGCGTCGATGTGCACGTAGGGGGCCGCCTTCGGCCCGACCGCAAGCTTCTGCATGTACGAGTCCGGTGCGTGGAGCAGGCCGCCCCGCTCCGCGATCGCCATGACCGCGATCGAGTTCGGCAGGCCGTTGGCGACTAGGTTCGTTCCCTCGACGGGATCGACCGCGATGTCGACCTCGTAGCCGCCACAGCCCAGTTCCTCGCCGATGAAGAGCATCGGCGCTTCGTCGCGCTCGCCTTCGCCGATCACGATCCGGCCCGCGATTTCCATATCGCCCAGCGCCTCGCGCATCGTTTCGACGGCCGCACCGTCGGCGATGTTGCGCTCGCCCCGGCCCATCCAGCGCGAGGCGGCCAGGGCGGCGGCCTCCGTGACCTTCACGAAATCGAGCGTGTCTACCGGCGTCCGGCCGATTTCCCGGCTCACCATGCGTCGCGGCCTTCCTCTCTGCTGTGCACTCTGCGTTGACCCTCCTTATGCAACCGCGTCCGGATGCGGCGGGTGGCGATACCGTTCCGCAGGCTCGCACGCCTTCCCGGGAAGATCCGGGGGCGAGCCGGGGCGGACGCAAGGGTCCGGCAGAGCGCCAGGCGGAAAAAGACCGGCTGACGTGATGACCTTCCCTTTGTCGCGCGCGCCCGTCTTCTCTCGAAGCGCGCTCGTGGAAGCCGGCCCCGGCGCCATCGCCCTCGTCGTCCTCGGCGGTCTCTCGCTCGGGTTCGTGGCCTGGTACACGGCTCTGGTCCACGTGCCGGCCGCCGCGCTTCGTGGGGACGTGCTGCTCTGGTTTGCGATTCCCGCCGGGGTCATCGTGGCGCTCGCCGGCTGGCTCGCTTATGGCCAATACTTCGCCAAGCGCGGCCGGGTCAGTCTCGCTACGGCGCTCCGCAACGACGCCTTGTCATGGGCGGCCCTGCTGATCGCTGCGGCCGGCATCGCGCAACCCTTCGGCCCGAGCAGCATGGGTCGAACGACGGCCGCGGCGATCGCGCTGTTCGGGATCGTCAAGGTCGTCGTGGCCGCTCGCTACAATCGTACGGTCCGCGAAACGCTCGTGACGTTTGTGGTTACGCGCGTTCCCATCGTCTTCATCGCGGAACTCGCCGCCGCCACAATCGCGCCCCGCCCCGGGCTCCACATCGTCGAATCGACGAATCCGCTGCTCGCGGTTTGGGGCCGTTGGGACGCCGTCCACTACCTCGAGATCGCCGCGCGCGGCTACTACGGCACGGACATGGCGTTCTTTCCGCTGTATCCCGGCCTGATTCACGCGCTTGGAAGGGTTGTTGGGAACGACCTTGTCGCCGGCTTGGCAATCTCGAATGCAGCGTTCTTCTTTGGGCTGCTGTACTTCTACAAGCTCGTCGAACACCAGTGGGGCCGCAGCGTCGCGCTCAGGGCGATCTTCTACGTCTCGATCTTTCCTGCGGCCGTCTTCTTCTCGGCCGTCTACACGGAGTCGCTGTTCTTCGCGCTCACCGTCGCGTCGTTTTACTACATCCGCGAGCACCGTTGGGTGACCGCCGGGTTGCTCGGCGGGCTCGCCGCGCTGACGCGTGTCGAGGGGGTCCTGCTGTTTGCGCCGTACGTCGTCGAAATGGTCGCTGCGGACGGCGTCGTCGAAGTTCGGAACCTGCTCGACGTGCCGTGGCGTTTCGCGCGCCAGGTCATCGGCGCGGCCCTGATCCCGCTGGGACTGGTCGCCTACATGGCGATGCTCTGGGTGTTGCGCGGCGACCCGCTCTACTTCTCGCACGTTCAGGAACACTGGGATCGGCACTTCGCGCCGCCTTGGGTGAGCTTGTGGCGGAGCATCAGCGTCCTCACCCACGCCGCCGATCCCACCGCGATCGCCGGCCAGTCGATCGAACTCGGGTTCACCTTAATGATGATCGGCGTGCTGGCGTTCGGTTGGCGGCGGCTGCGACCCAGTTACGTCGTGTACATGGTTCTCTCGATTCTCGTACCACTCTCGACATCGAGCCTGATGAGTACGCCGCGGTTCGCGCTCGTGCTCTTTCCGATGTTCGTCGTGCTTGCACTCTGGGGAGAGCGTTCGTGGGTCAACAGCACGATCGTCGCTTTCTCCCTTCCACTCTTGGGGTTGTTTACCGTGCTCTTCGCTAATTGGTATTGGGTCGCATGACGAGCGAAGCTCGGACCGGGATCTTCGAGCGGATCGTGCGCCGGCGCGGCATCCGCCAGTTCGTCAAGTTCGGCATCGTCGGAGCCTCGGGCTTCGTCGTCAACTTGATCGTATTCACGCTCTTTCAGAGGTTGACCCCGCTGCCGTTCTGGATCGACTTCTCGATCGGATTTATGATCGGCGGCGTTTCGAACTACTTCCTGAACCGCTCCTGGACGTTCCGTTCGAGCGCGCACGCCGGCCGGGAAGGCGCCCAGTTCCTCTTCGTTTCCTTTTTGGCGTTGCTCGTGGGTAATCTCACGGGTTGGCTGCTCGAATCCGTCGCCAAGTATCACCATCACCACACCGTTTGGTTTCTCTCGACCCTGAGCGGCATGTTCCTGAACTTTTTCGTTAACAAGTATTGGACGTTTCGGACCGCCTAGCAGTCTGGGGCTGGCGGTTGGCCCTGGGCGGGGTCGTACTGATCGGGTTCGTATTGCGCTTGCACGGCATCCACGATCCGCTGCTCGACCATCCCGGCTGGCGCCAGGGCGATACCGCCGCCATCGCACGCAACTTCGCGACCCTCGATTTCAACCCGTTCCACCCGCAGACCGATTACAACGGTCCGCCGCCCAACTACGTCGAGCTTGAGTTACAGATCGTCCCGTTCCTGGCCGCGATTCTCTACAAACTTTTTGGCGTCCACGAGATCTTTGGGCGCGTAATTTCCATCGCGTTTAGTCTCGGCACGGTCGGCGTGTTGTATTCGTTCGGCCGCTACGTTTTCGGCTCGCGTCTGGCGGGTCTGAGCGCCGCCGCGCTGTTCGCCATTTATCCCGGCAGCGTCTACTACGGCCGCACGTTCACGCCCGATACGACGATGGTCTTCTTCTTGACCGCTGCGCTTTACGCCGCGACACGATGGGTGTGGGAGAGCGATGGCCGCTCTTGGCAACGCTTTTGGCCGGCCGCGCTGCTGACGGGGGGAGCGGTGCTCGCAAAACCAGTCGCGATCGTGGCGCTCGTTCCTATCGCCGCGATGCTGGTGGCCCGCTTCGGCCTGCTCGGTGTGCTGCGCCGCCCGCAGTCGCTGGCGTTTGTGGCGATCGCGCTCGGACCGTATGCAGCTTACGACGCATATCTCGCGCGCATCGCCGAGTGGCACTGGGCGAGCGGGATCACGCGGCTGCACGTGCTACCATCGCTGGCTCGAGCGTTTTCGACACCGGCCGCCTTCGGCGCGAAACTGCGCGCGTGGTGGGGAACGTTTGGCCTATTGCGCACGACGATGCTTGGCCTCGGCGGAACGTTGCTCTGGGTGGTTGCGGCCGTCGTGCCGGTGGGACGCCGCGCGCGGCCCTTACTGTTCGGCTGGCTCGCCGCCGCCGCGCTATACGCCTACGCGGTGGTTACGGTCGAACGCGTCGACTACTACCTGTACCTCGTGCTTCCACTCGCTGCGCTCTGGAGCGGCGGGTTCGTCGCTGCGCTGGTGGGTCGGTTAGCTCGTTCCTCGATGACGCGCCGGGCCGCGCTCGCGGCCGGCTTCGTCGCGTTCGCGCTGCTGGCGATCGACGGTCGCCGAGCGGTCGCGCACTACTACCACTACGATCGCAACGTCTACCGGGCCGCGACGGCGCTGGACACGACGCTGGACCCGAACGCGCTCGTGGTCATGGGGCACTACGATCCCTCGGTCCTGTATTACATCAACCGCAAGGGTTGGGAAGAGGACCCGTACCTCTGGACGCCCTTCGACGAGCAGAGCGCGATCCGTAAAGGTGCACGCTACTTCATTGCGATCGAAAACAATCGCCTGCGGCGCAACGTCGAACTCTACGCGTGGCTCCAGCGTTTTCCCATCAAGAACGCCGCCGCGAAGTGGCCGGTCTACGAAACCGATCCCGCTAAAACGCTCCCCGGCGCCGAAGCGCGCTGGCAAGAGTTTCGCCGCCGCGAACGCGCCGGCGAACTCCCGAAGGTGCACGCCCCGCCCGTCCCGTCCAGCAGTTAACGCGCTGGAAGGTGGACGGATTGGTTCGGGTTTAGTCAATCGGCCCGCTGCTGCAGCATCAAGACACACGACCAAGAATCTCTGCAGCGTGGTCGTGGAGCCTAGACGCCGCCACCGTCTGACGAAGCATGATATCCATGTGGACAATAATACCCGTTTTGGCTATTTTGGCAGGCAGGAACGCTTGGCAGTCGCCCTTCGCAACCAGACTGGCGACCCGCTGACCCGGCACCGGGTCGTCGCCAGTCCTGCCGCCTCGTTCCCCGGAACCGGGTCAGCGTCACACCTTCATCTGGACAAGTCGTTCATTGGCCTAGCAAGCCATAGGCGCACAGATCGGAGTACGCGCCACTCTGGGCGTCGCGATAACCGTCGCGCCAGGTTCCCTCGTGCGTGAAGCCGCTCGACTCATAAAGGCCGCGAGCTGGTGCGTTGTCAGCGCGGACCTCGAGCCACAGGCGGTGCGCGCCGCGCCGGTCGAACGTTTCTTGCACGAGCCACCGAATCGCCGCGCGACCGAGTCCGCGACCTGGCTCGGCGATTACCAGGCGCTGGAGTTCGATCAGCCAAGGCGCGGTTAGCCCAACGAGCATCATCCCGGCCGGGCGCGCATCGACCTCGATGAGCAGTGAGAGTCGCGAGGGATCATCGAGCGCACGCGCGACCTGTCCTTCGCTCGGCGCATCCACGTAACGCGCGACGTGCGACCGGCGATGCAGCGCTACGACGAACGGCGCATCGGCGGCAAGCATCGGACGAACGCTCGCGGCAGCGGCCGTACCGGCGTCCACTACGGGAGCGGCAGCAGGGAGGCGGCGGGGGCGAGGGCGCCACCCTTCTTGCCGAGTTCCGGCGCCCCGGACTCGACCAGTTGCCGGTAGTTAATCAGGCGGTTCGTGTTCCGGTTGACCTCTTCACCGAGGGCGTACGAGTCGGCCAGGGCGGCGGTGAGGTGCGAGGAGTCGTAGGTGAAGTCGAACAGCTGCAGTTGCCCAACGATCCTGTTCGAGAGTCCCTTGAGGGTCGCATACGAGCGGCGCAGCGCTTGGCCGTTTTCGCGATAGGTTGGATAGTTCGCGACCACGATCTCGCGCAGCGTGCGCGCCTGCTCGATTTCCGAGCGGATCTCGTCGACGCGCACGTTTTGCGGATCGTACTTCGACGCAACGGCCAGCGCCCCAAGCGCGTCTTCGAAGTCGGATTTGCGGTAGAACTGGCTCGCGAGCTTGATCTGAACGGCAACCTGACCCGCTCGCGCGTGCGCGTTCTTGGGATCGATCCGCAACGCCAACCGGTAACTCACCGAGGCATCCTGATAGTTGTCGTTGGCCAGAGCCATGTCGCCTTGCCGGTTGCGCGTTTCCAGCACGTACCGCCGAACTGCGTTGTTCGAACACCCCGTTCCCAACGGGAGCATCAGCAGGACGACGAGCGCGAAGAGCCGGCCTCTCATGCTTCCTCCTTTCGCTTCTTCCGAGGCAAGATCATCGAAGGTGATTCACGAGGTGCGCCACCCCACCGATAAAGACCGCCGCGGGGTACAAGATCGCCTGCGAGAGCAACGTGCCGACGACCGCCGTCAGGGCCAAGTAGAATACCATCGAGCGAACCTCTCCAATCGTGCGCTCGCCCTTGACCGCTTGGTCGGTGATGTACGCGGACGTCGGATCGACGATGAACGTGAAGGCGACCGTCGCGATCCCGTTGACGATCCCGGAGAGCAGCACCGACGTTCGCGCGATATCGGGTTGCAGGATGCTCGCGTATACCGACGCGACGACCCCGATCGCGTAGATCCCGGTTACGATCACGTTTCCGACCAAGAACCCTTTCGGTACGTGACTGAGCGAAAACGTTCCCAACACGCGCGGCGAGGGAAACCGTACCGAACGCAGGACGCCGAAGAATACGCGCGGGTCCGCTAGCCTGAGGACCGCGCGCGGGACCGAGTGCAAGCGCTCGAACGCGCCAATCCCACGCACGAACAGCATGAGGAACGTCGGCAACAAGAACCCGCCGAGGGCCGTGCCGAGCGTGCCCGCAAAAACGATCGCCCGTAGCTGCCAATCGAACTGCCCGATCGCCGCTGCCGCCAGGTGTGGATCGCGAGCGGCGTGCGCGGCGCGATCGGAGATTGTCCCGAGCATCGGCGCGTAGGCGAGGTTGGCGAGCCGGCTCGCTAAAACGAAGAGGTTGAACAGCGAGATCGCCGTGGCGATGCGCCCGGTCTGCACGCCAGCCAGCCGCGCTGCATAGGCACCGATCTGAATCGCCTGAACGATGAAATTGAGGCCAACCGCCAGGATGAGCTGCGCGGTCCAAAACGGCGCCACGATGCACCGAACCTAGGCGACGGCTTCGCCGCGCTGCCAGTCGACCGCGCTCTCTTCAAGCGGTCCCAACACGCACAGCCCGAGCCCCTCGGGCCGCAGCAGTTCTTCGGCCAGCGCCAGCACGTCTTCGCGGGTCACCATGTCGACGGCGGTTTCAATCTCCTCGGTCGTCACTTGGCAACCGTGGGTGAACTCGCTGCGGCCCAAGCGGATCATCCGGCTCGAGGAACTCTCGAGGGAGAGTGTCAGGCTACCCTTGATGTGTTCCTTCGCCAGCGCGAGTTCGGCTGCGTTGGCGCCTTCGCGCGCTATCGCACGCAACTCCGCGCTTACAACTTCCACGCACTCCGCAACGCTCGCCGGCGAGGTTCCGGCCGAAACCGCAAACAGCCCCGCGTCGCGATACGCCTGCTGGAACGAGTAGACGCTGTACGCAAGCCCGCGTTTCTCGCGCACCTCTTGAAAGAGCCGGCTCGACATTCCGCCGCCCAAAACCGTATCGAGGACCGCCAGCACGTAGCGGCGCTCGTCGCGAAGCGAGAGTCCCTGCGTTCCGAGCACGACGTAGGCCTGCTCGGTGTCCTTCCACTTGAACAGCGTCGAGGGCGTCAGCGAGGGAGACTCCGGTACGGGCACATCGCAGTGTCCCGCAAACGAAGCGAACGAACTCGAAACCAACTCGACGATGCGCTCGTGCTCGACGTTTCCCGCCGCGGCGACGACAACCGTGTTGGGCGCGTAGCGCGCGCGCAGGTGCTCGCGCAAGTCCGCGCTCGTCAGCGCGCTGACGGTTTCGGCGTATCCGATCGTGGGTTCGCCCAGATTCGAACCGCTCCACATCGTCCGCGTGAACAGATCGTGGATCATCTCGTCCGGCGAGTCGTCGTACATCCGAATCTCTTCGAGCACGACCTTCTGCTCTTTACCGAGTTCGCCGCCGTCAAAAACCGAGTTCAGGAACATATCGGAGAGCACGTCGAGTGCAAGCGGAACGTGGTGGTCGATAACCTTCGCGTAGTAGCAGGTCGTCTCTTTATCGGTGAAGGCGTTCAGATTTCCGCCGACGCCGTCCATCGCTTCGGCGATCTCCCGCGCACTGCGACGCTGCGTTCCTTTAAAGAGCATGTGCTCGACGAGATGCGAGATGCCGCGCTGGGCGGCGGGCTCCGCGGCCGAGCCGACGTCGGCCCAAATTCCAAGCGTCGCCGAGCGCACGGCTGGCATCGATTCGGTGATCACGCGGACGCCGTTAGGCAGGGTCGATTTACGATACACGGGCGCTCCAAGAAACGAACGGTGAGCCGGACCGGATTGGCGTTCTTACGAGCCCGGCCCTCGCGGGGCGGTTTTCGCGCTTCGATCTAAGCTCCGGCGCCAGTCCGCGGCCCAGTAGACGCCCTTACCCCTTCGGAGCTGCGCCACCAGATCACGCTCGGCATCCGGTCTCCGCAGCGTCACGGTGAAGACCGTACGCGTCGTGGGGGCGGCGAAGTCGCCGGCAACCACGGTCCCCTTGCCGACGGCGATCGGCACGGTCGCCCACAGGTCGACCTCCTCGACCGCACTCGACGCAAACGTCCGCTCCACGAGCGCTGCCACTTCGGCGAGAAAGGCGTCTTCGTCGAGTCGGGCGTGAAACTTGACGCCGGAGAGAACGAGCCCGGCGACGGCGTGCGAGCTGACCCCGTCGATGCGGACTTTTAGAACCTGCGCCGGCCACGTCCGAACCAAAAGAACCCGGCCGAGGGCAACCGCCGCGGCTTTTCTATTACCCTCCGCACGCGCGTTGGCGTCGACCTCCACCCGCGAGGGAACGGCGGCGAACGCCGCGGAGGCGGCCAACAACGAAAGCACCGCCGCGCCTGCGGCCAGCGCACGCCGAGCGAATGCGCCGCTCAATAGCTCTGCGCGAAGTACGCGCGAACCCGCGCCGGCTCGCCGCACGCAACGCAACGCGCGTTCGCATCCTCGAGCGCTCGAAGGTTTCGCGTCGATGCGCTCGTCTGAGCCTTGACGATCGCCTCGCACTCGGCACGCTCGCACCACGGGATGTCGATCATACCGGCCCGTTCGCTGCACCAGCGGAAGAACGTCGCCTGATCGTCGGTGGCGAGCGTGTGAGTCTTCAAAAACGCCGCCGCTTGTGCGTACAGGTTACGCTGGATCTCGTCGAGTGTCGAGGGCAAGCGCATCGCTACCTCGCCGAGCGGAACGATCACCTTCGCGCCGGTCTCGTCCTTGGCCAGGTCGCGGCGCACCAAGGTCGCCACGCCGCTCGCCAGATCGCGCGCACCGAGTTCGATGCGAACGGGAACGCCGCGCATTTCCCATTCGGCGAACTTGAAGCCCGGCCGTTTGTCGCTCTCGTCCACCTTCACCCGGAAACCAGCGCCGCGCAACTCGGTCGCTAGCGCGCGCGCCGCCTCGATCACGGACGCATCGCCCGACTTCACGATCGGGACGATCACCGCTTGGGTCGCGGCCAGCTTCGGCGGAATCCGCAGGCCGCGGTCGTCGCCGTGGACCATGATCGCAGCGCCGAGCATGCGCCACGACATCCCCCAGGAGGTCGTCCAGGCGTGCTGCAGCGTCTGATCTTCGGCCGCGAACGTGATGTCGTAGGCGCGGGCGAAATTTTGGCCGAGTTCGTGCGAGGTTCCGGCTTGCAGCGCCCGGCCGTCCGGCATCAGCGCTTCAATAGAGTAGGTGTGGGTGGCGCCGGCAAAGCGCTCGGTCGCGCTCTTCTCGCCCTTATAGACCGGCACCGCAGCTACGTTCTCGGCGACGTCGGCGTAAACGTCGAGCATGCGCCGCACTTCTTCGGCCGCTTCGGCCTCGGTCGCGTGCGCGGTGTGCCCCTCTTGCCACAGAAATTCGAGCGTGCGCAAGAACGGGCGCGTCCGTTTTTCCCAGCGCACAACGTTGGCCCACTGATTGATCAGGAGCGGAAGGTCGCGGTAGGACTGAATCCACTGCGCATACATCGTCCCGATGACCGTCTCGGAGGTCGGACGGATCGCGAGGCGTTCTTCGAGGCGCTCGCCCCCGCCATGCGTTACCCAAGCGACCTCGGGTGTAAAGCCTTCGACGTGTTCGGCCTCGCGCGCCAGCAGCGACTCCGGAATCAACAAAGGAAAGTACGCGTTCTCGTGCCCGGTCGCCTTGAAGCGCGCGTCAAGTTCGGTCTGCAGGCGCTCCCACATGCCGTAACCGTTGGGACGCAGCACGACGCAGCCGCGCACCGGCGCCAGCGCGACCAGCTCGGCGCGGTAGCACACCGCCTGGTACCATTCGGCCAGATCTGGGCTCTTGGGTGGAATCTCCGTAACGAGTTTGCTCTCGGTCATACCAAGCGCCCCGCTTTCCGGGCCTGGTCCCGACGGTCCTTGACCGGAAGATGCGCGCCCCTGTCGTAGCGTAGGAGCGACGGAGGGCCTCTTCTTGGTTTGTCGTTTTGCCGGTGCGTTCGTGTTGAGTATGCTCGGCTTGAATCTCGCTCCGGTTCCGGTTCGCGCGCAGGCGGTGGCGCCGTCGCTATTCGCGGACCTGCGCTGGCGTGAGATCGGGCCGCTTCGTGGCGGCCGCACGGTAGCGGTGGCGGGCGTTCCCGGGAGTCTGCGCGTTTTCTACATGGCGCAGGTCGACGGCGGCATCTGGAAGACCGACGACGCCGGGCGAACGTGGACGCCGATATTCGAGGGCGAACCGACGGGTTCGATCGGCGCGCTCGCGGTTGCGCCGTCCGATCCGAACGTCGTCTACGCGGCCAGCGGCGAAGGTCTGCAACGGCCCGACCTCGCGGTCGGCGACGGGATCTACAAATCCGTCGATGCCGGCGCGACGTGGACGCATCAAGGGCTCGACGACGCGCAGCAAATCGCCTCGATGGCGGTCGACCCGCGCGACGCTAACCGCGCGTATGCCGCCGTCCTGGGACATCCGTACGGCCCCAATGCCACCCGCGGAATCTATCGCACCACGGACGGCGGCGCGCACTGGAAGCGCGTGCTCTACAAGGACGACAACACCGGCGCGTTTTGCGTGACGCTCGATCCGCAGCATCCCGACACCGTCTACGCGACGCTCTGGTCGGCGCGGCAAGCCCCCTGGGAGATCGGCTCGTCGTTCGAGCTGCCGCAAAGTGGCATCTACAGATCGACCGACGGCGGGACGACGTGGGTGCCGTTGACCAACGGCTTGCCGCCACGTTTAGGGCGCAGTTGGGTCGCGGTCGCACCGAGTTCACCCAAGGTCCTGTATGCGTTCGCCGACGCCTACGGCGACGCCGATCCGGGCGGAGCCGTCTATCGCAGCGGCGACGGCGGCGCGCACTTTACGAAGGTGAACGGCGATCCGGCGATCGCGCAACGTGGCGACGATCTGGTCACGCTCGCCGTCGATCCCAAAAACCCGGATCTCGTCTACCTCGCCAACACCTCGGCGTGGCGCTCGTACGACGGCGGAAAGACGTTCACGGCGTTCAAGGGCGCGCCGGGCGGTGACGACTACCATTCGATCTGGATCGATCCGCTTCACGCGGAGGTGATGCTGCTCGGCGTCGATCAGGGGGCGACGCTTTCGCTCAACGGCGGGCGGACGTGGAGTTCGTGGTACAACCAGCCGACCGCCCAGATGTATCACGTCGCCACCGACGATCGCTTCCCGTATTGGGTGTGCGGCGGACAACAAGAGAGCGGCTCGGCCTGCGTCGCGAGCCGCGGAGGGTGGGGCGAGATCACGGAGCGCGACTGGCATCCGGTCGGCGCCGAGGAATACGGCTACGTCGCGCCCGATCCGCTCCATCCCGGCGTCTTCTTCGGTGGCAAGGTCGAGCGTTTCGACGAAGCCACCGGGCAGAGGCAAGAGGTCGGTCCGATCGTCGAGCGCACGAAGCGCTATCGCGTCGTGCGCACTGAGCCGCTGGTCTTCTCCCACGCCGATCCGCACGTGCTCTACTTCGGGTCCAACGTCGTTTGGTCGACGCGCGATGGCGGGCAGCACTGGAAGCAGATCAGCCCCGATCTCGCGCGCCCGCGCCCCGCGGTGCCAAGCGTGCTCGGGCCGTTCGAGGCGAGCGATCCGCAGAAAGGCGCGCATCGAGGCGTCGTCTACGCGCTGGCGCCGTCGTACCGGAACCGCTCGACGTTGTGGGCGGGGACCGACGACGGACTGGTGTGGATCACCCGTGACGGCGGGGCGCATTGGTCGAACGTCACGCCGCCGCAACTGACGCCGTGGAGTAAGGTTGCGCAGATCGACGTGTCGCGCAGCGACGACAACGTTGCCTATCTGGCAGTCAATCGCTTTCGCCTGGACGACCTCAAACCGTACGTGTACCGGACGCGCGACGGCGGCAAGCACTGGGCTCTGCGCGTAGGCGGCCTGCCGGACCAGCCGGTGAACGCGGTGCGCGTCGATCCGGTCCAACCGAACCTACTCTACGCAGCGGAAGAAAACGGGGGCTTCGTCTCGTTCGACGAGGGCGCGCACTGGCAGTCGTTGCAGCTGAACCTGCCGCATACCTCGGTTCGCGATCTCGTCGTGCACGGCGACGACCTGGCGATCGCGACGCACGGCCGCGGTTTCTGGATTCTCGACGACGTCGAACCGTTGCGCGAACTTGCACGCGAAAGCACGTACGCAAAGCCGCATCTGTTCCAGCCGCAGATCGCGTACCGCGTTCGCCGCAATATGAATACCGACACGCCGCTGCCACCCGAGGAGCCGGCCGGCAAGAACCCGCCGGACGGCGCCATCCTCGACTACGTGCTCCCCACTAGCGCAACCCACGTTTCGCTCGCGATCCTCGATGCAAGCGGAAACGCCGTGCGCACCTACGCCAGCGACGACCGCGCACCCGCGCCGATCGCCGACCTCGACAAGCCGGCGTACTGGGAGCGGCCGTTCCGCGCGCTTTCCGCGGGCATGGGAATGCACCGCTGGGTTTGGGACCTACGCGAGGCGGCGCCGCCCGTGAAGGACCGCGACCTGCCGATTTCCGCCATCTGCGGCGATACACCCAGCGTCCCGGAAGGGCCGCTGTTGCCGCCTGGTCGCTACACGGTTCGCCTCGTCGTCGACGGTGCGGCGATCGAGCGCCCGCTGATCGTCGCGATGGACCCGCGCGTGCGCATGTCGAGCGCGCAGTTGCGCGAGCAGTACAACCTCGCGCACGCGATCGCGATTAAACTTCGCAAAGCCAAAGCGACCGAGGCCGACCGTCTCGAAGGGCTTTTGGAGATCGTCGACGGCGCCGACGCCCCCGTAACCGCGCAGGCGCGGGCCGCCGTCGCCGCCGTCATAGCCGTCGGCCTCGGTCCCAAGGGCACGCTCCCCTGTCCGTGACTCGAAAGGAAGATCACGCGCCGCGACGGTCTTCACCCTATCAACGCTCGACCAAGAGCGCAATTTGGTCTCGCAACTCGTCGAGTTGCGCCTGTGTGACGCGCGCTTCCGTTGCGCGCACCCGACGCTTCGGCACGGTCTGCACGTTCCACGCGAGCGCGTAGGATCGCTTCGAACAATGGTTCTCCTTCGACGGCGCGATCTCGACCGTCGCGCCGGCGATCCGTAGCGGTACATCACCCGTCAACGGAACCACTATGAGATACTCAAACTCCGCATCAAAGAAGTCGCCACGCCCAACAACGACGCTCGGACGCTGCTTATTCGGCTCGCCGGATTCAGGAAGGGCATCGCGCCAGTCAACCACCACGATACTGCCGGGCGTCATCCGTGAAAGAACTCCTCGGGATCGTCAGCCCAACCCTCGGGGTGCGCCTTGACGTATTTCATCGCGCGCCGCTTGTCAGCTGCCGCTTGCGCCGCTTCGCCACGTCCGTAAGCTTCAAGCGCACGTCGAATGACCTCGGTTACGGAGGTCTTTTCCTTGCGCGCGAGTTGCCTAACGCGCTTGTCTTGCTCCACATTAAGGTAGACAAGTCGCTTCACGGTCATGCTGTCACTATATCACGATGTCATAACCTCCGCAAGATAGGCAGCCGTGACCACCGGTGAGTTCGACCGGCTGGATATGCACGCAGCGCGATCTCGCGCTAAGCGGACTCGGCGACGTCGCATGGTCCGGCTGAGCGCGCCGAGACGACTTGCGGGCGCGCCGGGCCTTTGGACGCCCTGAACCGAAACTCCACGAAGAGCTATGCCGAAGCACACACGGATCTACACTCGAACGGGCGACGCTGGGACGACCGGGTTGGTCGGCGGTCAGCGCATTTCGAAGCGAGCGCTCCGGATCGACGCGTACGGGACGGTCGACGAATGTTCGTGCGCGATCGGCTTGGCGCGCTGCGCCCTCGCCGACGTCCTGCGCGAGCCCGCAAGCGCGGCGCCGGGACGCGAACGTGCACGCGAACTCGACGCGTGGTTGGCTTGGACGCAAGACGCGCTTTTCAATCTCGGCTCAGACCTCGCGACGCTGCCGGGGGATCGCTGGGAGGGCATGCCCCTCGTTGGTCCCGATGACGCGGTCGCGCTTGAGCGCGCGATCGATCGCGCCGAGCGCGATTTGGAACCGCTCAACACCTTCATTCATCCCGGGGGCTCCGCCGCGGGCGCGTATTTGCATCTCGCGCGGACGGTCGCGCGGCGCGCGGAGCGCCTGCTCGTCGAACTCGCCGAGACGGAGGAGATCACCGCCGACGCGTTGCGCTACGTTAACCGACTTTCCGATGCGTTGTTTGTGTGGTCGCGCTGGATCAATGCGGGACTTGGACGTCCCGAGCACACTTGGAACCCCAAAACAAAACCACCGCCGCTCGAACCCTAGCGACCTACGAATCTTTGGCGTCGGCGGGGGGTTCGGCGAGCAGGCCGTAGATTTCGCGGCGCGTTCGTTCGAGGATCTCGCGCAGGCGCGCGATTGTGGCCGGGTCCGACTCTCGCGCGACCTGTAGCACGGCGGCTCCCAGGCGGAACGCGTTCGCTCGCAGTTCGTGGAGCGCGTTGTGCCGCTCGTCGTCGTCGCCACCTTCGCCGACGGTGTCGGTCCGCTCGGTCAAGAGCTTGCGACCCTCGTCCGAGATCGCGTAGACGCGCTTGCCGTCGCTCGTTTCGCTGGTCACGTAGCCGCCGTCTTCGAGCAACGCGAGGGTCGGGTAGATCGAGCCCGGGCTCGGCCGGTATCCCGGCTGACGCTCCTCGAGGTCCCTGATAACGTCGTATCCGTGGCGCGGACGCTCGGCCAGCAGTTCGAGGATCATGTACTTGACGTCGCCGCGCCGCATCCGGCGCTCGCCCGGCCACTCGCCCCAAAGCGCGCCGCGCCAGCCATGCCGTCCCCAATGCCGTCCCATGCAGACCGCTTTCCCGAACCGAACCCATTCGTCATTCAACATATCGCTACTCTATCACGATATATCGTTACTGCTAAGAGGCAAGGTAGGGCGGACCAAGCGCTCCGGACAAACCCCGGGCAATGGCCAGCGAACCGGGGGCCCAGACGTTCGTCCAACGCCTCTTTGCGACCACGTCGCTCGACGTGCTTCGCAGCGCGCAGCGGGCGTCGCCGCTGCGGCGCGCCCTCCGAGCGCGCGACCTGATCGCCGTCGGCCTGGGCACCATGATCGGCGGGGGCATCTTTACCACGATCGGGCCCGGCGTCAAGCTGGCCGGCCCCGCGATCATCCTCGCGTTCGTCCTAGCCGGCCTGGCTTCGTTTTTTGCAGCACTCGCCTACGCCGAACTGGGTGCGATGGTGCCGATCGCCGGCAGCGCGTACACCTATGCGTACGCCACACTCGGCAAGTTGGTCGCGTGGATCATCGGGTTCGCGCTGCTGTTCGAGTACGGCATCAGCGCGGCGCCGGTGGCGCAGCAGTTTTCGTCGGCCGCCCAAAGCGCACTCCGTTCGTTCGGTTTCGTGGTCCCAGCTTGGGCCCACACCTCGCACTTCGTCATCCACGGAGCCTGGTGGCAACTGTGGCGATGGGATCTGACCCACTCGACCTACGATGTCGTCGGCGCCGTCTTCGTGTTGCTGCTCTCGGGTCTGCTGTGCATCGGCATCCGCGAGACGGCGACCACGAACAACGTATTCGTCGTGCTGAAGATCTCGGCGCTCGTCGTGTTCGTGATCTTCGGCATCGGGCTGTTCAACGCGCACAACTTGGTACCGTTCGTTCCGCTCGGTTGGGGTTCGCTCAAGCCGTTTAGCGGCGGCGGCGGCGCCGGCGTAATCCCCGCAGCTGCGCTCGTCTTTTTCTCGTACATCGGTTTCGACACCGCGACCACGACGGCCGAAGAGTGCCGCAACCCGCAGCGCGACGTGCCCGTCGGCGTCTTGGGCGCGCTCGGAATCGGAACGGTCATCTACTGCGTGACAGCCGTCGTGCTGGTCGGCGCCGTGCCGTGGCAGAAGGTCGACGAGAATGCGGCGCTCGCAGCGGCCGTCGCACCACTCCATAACGTTTTCGTCGACT
Source organism: Vulcanimicrobiaceae bacterium (assembly GCA_039923715.1). GTDB lineage: Bacteria > Vulcanimicrobiota > Vulcanimicrobiia > Vulcanimicrobiales > Vulcanimicrobiaceae > JBDTCF01. The sequence continues at coordinate 24,906 of JBDTCF010000075.1, forward strand.
GGACCATCACGGTCGGCGTCATCGCCGGAACGACAAGCGTCGCTCTTTCGTCGTTGCTCGGGCAAACGCGTATTTTCTACGTGATGTCGCGCGACAAGATGCTGCCGCCCTTCGTCTCGCGCATCAATCCACGCTTCAAAACCCCCGCGCTAATGACCATGATTACCGGGGTTGCCGTCGCTTTGCTTACGCTGATCGTACCGTTGGACCAACTCCTCAACCTGGTCAACATCGGGACCCTTTCGGCATTTATCGTGGTCTGCGCCGGTGTGATTTGGCTACGGCGAACGCGGCCCGACATTCCGCGCCCCTTCCGCTCGCCGTTCGTCCCCGTGTTTCCGGCGATCGGCATCGTCCTTTCCATGATTTTAGTCGTGTTCGGATTGAGCACGACCACGCTGGTCTGGTTTCTTGGCTCGCTTGCGGTCGGGCTGGTCATCTTCTTCCTTTACGGCTTCCGCATGTCGCAGCCCGAACAGGTTGTAGGAATCCTCGAACAAGACGAACCGAGCGGCATTCTTCTCTAACGACTCTTCACTACATCAATCTGGAGGTTCATCTCGTGTTACGCACAGCAAACAAGGCATTGCTTTTCTCCGCCGCAATTGGTGCGGCGGCCATTCTGGCCGGCTGCTCCGGGAACGGATCGTCACCCACGGTTGCGGCGCCACCCCTGGGGAACGGCCCGCTCGCGAGCCGGCTAGCAAAACCGGGGATGCCGCGCCAGATCATGGACGCGCTCTACCCCTCGCGCACACGCCACGGACCCCCGCCATCGGCGAACCGCGG
>JBDTCF010000076.1:0-8380 GCA_039923715.1 Vulcanimicrobiaceae bacterium
TTAGCGGCGGGGACGCGGGGTAAGCGACGTAGACGAACTGAGGACCGGTTGCCGACAGCGTGGTGCCAGGCTGTGGGTAGACCATCTGTGGGGTCGGATAGGTCTGCAGCTGGGGCTGGACGCAGCCAGCTTCGGCATTCCCTCCCGCCGCGCAACCGGACAGTCCGGCGGCGAGGGCGCCCAGGCTGCAGAGGATCAAGAGGCGTCGTACCACAGTAGCGTTCTCCAAGGGGAGGGGGGGTCAGCGGCGCAAGCGAGTCGCCTCTACGATCTTGATTATCGGCAGATCGCGGGCCGAACCTCTTCTTTATGGCCGCGCGACCTGCATCACCGAGCCCGCTCGCAACCGCACCCGAGGGGGGCCGGTCGTTAGTTGCGCCGTGAATACCCTGACGCGCCCCCTCTCATTTACCGTTGGCGACGAAGACCTCGACCCTTATTCCGCGACCGTCGCGGGCGCGGTCGAGCGCGTCGGGGAGGCGGTCGTGAACGTGGAAGTCGGTGGCCATCTCGCGGGGGCAGCCTCCGGATTCGTCTTCACCCCCGATGGGTTCATCCTGACGAACAGCCACGTGGTCGCGAACGCACGCGAAATCGCCGTCGGCCTGACCGACGGTCGCCGCCTGCCGGCAACCCTGATCGGCGACGACCCGGACGGCGACCTGGCAGTCATCCGGGTCGCGGCGAACGACCTTGCCGTCGCAACCCTGGGCGAGTCGCGGACGCTGCGGCCGGGGCAGCTCGTGGTCGCCGTCGGGAACCCGTACGGCCTCCAAGCCACCGTCACCGCCGGCGTCGTCAGCGCGCTCGGACGGACCCTCCGCGCCCGTTCGGGTCGCCTGATCGACAACGTGATTCAGACCGACGCCGCGTTGAATCCCGGCAACTCGGGCGGCCCGCTGGTCGACGCTCGCGGACGCGTCGTCGGCGTGAACACGGCAATCGTCGCGGCCGCACAGGGGATCTGCTTTGCGATCGGGATCGACACCGCCAAACGAGTCGCCGCCATTTTAATGCGCGATGGTGCGGTTCACCGCGGTTACTTGGGTTTAGCCGGCCAAGATGCGACGCTTCCGCGCTTCCTCGTTCGCACGCTCGGCCTGTTCGCCGAGCGGGGCGTTTGGGTTCTTTCGGTCGAACCCGGAAGCCCGGCCCAAAGCGGCGGCTTGCAGGACGGCGATGTCATCGTCCAACTCGACGGCTGGCCGGTGGCAGGGCTCGATGAGTTGCACCGTCTGCTTTCGGAACGAGGGACCGGTGTCACGGTCGAGATGAGGGTCGTGCGCCGATACGAACTCGTGACGCTGCGCGTGACGCCGGCTGCGGCGCCGCGCGCCGATGCACGCACCGCTCGACCACGCGAAGGGACAAGATGAACGTTCTGATTATCGGCGCCACCGGCTACCTTGGGACGAGCATCGCCGAGGCCGTCGTGCGGCACGGATACCAGGTGACCGCGACCGCCCGCTCGCCGCACGCCGCCGAAACGCTGCGCGCTCGCGGCTATGCCGTCGTCGACGCCGACGCGTCCAACCCGCGCTCACTGTTCGGTCCCGCGCGCGCATCCGACGCGATCGTCTACTGCGTGAACGTCACCGGCGCCGACCAATTCGCCGTCGACACGCACGCCCTCACGCAACTCGTCGAAGCGGCGAAGCATTCACCCAAACGCATCGCATACACCAGCGGGGTGTGGATCTACGGTTCGACCGGGGACGCGCCGGCCGGCGAGGACGCTCCACACTTTCCCGCGACGCTCGTCGCGCGACGCCCCGAACTCGAACGCATCGTCCTAGCGAGCGCCCATGAGGGGGTTTTGGCGACCGTCGTTCGACCGGGAATCGTTTACGGGCGGAACGGCGGCATTCCTGAGATGTTCGTGACATCGGCGCGCGAGCGCGGTGCGGCGACCATCGTCGGCGACGGAACGAACCACTGGCCGGCGATCCACGTCGACGACCTGGGCGAACTGTTCGCGCTCGCGTTGGAACGCGCCCCGATCGCTTCGATCTATAACGCGGCCGACGACTCGGCGTTCACGGTTCGCGAGATCGCCGAAGCGGCCAGCCGCGGCGCAGGGAAGAACGGCGCGACGACGCTGCTTCCCCTGGAACAGGCGCGCGCGGTTATGGGAGACTTCGCCGAAGCGCTCGCGCTCGATCAACGGATCTCGTCGGCGCACGCCCGCGCCGAACTCGGGTGGAAGCCGAACGCACCCTCGATCGTCGAGGACCTCGAGCGCGGTTCCTATGCGACGACACAGACGCCCGCCGGCGGCTAGCCGGCCTGGGAATGAGGAAATACGCGTGCGCGCGGCGCAGAGCGCGGGATGCGTCGCTACTTCGAGGACTACACGCTCGGCGAGCGCTTTGAGTCCGCCCCGTTCGCGGTGACCGAACGTGGGATCGCCGATTTCTTGGTCTACGATCCGCAGATCTATCACCGGCCCGAGACCGCCGCGAGCACGCGCTTTGGCCGGCTGATTGCGAGCGGCTGGCAGACCGCGGGGATCGCGATGCGGCTCATGTGCGACACGATTTTCGGAGAGGTCGGAGCGATCGGTCTGGGGGTCGAGGATCTGCGCTGGCCACGCCCGGTTTACCCCGGTGACGAACTGCGCATCCTCGCCGAAGTCATCGGGCTCAAAGCTACGCCGGGAAAGCCGGCCGGCATCGTGAAGCTCGCGGTCGGGGTGCTCAACGGACAGGGTGACGTCGTGATGACCGAGCGCGTCGCAGCCCTGATCGATCGGAGGCCCGCGCCCGCGCCGTAGAGCACGCGATTTGAAACCTGGGCGCCCCTTGTAGCGTCGAACGGGTATCGTGTTCGCCACCCTTTTCCCGATCCTCGGAATTACGTTTATCGACATCCTTGGGTTCAGCATTCTGATTCCGATCATGCCGTACTACGTCGAACACTTCGGCGCATCGAAGGTCGTAGTCGGCGTCCTGTTCTCGACGTTCGCGGCCTGCCAGTTCGTGGCCGCGCCCCTCTGGGGCCACCTCAGCGACCGGATCGGCCGCAAGGCGGTCCTGATCGTCAGCCAAATCGGCGCGACGGTCGGCTGGACGATGCTCGCGTTCGCGCCTTCGATCGTGTGGGTGTTCGCCGCGCGCATCGTCGAGGGCGCCTCGGGTGGAAACATCAGCGTGACCCAAGCGTACGTTTCTGATCGCGTCGCACCGGCACAGCGGGCGCGCGCGTTCGCGTGGGTCGGCGTCGCCTTCAGTTGCGGTATCGTCATCGGTCCGGCGGCGGGCGCCCTGTTGCTAGCCCGCTATGGCTACACTATCGCGTTCTTGCTCGCCGCCGCGCTTCAGGTCGTCACGCTCGTGACGACGATCCTTTTTCTTCCCGAACAAGTCGCAGCGAAGGGCGAAACGAGCGAAGCCATCGCCTTTCGCGAGATTATCCGGTCGCTCGTGGAGCCCGTCCTCACGCCGCTGCTCGTGCAGAAGCTGGCCTATTCACTCGGTCTCTATGCATGGTTTGCCGTCTTCGCGCTCGTCTTGCAGGTACAACTCGGATTCGGAGTCGTCCAGACCAGCTATTTCTTCGCGGCCTTCGGAGTCCTCAGCATCATCTTCCAACTCGGCGTCGTGGGCCGCTTGGCGGACCGGATCGGCGTCCGCGCCGCTTCGAACGTCGGTTTCGCCAGCATGGTCGCATTCTTCGCGATCGTTCCGTTCGCGCGGGATTTGACCGCGTTCGCGTGGACGATGCCGCTCTTTGGGTTGGGAATGGCGCTCTCGAACGCGACGATTCCGGCGCTCCTGACCGACGCCGCACCGGAGGGCATGCGCGGCTCGATCTTAGGGGTAGGTTCCTCGCTCGAAAGCATTTCGGGAATCGTGATGCCGGTGATCGCGACCGCCGTCCTCGCGCTGTACGGGACGCCCTGGACGACGTCGATTTGCGCAACCTTCGTCTGCCTGGCGCTCGCGCTCGGCCTGGTCGCGCAACGCCGCGCCACGCTCGCGCTTCCAGAACCGGTCGAAGCCGAATAGACCGCGGCGTTCGTGCTAGGCCGCGCTGCTCTTGCGGCGGGCGGTACGCTTGGCGGGTTTCCCATCTTCCTCGCCCTCGTCCGCATTGGAGTTCGCGTCCTTGCGACCGCGCGACGCCTCGAGGCTCTTCTGCAGCACGTCCATGAGGTTGACCACGTTATCGTGGCGGGGAACCTTAGCCTCCCCTTTGGGAAGTTCTTTGCCGGCGGCGCGCGCCTCGATCATGGCTAGGAGTTCCTCGCGATAGGTATCGCGGAACCGTTCGGGATCGAAGGTCCCCGCCATCGTATCGATCAGCAATTTCGCGACCTTCATTTCGTTCTCGCGCGGCTCCTCAGCGGCCGGAAACTCAAGCGTCGAAGGCTCGACGATCTCGTCGGCGAAGTGCATGAGTTCCAGTACGAGGGCGTTACCGTTCGGCTTGACGGCGGCCAGATGTTCGCGCGCACGAATCACGACCTTCGCGATCCCGACTTTCCCCGATTCCTTGAGGGCTTCGCGCAGCAACGCATACGCGTGGCGACCTTTCTTTTCGGGTTCGAGGTAGTACGGTTTGTCGAAGTACATCGGGTCGATCTCGGCGAGATCGACGAACTCGAGGATGTCGACGGACTGCGTCGCCTCGACGTTGACGCGCTTGAAGTCTTCGTCTTCGAGGATGACGTACTCGCCCTTGGTAAACTCGTACCCGCGGACGATCTCGTCGTACGAAACCTCCTCGCCGTCGAGCGAGCAGCGGCGCACGTTTTGAATGCGCCCCTCGTCCTTCTTGTGCAAGAAGTTGAAGCGCAGGTCGTTCCCGCGAATCGCCGTTTGCAGTTTGACGGGAATCGTTACGAGGCCGAAATTGATCGAGCCGCTCCAGATTGCGTGAGCCACGGTTTTCTTCTCCCCAGGTTTGGCCTGAAAGCCATACGCGCTCGAGCGCCCCGGACCATTCGTAAAATCTAGGTTCGCCAAACCTTCCGAGCCCGGCCGAGCGCCACGTCCAGCCGCTGGCCCTTGCGCGCGGCCGCGGTCCATGGATCGCCGAACGTCGCCAGGCGCTTGGGGACCGTTCGTAGCGAGTACCTGACGAACTCGGGTTCGGTCGACCGCGCCCGCTTGCGCGCCATCGCCTCGACCTCGTCCCAGCGCAGCGGGCACGAGACCGGCGCGCCCGCGCGCGCCCGCAGGCCGTAGGGCACGACGTACGTCTTTCCGCGCCCGACCTGCACCCAGTCCAGGTACACCGTCCCGGCGTCCCGCTTGGCAAGCGCCCGCTGAAGCGTCGTCCGATCGGGCTCTAGAGCGTTGACACGCCGCGCGACCAGCTCGGCGAACCCCTTTACGAAGTCGTACGTGTAGCCGTCGGCGAGTGGCACCATGACGTGCAGGCCGCTCCCGCCGGTCGACTTCACCAGCGGCTCGAGCCCGATTTCCAAGAGTGACTCGCGCACCCGTAGCGTGACCCGCGCCAGCGTCGAGAGCGTACATCCCTCCCACGGATCGAGATCGAACAGCAAGTAGTCGGGCGCGTCGAGATCGGGGACGCGCGACGTCCAGACGTGAAGCACGATGGCCGCCAGGTTCGCAACAAACGCCAAGCTCGCTTCATCGTCGCACAGCAGGTATCGAACCTCGCGCGCTCCGCCGTCGCTCGCGACCGTCACGGTTTGCATCCAAGCGGGCGTTCCGCGCGGCGCTTCTTTCTCGAAAAACGACGACCCGTCGATCCCATTCGGATAGCGCTGCAGCGTCAACGGCCGCCCTCGCAGGTGCGGGAGTATCGCGGCCGCGACGGAGCGGTAGTATGCGATGACGTCACCTTTGGTAAAACCGTCATCGGGAAACAGCACCTTGTCGAGATTGGAGACTGAAAGGCTACGGCCACCGATTTCGACGATGGCCGTCGTTCGCAGGGCCATCGTCGCTACGGGTTGGTAGAGTCGTCGCCTCGATGGAACCGCCCCTCGACGCCGTGAACGCCGCTCGAGACCGCAGCCTCAGTACGCCGAAACGCGTTGACGATCCACTGCACGATCGCGATGACGCCAACGATCGCGAGCAGGAAAATGATTCCAAACGTCCACGCCGCCGCGTGAACGAGATGTAGAACGAAGTTTTCCAAAACGGTATCTCCTCGCGATCAGTACGTCGCCCCAGGCGCGGGATTTTCGGCGCCGTTATTGGTCATCGACCCGCCGCTCCGCCGATGGTGGTGCATCGCGCCTGCGGCGTGGTAGCCCTTGGCCTCCGCGTCGCTCGCGCACAGGTATTCGCCGCTCCGCGAGCGACCGTAGTACGGATCGCCGAAGGCGTGGTATGCCTTGCTTTTCAGGTTCACCCACACCGGCTTCTGACCGCCGCAGTGAAGGCCGCGAGGAACCGCCGCGACCGAGGTGCCCGGCAGGGCGGCCGCCTCGCGTTGCGCCTCCGTCACGGGGCCTGCCGCTTTCTGCGTGGTCGCCGACTTGCCACCGCCGCAACCGATCAACGCGAACGTCGCGAACGCGGCTACGGCCAGCAAACGATGCTGATATCGCACGTTGCTCGCTCCTTACGAGCCGAGGCGCGACAAGATGCCTTGCGCGAAGCTCGGCGCGAAGTGCTGGAGAACCTGTGGATTGCTCGATACGAACGCGACGATGGCATCCTTGGCGCCGGACGGATTCGACTGCAGTTGCGAGACCAAAGCCATTGCCTGCTGTGCCATGTCGCCTTGCCCTTGCTGCTGCAAGTTCGTGGCTGCGGTCTGGAGATGATCGGCCACTTGCCCGCCGTCCATGGTGCCGAGGTGTTCGCTGACCGCCTGGCCCACGGCCTGGGGATCGAGGTTTCCGGCGAGCGCCTGGGGGTCGAGTTTCTCGCCCAACGCCTGTTGCGCCAGGTTTTTGAGATTGTCAAACATCGCAGCCTCCTTTTCTTGGAAACCGCGCTTCGCGGGTCGCTCGAACCTATCCCGTCCGCACGGCCCAACGGCATCAATGACGCGTCACGCGCTCGCGCACGACGTCCTTAGGATCCTTATCGATGCGGAGCGCCACGAAGACCGGATGGCGGAGCTGGCCGTCGCGCGTCCACTCGCCGAACGCGATTTCCGCAACCAGCTCGGGACGAACCCAGTGCGCGGGCGCGTCGGTCTTCGGTGGCGTCTTGAACGGCGACGTTTTGCGCTCGAGCGGCGCGAGCCGCGCCGCGATGCTCGCCAGCAGTTTGGCGTCGAAGCCCGTCCCGACCGAGCCGGCCGAAACGAGTTCTTCGCCGTCGTAAACGCCCACGAGCAACGCGCCGAAACCCTTGCGGCTGCCGCGGCCTTCCGTCCATCCACCGATCACGCACTCGGTTCGCTGCACGGCTTTGATCTTGAGCCAGTCCTTCGAACGGCGTTCGACGTACTTCGACGCGCGGCGCTTCGCGACGATTCCTTCGAGGCCGCGTTCGCGCGCGAACGCGAATAGCGTCTTTCCTTCGCCGACCACGTGCTTGCTGAAGAGAACGCCCCGTCCGTCACGGACGATCGCTTCGAGCGCCGCTTTCCGCGCTTCGAGCGGCTCGCGGCGCAAGTCGCGACCGTTTCCGTACGGCAGGTCAAACGCCACGAACGTAATCGGCGCTTCGCTCCGGTGCGTTCGGCCGAAGCGATCGAGCCGCTCTTGGAGGCTCTGGAACGAGGAGCGGCCCGCCTCGTCGAGCACGGCGATCTCGCCATCGACGATCAACGGACGCTCCGAAAAGCCGGCGGCGAGCCCCGCAAGCTCGGGGAACTTCACCAAAAAGTCCTTGCCGTTGCGCGAGGTTAGCGTTACGGTGCCGTCCTTCGCAATTTCCGCCAGCGCGCGATACCCGTCCCACTTGATTTCGAAGAGCCAATCCGGATCGTCGAACGGTTGGTCCGTGAGACTCGCCAACATCGGATGCTCTACGCGCGGCATGGGCTCGATTCGATTTTCGGGCGCGGTCACTCGCGGCGCGACCCGTTTCGACGAGGTCCAGTGCGGCGCACGCGGATCGTTCGCGAAGTCGGTCAGCGTCTTGCCGCTCTTGACGGACTCGGGCGCATCCGTAACGTCCCACGTCGCATCCACGTACTCGTCGTGGTCCTTGATCAGCAGCCAAGGATCGCCGCTCTCTTCGCGATTTTTGATGCGTATCAGCGTGAACATCCCGTTCAACTTTTTGCCGTGCAGCACGAACTTGAGCTTCCCGCCGGCGACGCTCGCCGCCGGATCGCCGGTTTCGAGCGGAGCATACCAGCCTCGATCCCACACCACGACCTCGCCGGCGCCATAGTTGCCCTTCGGAATGATCCCTTCGAAATCGCGATAGTCGAAGGGATGATCTTCGACATGCATGGCGAGACGACGCTCGGCGGGATCGCGCGAGGGTCCTTT
>JBDTCF010000077.1:0-3662 GCA_039923715.1 Vulcanimicrobiaceae bacterium
CCTCGCCCGTCGTCGTCGCGAAGATGTCGTAGCCACGCCAGTTCCACCGAACGCGAACCCCGCCGAGGTGATTGATCGGCATCGGACTGCGCTCGCGCAGCCGGCGATTCAGCGCCGCCGCCGCGCCAGTCGCACCAGCCAGTGCGCCGAGCGGACGGAGCAACCTCCCGAACTTCACGCCGCCTTCTTCGCGTAGCGTGCGGCACGTCCCCAGCGCCACGGCGGACGTGGCTGACAGGAGCACTCGCGAACGCGCGTAAGAAACGCCGTGCGGGCCGCGTCGGGAACGGTTCGACGTAGCCGCCACTTATAGGAATCGGATATGCTCGGATCGATCCTAGCCCCACGGAGTGCAACGCTCGACCCCCGGGACCGAAAGCATTAGCGCGTTCGCTTGCTGACACGCGTCACGATTGCGCTCGTCATCGCGTTTGCGAGCGTGTCGGCGTCGTTTCCCGTGCAGGCGAGCGCGTGCTCGGTGCAGGTCGGCTATCGCGTCGTCCTCATTGCGCAGGGCGCCGATCCGGATGTGTTCTTGTGGGACTCGCGGGCGCGACTGATCGACTATTCGGCCGGCCATTGGGGAGACACGCGAACGATTTTCGCGCATACCCTGCTGGCGCATCCCGGCACACACGCGGTCGTCATCGCGTGCCTTCCCGGCGCCGCGCGCGTGAAGTACTCCTCGACCGTTCAGGACGTCGTCGGGGTAAAAGTCGTCCGCGGCCCATTGCGCGGTCGCTACGGCTGGGTGCTATCGAGCGACGCGCATTCGTCGCGCGAAATCCACTAGAGATATGCCGGGTACGCGCGCGGACCGGCGCGGGTGGCGACGATCTCGAAGTCTATCCCGTAGGCGTCCCGCAGACTTTGCGGACGCAGCACGTCGTCGGGAGATCCGGTCGCCACCAAGCGGCCTTGGGCGAGCAAGGCCACTCGATCCGCATAGGCACCCGCCTGGGCGAGATCGTGCAGAACGACGCCAACGGTGGCGCCGGCTCGGGCTAACGCGCGAAGCAGAGCGAGCACGTCGTGCGCGTAGCGCACATCTAGGTGACTGGTCGGTTCGTCGAGGAGCATCACCCGTACCCCCTGCGCCACCGCGAGCGCGATCCACGCACGTTGCGCTTCGCCGCTGCTCAGACTTTCGAAAGGACGATCGGCCGCATCGCTCAAGCCGACTTGCGACAAAGCCGTTTCGGTCGCCGTCGCGTCGTCGGGACGACGGCGCCAGTCGTACCACGCGCGATGGGGAAAGCGCCCCAGCGCGACGACCTCCCGAACCGACATCGCTCCGGGCGGTGGCGGCGCACCCGCCAGCAGCGTCAGCGCGCGTGCGCGCGCCGTGGGCTCGAGGGTCGACAGCGGAATGCCGTCCAGAAGAACGCTTCCCCGTGCCGGCCGCACGACGCCGCCGAGCGCGCGGAGCAGCGTCGTTTTTCCCGCGCCGTTCGGCCCGACGAAAGCGAGTATCTCGCCCGGCCGAAGGTCGAGCGAAATTCCCTCGAGCAAGGTGCGGCTCGGGACCGTCACCGCGAGGTCGCGCGCTCCTAGGTGCCCCACAGTCTGGCAGCTCCCGAGGGCCGTAAGTACAGGTACAGAAACGCCGGGACGCCGACGATGGCAAGCAGCACCCCAAGTGGAATTTCCGTCGGCGGAAAGAGGGCGCGACTGGCGGCATCGGCGACCACGACCAGTGCCGAGCCGAGTGCGGCCGACGCAGGCAACGCCCACCGCGGATCGGATCCGACAAGCCGGCGCGCGAGATGGGGAACGACCAAGCCGACGAAGCCGACGATTCCGGAAAGCGTGACCGCGGCCGCTGCGAGCAGTGTCGATGCGGCCAATATCAGCCATTGCACGCGCGGGAGATCGACGCCGAGCGCACGCGCAACGTCGTTCCCTGCGCGCAACGTGCCCAGGGCGGGGACCACGAGCGCCGCCAACGCGAAGCCCACGACGAGGTACGGTGCGGTCCACGCGAGTTCGGTCCAGCCGCGCCCTGCGAGCGACCCGGCCAGCCACGCCAAGACCTCGGCGGAATTTCCCGCGGCCAGGTGCGTCAACGCGAGCGCGACGATCGCCGAGAAGAGCGCCGAAAGGGAGACGCCCGCGAGGATCAGTCGCTCGGCGTCGAGTCCGCTGCCGCGACGCGCAAGCGCGGCCACGAGGAACGCGGTCGCAAGACCGGCGACGAAGCCGATTGCGGGGAGCGCCACGCTCGCGGCGCCGAGTGCGACTCCAATGGCGATCGCTGCGCCGGCGCCCGCGCTGACCCCGGTCAAAAATGGGTCCACGAGCGGGTTACGCAACATGCCCTGAAGGAGAAATCCCGAGACCGCAAGCGCGGCGCCGACGAACGCGCCGATCGCGATACGCGGGAGGCGCAACGCCCACACGATGGTGCCGACATCGCCGCCGTCGCGTGGATGAAACAGCGCGTGCGCGAGCGCGGCCGGCGCGATCGTCGTCCCGCCGACGAGAAGCCCGAGCGCGAGCGCTCCGAACACGATGGCCGCGAGCGCCACCGCACGCGACACCGTCACCCGGCAGTCACCGCGTTGAGAGTTCGAGTACGAAGGCGCGACCAGGGGTCGGGTAGCCGGCGACCGCGGCGTACCGTTCGTTGCCGAGATTGCGCGCTCGAAGAGTCAGCAGTGCTTGACGCGCGACGCGTAGCCGCACGTATCCGTCGACGCTCGCGAAGGGTGCAGCGACGAGGTACGGATCGAGCGGGCCGTTCTGCGGCACCGTTCCGCGCGCACCCATGGCGTTCGCGATCGCACCCAGCGCGGCCAGCGTCGCGCGCGGATTCGTCGCGGCGTACTCGAGCGTTAGGTTTGTCGAGAAGACGGGGCGCTGCGGGAGACGACGTGCGACGCTGGTGAGATCGAGGGCCCGGTACAAGTCGGTCAAACCCAAACCCACCGTTATTCCGCGGCGCGCTACGGTGCGAACCGAAAGCGTCAGACCCGCGATCGACGCGCGCTGCACGTTCACGATGGCGAGGTTGTTCGGTCCCGAGGGCTTAGTGAAGTCGAAATTCGGATTGACCGCGATCAAGTCGTTCCCGGCGAGCGTGAAGTACCCGAGCGAAAGTCCGCCGAGAACGCGCGCGTCTTCGAGCGTGAGATCCGTCGAGACCGTGCGCTCCGGGTGCAAATTCGAATTCGAGAATCCCGGATAGTAGAGATCGACCGCATTGGGCGCCCGGAAGCCCGTCGCCGCGTTGGCGCGCAAGCGCAGCCCGTCGTCGAGCGGGAGCGCGAAGCCGGCGCTCGGAGCAAGCGCTCCACCCTGCGCACCGTCGCGCTCGGCGCGCAAACCGGCGTACGCGGTAGCCGTTCCGAGCGCGACGTCGTCTTGTCCGTACACGGCCGTTTGCGCGAACGCGTGCACCTGCGGCGCGCCGTTACCCGAATCAATGCGCGCCAGCCCGCGAGCGAGATCGAGCCCGTAGACCAACTGGGTTCGGCCCGTTTGGACCGCGTTGCGAAGGCTGACTTCGAGGCGAGTCTCACGGTTGAGCACGTTGCAGAAGCACCCGTTGAGATCGCTCGGCGCCGATGCATACTGCAGCACTTGACGCGTGCCGGAGAGGTCGAGCGTCGTCGTTGCGTGCGCTTTCCTCAGCGTCAAACTCGCGCGCGCGTCGGAACTGG
>JBDTCF010000078.1:0-18452 GCA_039923715.1 Vulcanimicrobiaceae bacterium
GAGCCGAGCACGTTACAGATGGCCAAGATCGGCGAGCCTGCGGCGCGCGCGATGCGAACGGCTTCGACCGTATCGGCGGTTTCACCCGACTGCGACATCGCAATCGTCAACGTCCGCGGATCCAGCAGGCGGTCGCCGTAGCGAAACTCGCTGGCCAGTTCCATTTCGACGGGCAGGCTGCACAGGGCGCGCAGCAAGTACATGCCGACCATGCCGGCATGGTAGGCGGTGCCGCAGCCGGTGATCGAAATTTTCGTCATGGCGCGCAGCAGGCCTTCGTCGACCTTCAGTTCGGCGGCAAGCTGCACGTCGCCCGACTCATCGATGCGCCCAGCCAGCGTTTCCTGGACGACGTTCGGCTGCACGAACATCTCCTTGAGCATGAAGTGCTTGAAGCCGTCCTTCTCGGCCGAGGAGGCGTCCCAAAGCACCGGTTGCACGTCGCGGTGGATCGGCGCGCCGTCGAAATCGGTGAGCGAGTAGCCGCTGCGATCGACGACCACCATGTCGCCTTCGCGCAGCACGATCTCCTTACGCGTGTACTTGAGGATGGCCGGCGTATCGGAGGCCACGAACATCTCGCCTTCACCAATGCCAAGCACCAGCGGGCTCGCACCGTTGCGTGCGAATACCAGTCGATCGGGTTCGTCGGAAGCGATCACACCGAGTGCGTAGGCGCCCCGCACCTCGAGCAGCGTCCGACGGACCGCGCTCGCAACGTCGCCGCGATAGTGCTCCTCGATGAGATGCGCGAGCACTTCGGTGTCGGTTTCGCTCGTAAAGGTGTGGCCGGCCGCGAGCAATCGCGCCCTGAGCGCCGCATAGTTCTCGATGATGCCGTTGTGAACGACCGCAAGTTTTCCCGAGCAGTCGACATGCGGGTGCGCGTTGAGGTCCGAAGGACGGCCGTGCGTTGCCCAGCGGGTGTGTCCGAGGCCTGTCGTCCCGCTGATCGGCTCCGCCTCAAGGCGCTCGGCGAGCCGGCTGAGTTTGCCCTCGGATTTTGTGCCGGCGAGGGCGCCCCGCGCGTCGATAACGGCGATCCCAGCGCTGTCGTATCCGCGATACTCGAGCCGCCGCAGGGCATCGAGAATGATCGGTACCGAATCCCGCTGCCCCACGTAACCAACGATGCCGCACATACCCTTAGACCATTCGCCGTGGGGCCCGAGCGTTTCTTCTTACTTGATACCTTCCTTCACGCGACGGTAGGGAATCTTACCGAGCGCGACTTCGTTGAAAGCGGTCGAAACCGGCTTGTTCGGATTGACGTTCTCGGAAAGCGCCGGAGCGCCGTTGTTCAGTTGCTTAGCACGTTTCGTCACGACGTTCACCAGGGTGAACTTCGAGTCGACGTGATCCAAGAGCCCGTCAAGGTCTCCAAATACCGATTCTCTCATGATTGCTCCAAATCTCTGATCGAGTTGTCGTCGTAGTGGTGGATGCGCAGGCGTTCGGCTCGAAGGATCGCTTCGAGATCGTCAACCGCCGGAAGGTCGTGCGGACCATCGAGCGACGCCTCTTCGTTGATGACTAAGTAGTCAAAGCTCCGGATGAACGTTAGTTCTTCGTGCGCGATCGCGAGGCGAGCGGCGATTTCGTCCGGCGATTCGGTCCGGCGCGCGGCCAGCCGTTGCTGGAGATACGAGAACTTGTCGGGCAGCAGAAAGACCAGGATGGCTTGCGGAAACTCGCGTTTGATGGCGAGCGCGCCGTTGACCTCGGGCTTCATTACGAGGTCGTAGCCGTCGCTCAACGTCCGCTCGACAAACCGTTTAGGCGTGCCGTAGAGGTTTCCGTGATACTCCCGCCACTCAAGAAACTCGGCCCGGTCGCGCTTCGTTTCGAATTCGGCCAGCGGCCAGAAGAAGTAGTGCTCGCCTTCGACCTCGCCCGGCCGCGGTTCGCGGGTGGTCGCCGAGACGGAATAGCGCATGCGCGGGACGCGCCGAAGCAAGCGCTCGACGAGCGTATCTTTGCCCGCGCCGGATGGGCCGGACACGACGAAAAGCAAGCCGGGTCCGAGCACTCAAACTCTCCCGGCGGCGCCGTGCGCGGCGAGCAACACGATAATCTTCCTATCCCGACAAGCGCAAACAGTAGAGTTTCCGATGTCACCCGAAAGACCCCTGCCGTGCGCACCGACTGGACCCTCATCCGCCGCATCGCCCGCGAATTGGACGTCACCCTACGCAGCGGCCGCGTTCGGGAGGTCGGTCTGTTGCCCGACGGGCGGCTTGGGATTCGCGTTCGCGCCCGCGGCGCGGGCGGGGATACCATCGCGCTCGACCCGTTCGCCCCCACCCCGAGCGTGACGCTCGAACGCGACCCGGCTCTCACCCCGCAGCCGGGCTGGCCGCGGGCCATCGCCGACGCGATCCTGGGGATGCGCGTCGAACGGATCGGCAGCCGGCGCGGCGACCGTCTGCTCGCGATCGACCTCGCGACGCGCTCCCGTTTCGGCGTCCTAAGCGGCTACCGTCTGGTCGCCGAACTCGTCCCGCGCTTCGGCAACGTGCTGCTGCTCAAAGACGGCAGCTTGGTCGCGGCGGCCAAGGAGTTCTCGTCGAGCCAGAACGCCCTTCGGACCGTGGTCGTCGGCGAAACCTACACCCCGCCGCCGCTCGCCGAGCCGAAGCCCGGGCGGGAGCCGCTGCTGCGCGCCCTCGAGCGCGCGCGCCAGGACGGCGATGCGCGGGCCGCCGTCCTTAAGGCACTGCGGGGGATCCTGCCGCTGCTCCCGATCGCGTTGGCCGAATCGGTTTTGGCGGAGCCGCTGCCGCTTGCGGACGACGTCGAGCGCCTCGCGGACCAGCTCCTCGCCAAGGCGGCGGCGGTTCTCGCCGAGGTCGAAGTCGCCGCAGAGGGCTCGAGCGACGTCTTCGTTTATCGTAACGAGGGGGGCATCGCCGCAGCCCATCTCGTCGCGCTTCGTCAGTTCGAAGCCGCCTCGCTCGAGCGCCTTCCAAGCTTGCTCGAGACGTTCGCGGAAGGCGCGGCCGACGCGCGCCGAATCGACCGGACGCGTGGTTCCCAGGCGCGGCGAACGACGCTTGCAACGCGCGCGCAACGCCATCTCGACGGCTTGCTGCGGGACCGCGCCGAACTCGAGCGCGAGCGCGCCGACGCCGACGCCGCCGACAACCTGCGTCGCGACGGCGAGCTGCTCTACACGCACCTCGGCGACGTGCCGGCGCGCGCGTCGGCGTTCGTACCGGCGAGCGAACCCTCGCGCACGATCGCGCTCGACCCCGACCTCGACGCCAAAGCGAACGCCGCCGCGATCTTCAAACGCTATCGCAAGGCGATCGCGCGTCGCGAACACGCCGTCAAACGTCTGGAGACGCTCGCGCAGCGCGTACGCGCGTTCGAGGAACTCCTGTGGGAAATCGAGCGCGCCGAGGGAGCCGAATTCGCCGAAGTCGCAGCCGAGTTCGACGCGCTCGTCAAGCCCCGGGCGGCGGCGAAAACCGCCGAGCGTCGCCGGCCCGCGCTCGAGTTCGCACTCGCCGACGACAGCCGCGTTCTGGTCGGGCGCTCGCCGCGCGGTAACGCCGACCTGACGTTTCGGATTGCCCGCCCCGACGATTGGTGGTTCCACGCCCGCGGCATTCCCGGCGCGCACGTCGTACTACGCATCGACGGTCGCCGCGAGCCGACGGACCCGGAGTTAGAAACGGCCGCCGCCCTCGCCGCCTATCACAGCAAAGCGCGCGCCGGCGCGACCGTCGCCGTCGACTACACGACGCGCAAGCACGTCCGCAAACAACGCGACGCGCTTCCCGGCCTCGTATGGTACACGCACGCCCGCACCCTCGACGTCACCCCCCGAGCAACCCCGGCAAACCCGTAGGTAATCGAGCCCTGACCGCACACACGTAAACGGGTTGTCAACGCGTTCGCGTTCGAAGTTGACCTAGCCGGATATATTAGATATACTACCACGATGAGCAAAGTGTTACTGTCCCTCGACGAAGCTTTGCTGCGACGCATCGATCGGAGGGCCCGTGCGAACGGGCTCTCGCGTAGCGCGTATCTAACCGAGCTCGCCCGGCGCGATCTCGCCCCCAAGCTGCGGGACCTCGGCGCGGCCTTCGAGAGACTCGAACGCATTTTCGCCAATGCCCCTGCAGAGGACGCCACCGCCGCAATCAGAGCCGAACGCGACGCTCGATGACCGAAGCCGTTCTCGACGCTTCGGTCATCATTAAATGGTTCCACTCGCACAACGAAGGCGAGCTTCCTGCCGCGCACAGGTTGCGAGAGGCGGTACGCATACGCGCTCTGACCGTCTTTGCACCACCGCTGCTCTATCTCGAAATACTCAACGTTGCCGGCAAGCGCTGGCGACTGAAGCGGGATGACCTGGTTGACGTGGCACACACGCTCGAAACCCTTCCGCTAGTGATACGGCAGCCGGCCTTGGCCAGTATCGCGGAGTGGACTTCTCGTGGGCTGAGCGCCTATGACGCGAGCTACGTCGCGCTCGCCCAGGCAGAGAGGATGCCGCTCATCACCGGCGACAAGCAAATCCTACAGATCGCGCCCGCCATCGCAAGGAGCCTCGCGGCGATCTGAGCCACCCGGTCCGCCAGCCTTCGAACGCTCAAAGTGGTACGCGTTGACGTCGAGAGCGCGCCGCCACCCTGCCTGCCCGCTCGTGTCAAACTGATGAACGTATGACCTCCCGCGCAACCTGATCAGCCAAAAATCACGGGGCGACAGACCTCTTTGGGGCAAGGTTCGCGATGGGTAACCCGGGGCCAAGACGTGACGAAGCGGCGAGTTGCTAACCGGGGCGATTCGGTTGTAGTCTATCCTGTATTGAAAATTCGGTTTACCAAGCGCCTTGGCTGGAACCGACTCCAGGAGAGGGCTGGCTGACTTAGCTCTAGGTGGGGGGTTTGGATTGAAAGGAGGGGGTACGCTAACTTGATACCGCGGCTGAGCCAAGGGTGAGGGTGTCGCAGCCTTTGCGGCCCCCATAACTTGGCAAACGCAGGCCAATGCTACAGCCAGCACCGCAAGCCGGAACGCTGGAAGAGTGAAGTGCGACACGAAGCCCTCCGAATCTTATGGTGCCCTTTTCGAACGGCCTTCTAAGAGCGGTTACGAACTCGGCGGTGCCGATGCGCCGAACCTCGGCGGTGATGAAGAGCTTGTACTGACAGAAGTCCAAGTGCCGCCAACGCCGCGGGTGTGTCTGTCGTACTTCTTGGCTGGCTCACCGCAAACGAGACACGCCTCCGGGCCTTCGTGTTTGACCTGAACCTCGACCACGTTTGCAAACGACCGCGCTCCGGAACGTCGGCGACCTACCTCGTCTACGCACTCCTCGCTCGACGTACTTCGCTATGGCGCAAGCTCGATGGCGCACCGGGAGTTGCAACAAGTCCATCAAGAAACTTCGCGGAAACGGCTTGCCCTTGAAGAGAGCCGCGTGAGATAGTCGGCGTGACCCAGCTACGCCGATTTCAGTTTCCCCGGAGATCGGCACGACCTCCTGAAGCTTTGGTCTATGCCTGAGACTGGACCGCGTAGCGCGCGGAAGCCGTACCGGAAACGAGTTTTGCGACGGCCGTGTCGGCGGAGACCGACGTAACCTCAATCGTGCCAACGTTCTCATTGACAGTGAGGGTTTTCCCACTGTCTGGATCCTTCATACGTTTGATTTTTACGACGTCGAAATACATTCCAACCGTGACACCCTTTGCCGAACCGACGTTGAGGATAACGTTTGCCCCATCCACTGAGAGTACGTGGCCGCTGATTGCAGCCGTAGCCGCACCCGATGTGAACTTCGTGGGATCGAGATCGGCGGCGATTTTTGTTGCCTCGGAATTTATGAGATGTCCCATCGATGAATTGACGAACTGTTCGTTCGAGTATCCGCCGGCGGTGTAACCGGAAAATGCACCAGCCGCGAACGACGTAGCCTTCTCCGTTTGCTCGTCCGTAAAGGATTGTACGATTCGGCCGGTCCGTGCGTCGACGACGCGCACGGCGACACGTAGCGTTGTCCGGTCCGTCTTTACCGCGCCCGCCACGGCCCCGGCGAGTCCAGGAAGAAAACTGCCTGCGCCGCCGCCACTGCGACCGGTCTGGTCGAGCTGCAAGATGTTGCCGGAAATCAAATAGCGCGCGCCGACGAGCCTTCCCGCCGTAATCGCGCTGGTAGAATCGACTTCACCGCTTGCGGCAAGACTGTGCTCGCTCAACGTGCTATCAAGATTCTTCCGGTCAAGAACGTCGAACTTGCCGCCTTTGACGATCTGATCCGTCAATAAATCCGAAAGGGCGACTCCCGGTTCGAAGTTTCCCCACGCGTTCGAGGTCAGGCCCTTCGTGCTAAAGTCGAGAACTGCGACGGACGGACCGGTTCCCGCAGCGGAGGCGACAGCGGGGGCGCTCATCGCGAACAACGCGGCTCCGAGAAAAGCATACATCCGTCCCATGACTGAACTCCTTATGCCAAACAGCGCCGGGTGGTTAATCCGAACCGGGGAGGCTCCCGGTGTATTTGGCAGCGGTACAGGACCTTCCTACCTTGACCGGCCAGCCGTACCGCGAGGTCTAAATCGCACCTATCGGCCGGAAGGGCACCGGCTCGTTTTTGGGCTACCCGCGTGCGATGAACATCGCGTCGCCGAAGGAGTAGAAGCGGTAGTCTTGGGCGATCGCGATCTGGTAGGCATTCATCACCCGGTCGTAACCACCGAACGTCGTGACCAACACGAGCAGGGTCGAGGCCGGCAGATGGAAGTTCGTGAGCAGCGCGTCCACGACCTCAAAGCGAAAGCCGGGGCGCACGAAGAGTTCCGTTTCGGCTTCGCCCGCGACGATCCCGCGCGCGCTTGCCGCCGCGGCCTCCAACGCGCGAAGCACGGTCGTTCCGGCCGCGACGACGCGCCGGCCCTCGCCTCGCGCGGCGCGAACGGCTTCGGCCGTCTCCTCGGGGATCGCGTAGCGCTCGGCGTGCATCGGGTGGTCTTCGAGCCGTTCGCCTTCCATCGCGCGAAACGTCCCGAGACCTACGTCGAGCACCAGCGGGGCGATCGTTACGCCCCGTTCCCGGATTGCATCGAACGTCGCCGGTGTAAAGTGAAGCGACGCCGTGGGCGCAGCCACGCTCCCCTCGACGCGCGCAAACACCGTCTGGTAGCGCGCGGCGCGAACGTCGTCGCCGGGGCCGACGTACGGCGGAAGTGGCAACTCGCCGAACCGCTCAAGCAGTTCGTCGAACTCCACGTTAAGCTGCAACTCGAGTTCGCGGACGCCGTCCCGCGCCACATCGACGACCCGCGCCTCGCCGGCGTCGGCGAAACGGATTCGTCCGCCCACGCCGAGGCGGCGACCCGGCCGGACCAGTGCCGACCAACGCCGCGCCTTGGGATCGAACGGTCCGGCAGCGCTCGGCCGCAGGAGCAACACCTCGGCCGCTCCCCCGCCGGGAACACGCGTGCCGCGCAGGCGCGCGCGGATCACGCGCGTCTCGTTGACGACTAAGAGATCGCCGGCGCGCAGCAACCCGGGGAAATCGCGAAACGTCCGATGCGCGATTTTATCACCATCCAGCACGAGCAGGCGCGATGCGTCGCGCTCGGCAGCAGGCTGCTTGGCGATTCGGTCCTCGGGAAGTTCGTAGCGGTAGGCGTCGACGCGCCCGAGATCGTTAGGCGCTGCCAAGAACCGTTGTCGGGAAATAGAACGCAACGATCGCCGCAGCATCCGCTCCGATCGCTGCCAGGCCGCGCGCGCCCCACTGGCACATGCCGACGCCGTGGCCGTTTCCGTTGCCGTCGATCGCCACCGTGCCGGGCGCGCTTCCCTCGCGTACGACGTTCACCGAGCGCAAGAACGTGCTGCGCACGCTGCTCGCGCCCAGCGCCGAGCGAAACGCACTCGTCTTCAGCGTCGACTCGCCGGACGTGCCGACGAGTGCAACCGTGCGCGGGCGGCCGCTCGCATCGGGATCGCGTAGGTCGACGCGGGCAAGGTCGCCGATTCCGGCCAGTTGACGACCCAGCGCGTGGGCGGCGACGTCGTACGCGATCTCGCGGTGCCAGCGATACTCCGGCGAATCCGCGCAGTACGGATCGACCACGCCGTTGAGGTACGCGAACGCGCCGCCCCATGCATCGGCCGACGATTCGGAGTGGCCGCCACAACACGAGCTGAACGCAACCTGCGCCGGCGCGTTGCGATAGGTTACGGCGGTTCCCGCGGTCGCGTCGACGGCGTCGCGCGCTTCGACCGTCTCGCCTTCGATGCCACCGTAGACCTGATCGCTCGACGAAGCAACGACGTCGTAGGGCCGGTCCGGGCGAAGTTTTCCGAGCGCGTAGGTGCGCGCTACGATCGCCTGCGCTTCGAGCGCGGCGCGCGGCCAGCCGGCGCCGACCTCCTTCGTCACGACGCCGTACAGGTACGCGTCGAGCGGAACGACGTTGACGATGCCGGTTCGACCGTTCGGCAACGGCACGAACTGGACCTGACCGCGGTACGAACGGCCGTTCCAAGCAAAGCGCGAATCGTCGATGGTTTGGGGCCGCGTCCGTCCGTCGTCATCGGCGAGCAGCACCCGCATCGCATGCGTGGCGACCGGATCGCCGATATCGAGGCCGCCGCTCGCGCGCACCGCGCGCGGCGCAAGCGCAAGCGCGCCCCCGCAGACCCCCAGAAAAACGCGACGTCGCACGTTTCGCCTCCTCCGCAGCAATCGCGCCCAATTCCTGCCGAAGCGGGGCACTCGAACGCCTGCGGGAAGAACCCGGCATGATTTCGACCGCCCTCGACGAGCCGTCGGCGCCACTCACGTTACCCGCCGAATTCGTCGTTCTGCTCGGCGAAGTGCTGCACCGTTCGGGTCTCTCGACCGACGATATCGAGCGCACGCTCAGCCAGGCCGCGCGCTTCCTGGGTTTACCGCTCGAGGTTTTCGCGCTTCCGACGATGCTGCTGTTCGCGATCGGGCCGCCCGACGCGCAGCGGGTGGTGATGCGGCGCGTCCAACCCGGTAGCGTGAACCTGCGACGGCTCGCGGTGCTCGACGCACTCTACGATCGTCTCCAAAGCGGCCAGACCGATCTCGCAGCCGCCATCGAACGGTTACGCAGCTTCGAGGCCGACGTGCCCGCGCCCGGAATCGGCATAACGATCATCTCGAACGCGCTGGTGGCTTTCGGCGTCGCCGTGATCTTGGGCGGTGGACTGAACGAGCTGATCGTCGCGACCGCCATCGGCGTGGTCACGGGAACGCTCGCGCTCGTCACGCGGCGAGTGATTGCGGTCGCACAGTTGTTCGAAGTCGCGGCGGCGTTCTTCGGAACCTTAATCGTCGCACTGTTCGCGCGCTTCATCGGCCCGGTGAACCTGTACATCTCGGTCGTAGCCGGGGTCGTCATCCTGCTGCCCGGATACTCGCTGACCCTCGCCATCCACGAACTGGCGAACCGCAACGTCATCGCCGGAACCTCGCGCCTCGGACAAGTTTTCATGACGTTGATCGCGCTCAGTTGCGGAGCGCTGCTGGGGTTCGCGCTCGTCGGACCGAAGTTCTTGGCGCAAGTCGCGATCCAACCACATCCGGTCGGCGCGACGCTGTGGGTCGCGGCGGTCGTGCTCGCGTCGCTCGGACTCTCGCTCGCGCTCGACGCACGGCCCAGGGACATGTGGGTCGTGTTCGCAGCTAGTCTCGTTGCGATCGGCAGTTCACACGTCTTCGGCGTGTTACCGATCCACGCGATCGCCACGTTCGCTGCCGCCTTCGTCTGCGGAATGGTAGCGAACCTCGGGGCACGCTTATTGCGGCTTCCGCAGCCGGTGTTTCTGGTGCCCGCGCTAATGATGCTCGTTCCGGGCTCGCTCAGTTACGAGAGCGTCCTGTTTATCTTCTCCAAGCAAAATGTCGCCAACGCCGCCCAACTCGGCATCAACGCCGTCGCCGCCGCCGTCTTCATCGTCGCCGGCCTATTCCTCTCACAACTCCTCGTGCCCGCAACGACCCTACGTCGCCACCGTCCCGGCCAGGTCGTCTAACGCGCAAAAGGTTCGTTGTCACCCCGAGTCGCGTAGATCGAGCGCGAATCGAAGCGCCATTTCGACGGCAGCGAGTTGCTTCAAGCGAAGCGGACCTACGCGCACACGCAACGCTGTCTTTGGGATCGTGACGATGTTGTCAAGATTCGCGACGCACGCGCGGGGCAGACCGTCGTCCAACCCCAAAGCCACCTCCGAGGGGATATTGCGCACGCGCGTCGTCACCGGCGCAACCGTGACGAGGGATCGAACTGCGTACGCCTCATCCCGAGAAAGAAGGACGACCGGTCTTCGACCAGAGGAACTTGGGAGTTCTGCCCACCAAAGTTCGCCGCGTCTCAATCGAACGGATCCGCTGCCCAGGCGGCTGCCGCGCTCGATTGGGCCGCCGCGAGTTCGGTCGCGTCCTCAGGTTCGCGTTCATAACCGAGCACATACGCGGCGATCCCCGTTTGCTCGCGCTCCTCGCGAAGCGTCGCCTCGGCGGCCCTCCGAAAGAAGGCGCTCCGGCTCTCGCCGCGGGCACGACGAGAAACCTCCGCTTCCGCCGCCAGGTCGGAAGGCAGGCTGATTGCGATTTTCACGCTCTTGGGCATACTCAGGTTATACCACATTTCTACCCAAGTAGTACCATTCTTGGTGCCGATGGGCTACCGCGGCAGGCGGTCGAGCAAGGCGTCGACGGGTACCGGATCGCCGGGCAAAACGGTTGCATCGACGAGGTCGCCCCGCACGAAGCGACGGAAGGCATCGTACCGTTGCGGCGTTGGGTCGCGGTAGATTTCCAATGCCTCGCCGGTAAGATCCAGGATCCAGTACTCGGCGATCCCGCCGCGCGCGTAGATCGGCGCCTTCTTCAAACGATCGTAGCGCAACGACGTCTCGGCCACTTCGACGAGCAGGACGACGTCGTTCATACGTAGCGTGCGCTCGGGATAGTACAGCGCGTCGGGGCGCAGGACGGCCAAATCCGGTTCCGGCATCGAGTGGAGGTTCAGCTTGATCGAACCCTGAGCGAGGATCTCGTACGGCTCCGCGAAGCGCGTCGTCAGCAGCCGGGTCAGGCGTGCCACCGCGCGGTTATGCGGGTTCCCGATCGGACTCATCTCGAAGATCTCGCCGTCGAGCAACTCGACGCGATCGCCCTCGTGTAAAATGCCCACGTCGACGAGCCGCATGTACTCGTCGATGTCGAACCGCCTGTGCTTGAATTCCAGAGCCATTTCCACACTTCCTCAAGGTTGGCCGATTGGCGTTACCGCTGGACTGCTAAAAAGTTGTCTGCGTTCTCCCCGCGGTGCTGCAATCTCACAGTAGCCTCGTTTGCTCCGGCGCCGATGGTACCGTGCGGCCGAGGTGGGCGAGGCCGCGCTCCGAGATCTTGCGGCCGCCGGCGGTTCGCACGACGAGATTCGCCTTGAGCAGAAACGGTTCGACGACGTCTTCGAGCGTCTCGGCATCTTCCGTCAACGTGGCGGCGATGGCGTTGATGCCGGCTGGGCCGCCCTTGTAAGCCTCGACGATCGTCGTTAGGTAGGCGCGGTCGAGCCGGTCGAGCCCCAATTCGTCGACGCCTTCGCGGGCGAGCGAGGCTTCGGCTACATCGCGTGTGATCGTTCCATCGGCGCGCACTTCGGCGTAGTCGCGCACGCGCCGCAGCAAGCGGTTCGCGATGCGTGGCGTGCCGCGGCTGCGGCGTGCGATCGTCGCCGCGCCCTCCGGCTCGATCGGAATACCGAGGACACCCGCGCTGCGCACCACGATCCGCTCCAGTTCTTCGGCGTCGTAGTAATCGAGGTGATACGAGATCCCAAAGCGCTCGCGCAGCGGGGCGGAGAGCATGCCGGCGCGGGTCGTCGCGCCGACCAGCGTGAAGCGCGCCAGCGGCAACTTGAAGGTCTTGGCGTACGCACCGCGGTCCATCACGATGTCGATACGAAAGTCTTCCATCGCCGGATACAGGTACTCTTCGACGACGCCGCCGAGCCGGTGAATCTCGTCGATAAACAGCACGTCGCCCTCTTGCAGCGCCGTTAGGATTCCGACCAGGTCCTTCGGTTTCTCGAGGGTGGGCCCCGAGGTCGGACGGAGCGCCCGGCCGAGTTCCTTCGCAATCAGCGCGGCGAGCGTCGTCTTGCCGAGTCCGGGCGGCCCGTAAAAGAGCGCATGCTCGAGCGGTTCGCCGCGACGTTTGGCTGCGTCGATGGCGATCTTTAAGTTGTCGACCAACGCCGTTTGACCCACGTACTCGTCGAACGAGCGCGGGCGCAGGCTCGCGCCGACGACCTCTTCTTCCATCGCGGCTTCGGGTGCGACCACGCGCTCCGCATCTTCACCCGAGAGCACGACGCGGCGCGCGCCGGTCTCAGCCTGGTCGCTCACGGGGCGGCCGCCTCGCGATGCTTCGTGCGGTAGATTTCGGCCAAGAGCGTTTCGGCGTCGACGACGTGGGGCGACGTCTCCAGCGTGCGCGCGATCATCGCTTCGGCTTCGCTGCGCTTGTACTCGAGCTGTAGCAGCACGCCGAGCGCTTCCTGCGCGAAGTCAGGAATCGGCGCCTGTCCCTGCGGGCGGGCGTCTTGAATCAACAAGAACTTCGCGACTTTCCCCTGCAGTTTGGCGACGATGTCGCGGGCCTTCTGTTGGCCGATGCCGGGCAACGTGCGCAAGAACGTGTGGTCCTCCGCGTCGATAGCTTGCGCGATCCGTGCCATCGGAAGAGTGAACGCGCGTGCGGCGGTTTTGGGGCCGATCGACGCGACGCTGATGAGGGCTTCGAAGAAGTCGCGTTCGATGGCGTTAGTAAACCCGAAGAACGCAAACTTCCCACTGTTTCCTTCGAGCGAAAAGGTTGCGTGAATCTCAAGGGAAAGCGGCGCGCCGGCTTCGCGCGGCAGCTTGTCCTCGACGCACGGCGGGAGGGTGACCTCGTAGGCAAGACCACCGACGTCGACCAGAACGGCGCCATGGCGATGCTCGACGAGCGTCCCGCTCATTCGCGAAAACATCGCGCCCTAGATCGCGCGCGCGCCGGCGCGCGCAAAGGCGCGCTCGGCGCGCTCGATATTGGCTAGCGCTAGCGCCAACGCCAGCGCGTCGGAGACGTCGTCGGGCGCGGGGCGAACGACCAAGCGTAACTGCTGCATCACCATCCGTTTGACTTGTTCTTTGCGAGCCGTCCCGGAGCCCGCGAGGGCACGCTTGACCAGCGAGTGCCCGAGATGACGGACGCCGATGCCGTGCGTGCCGGCAGCCAAACACAGGACGCCGCGCGCATGGCCCATCAGCACGGCCGTGGTCGGATTGCGGTAGCCCGTCCACAGTTCCTCGATCACCATCACGTCGGGCTCGACCGCGACGAGCACCGCGCACATTCCCTCGTAGAGTTCCGCCAACCGGCGTTCCAGCGCGAGCTGCGGATCGGGCCCGACGAATCCGGCCTCGATCAGACGGGCGCCGTCGGGCCCGGTCTCGATCGCACCGTAGCCGGTGACGCGCAGACCGGGATCGACGCCGAGAATGCGCACCGGCTAACTCGCGCTGGGAGCGGGCGACGGGGCGGGGCTCTCGCTCGGAGCCGGCGTTGGTTGCGGCCCGGACGCGCCGCCCGTTGTGGAGTTGAAGTAGATCGTTACCGTCTCACCGGGCCGCAGCAACGCTCCCGACGCGGGCTCGGTGGCGTACACGCGACCGTCACTTCCGTTCTGCGTAAGCGCCGTGTTGCCGATCTGGTATCCCGAATGTAGGAGGATCTGTTTTGCGCGGTCGAGTTCCATGCCGGCGACATCGGGCACCGTCCCCGAAACGACGATGGTCAGCGTCACGATCGAGCCGCGTTTGGCCTGCGATCCTCCGGCCGGCGAGGAGTCGATGACGGCGCCCAACGGATCGCCCGGTTGAAGGCTGTAGCGGTACGCGGGCGTCAGTCCGGCCGAATGCAAAGCCGCGACCGCTCGATCGACGTCTTGACCGGCGACGTCGGGCACGGCGACGCCGGCGGGACCCGTCGACACGTCGATCGATACCTGCGAACCCGAATCGACCGAGGCCCCAGGGGCGGGGTCCTGTGAGGTGATCACGTTTGCGGGGATGTTGTCGCTCGCGGTCCGCTGTCCGATGACGCCGCGCAGTCCGCGACGCGCGAGCAGCGCGGTCGCCGACTGCGCGTCGAGGCTCACGACCGAGGGCACGATAACCGGCGCTTTCCCTTTCGAAACGACCAGCGTCACGGTGCTGTGAATCGGCAAGGAACCGGGGGCCGGACGTTGACTCAGAACGGTGCCCTGCGGCGCGGCATCGAATTGCTCGACGACGCGAAGCGAGAGTTTCTGATCGCGCACGTAGCGCTCGGCATCGTCGCGCGAGAACGCACGGAGGTCGGTGAGGTTTACCGTCGGCAGCCCGCTGGAAGCCACTAGTTGCACGATTGCGCGCGCCGCAAGCGCCGCCGGCGGCGCCGGATTCTGCTTGACGATGCGGCCCTTGGGAACCGTCTCGCTGGCTTGCGGCGTCAGGGCGTACGCGAGCCCGGCCGCGTCGAGCGCACGCTCCGCTTCGGCGATGCTACGCCCGACGACGTTCGGAACCGGCACTGCGGTTGGACCGGCGAACGGTCCGGCGCGCCGATTGAACGCCAAATACCCCGCGATCGCGGCGACGACGAGCAACGCCGTGAGCCCGGCGACCAACCACAACGTACGGCCCCACACGCGCTCCATCCCCTCGCGCCGGTCGGGTGCTGGCGAGGGACGCGGGGGCGGCGGGCCGGGGCGGTTGGGCGGCCGTTCGCCTCGCCCGCGGGGCGCGGGCATCGGCATTGCGAGTTGCGGGTGTTCGCGCGCTTCGCGCAGCGCCGCCGCAAGCTCGGTAGCGGAGGCATATCGGTCTTCCGGCGCCTTTTGCAACAGGCGGCGCACGATCGCCGCCAGCGCCGGGCTGACCGAACCGTCGCTGACTTCAATCGCCGGCGGCGGGCTCGAGACGTGCTTGAGGGCGACCGTGATCGGCGACTCGCCGGTATACGGGAGGCGGCCCACGAGCATCTGGTACATCACCACGCCCAGACTGTACAGATCGGAGGGGGCGCCGAGTTCGTGGCCTTGCGCCTGCTCGGGCGAGAGGTAGTACACGCTGCCCATCACCATGCCGGGGACGGTCATCGTCATCGTCTGCGTCGTCACCGCCCGCGCGATTCCGAAGTCGGAGAGCTTAACCACGTCGTCCTTCGTGATCAAGATATTGGCCGGCTTGATGTCGCGGTGGAGGATGCCTTGGCGATGCGCGTAGGCGAGGCCGCGGCAGATCTGTTCCGCGAAGTCGATCGCGACGGTTTCGGGAAGGCGCCCGTCGTGGTCGATTATCTCGGCCAAGGTCGCACCGTCGACCAGTTCCATCACGATGTAGTACGTGTCGTCTTGGCGTCCGACATCGTACACGCTTACGATATTCGGATACGCGAGCTTGGCGACCGCCTCGGCTTCGTGATAGAAGCGCCGCACGAACTCGCCGTCGGCTGCGAACTGCGGACGCAGGACTTTGATCGCGACCCGACGGCGGAGCAGCGTGTCGGTTCCACCGTACACGATCGCCATGCCGCCTTCGCCAAGTTTGCGGTCGAGCCGGTAGCGCTCGCTGAGGATCCGCTCGATCACGGCGCGCTCACGGCCGCCGCAACGCTGCGGCGAGGACGCGGCGCGCGATCGGTGCGGCGACCGTCCCACCGTACCCGGCGTTCTCGACGACGACCGCCACGACGACGCGCGGCGCCCGTGCAGGTGCGAACGCTACGAACCATGCGTGCGCTCTTCCCGCCGGGTTCGTCGCGGTCCCCGTCTTCCCGGCGACCGCGACCCCGGACAGGGCGGCTGCCGTTCCGGTACCGCGCGTGACGACCGCCACCATCAGATCGCGAACCTCGGCGGCGGTCGCCGTCGAAATCGGCGTCGCCAACGGGGCGCGTCCGCCCTCGAGCGTCGTTTCGCCCGAGGCAGAACGGATCGCGCGAACGAGGTACGGCTGCGGTTCGACCCCACCGTTGGCGATCGTCGCGGCGAGCAGTGCGACGCGCAGCGGGGTCACCAGTAAATCGGCCTGGCCGAACGCGAGTTGCGCCAAGATCGAGGGCGTCACCGACGCCCGCGCCGGCAAGCGATCCGTTTGGGCGGGCAACGTAAAATCGAGCGGCCCACCGAGTTGCCAACGGTCGGCGTAGGCGAACCAACGCGCCACGCCCATCCGCAGCCCGATCGCTGCAAAGTCGACGTTGCTCGACAGCGCGAACGCACCGGCCAGGTCCTGGGTTCCGGTCGCCTCGCTCTCGTCGTCGTGAACGACGAAGTTGCCGACGCGCAAGCTTCCGTCGTCGACGAAGGTATCGTCGGGCGAGATCACGCCGCTATCGAGCGCCGCCGCCGCAGTAAAGATCTTAAACGTCGAGCCGGGCGGGTACAACCCGTCGATCGCGCGATCCAACAGCGGGCTCGCCGAATTCGCGCGAAGCGCCCCGAAGTCGTCATCGAGCGTTGCCGGATTGAAACTCGGTACGCTCGCCAGTGCGAGGACCTCGCCCGTTCGTGGATCGAGCGCGACCCCGGCTGCCCGCGGAAAGCGCGCGAGCGCTCCGGCCAATGCGAGTTGGGTCGGCAGATCGAGCGTCGTGACGACATCGGCCCCGCGCACCGTCGCTCGCGCCGCGGAACGGCCCAGGAGTCGCTGCAGCTGCGCCAGCGGGTCGCTCGCTTGCCAGCGTCCGGCGAGTTGCGCGTCGTACGCGTTCTCGAGGCCTGCAGTTCCATAGCGCGTGGAAACGTACCCGACCGTGTGCGCGAGCGCGGGACCGTACGGATAGACGCGAGCACCCGAACTGCTGCGCGCGAGCGGCGTACCGTCGCGGGCCAGGATCGCGCCGCGATTTCCGGCCGCCAGTTGCATGCGGGGATCGTGCGGATCGGAAAGCAGCGCCGGCGCGGCCACGATCTGCACCCAAAACGCGCGCACGGCAAGCGCTACGAAGAGCACCGCGAATGCCATCCCTACCCGAGCAATCCGCGCGTTAACGCCCACTTCTCAGGCCGCTTCGGGACGATGCTCCCGCAGCAGGGTCAGACCGCCTCCCGTCCGCACGGCCAAGTACGACGCATCGCCGCCTTCCTCGATCGCGACGTTTACCAACCGCCGGAGCGTCGGTTCGGGAAGCTCGCTGGCCGCCAAGATCGGATCGACGTGCAACTCGTCGAGCAACGTGGGCGCGACGTATGCGGCCTTCGGCAACGTCTCGAACAGCCGATCGTCGTAAGGAACGCCGCGCCACGGTCCCCGCCGGCCAAACACGGTCGCGTGGTAGTCCCACGCACACAACTGTCGCTCGTTCCACACGAAGTGGTCGCGAACGCACTCGCGGCGACACACCGCGCACGGCACGAGCGGTTGCGGCGGAGTCTCGAACGCGTCGAGCACTTCATCGGGCACATCTTCGGGGTTGACGAGCGCTGCTTCGTCGAGTTTGAGCGGAGGTTCGGCATGCCACTGCGTGCGCACCAGCAGCTCGAGGTCGCGCATCGAGGCGACGAACGCACGCTCGTCATCGGGCGGAAAGGTTTGGTCCAGCCAGCCCGCGAGGTTGTCGGCGGCCACGTTGGCGCGTTGGCGCGTCTCGCCGAGCACGACGCCGGCCGGCGTCCAGGCGAGCGTCACGAGGTGGGCGGTAACTTGCCGGTTTTCGGGCCTCAGGCTCGTGACGTACGCGAGCGTCTGGGCGTTGCCGCCCAGAACGAACACACGTCCGTCGCGCGATGGAGAGTCGGCGAGAGGTCGTTCCATTTCGGCGAAGTTACGACTGCGGACGGACGAAGCCTCCGGGTTGGTCCTACGGTCAGACCGCAAGTGGGTACTCGACACGAAGCGATCGCAAAGGGTTCGCGCACGCTACGCGGGGAGGTCGCGATGCCCACAAAGACGAGCACCCTCGCAGAGGTCAAGCCGGTCGGCGCGTTTCGTTCACCACCGTTCGAAACGAGCGTCCGCTACGGCGGCCCTCCGCCGCGAGACATCATGATGTCAACACGCCGCCCGACGAGCCGCGAGCGGCAGGCGAATCGCGACCTCAGCTCCGCCGCTTTTGAGGTTCGCCAGCACGATGCTCCCGCCGGCGGCCTCGACGACCGCTTTGGCCAGCGCGAGCCCAAGGCCGCTCCCCTCACCACTCGTCCGGGCCGGGTTCGCGCGCCAGAAACGGTCGAGCGCGTGCTCCAGTCCCTCGGGGGAGAACCCCGGACCGTCGTCGACGATTGCGACCTCGGCCCGATCGTCGCGCTGCGCGACCGTCACCGTCACGCTGCCGCCGTCGCGCGCGAACTTGAGCGCGTTATGGACGATCGACAGCACGGCGCGCTCGAGGCTCGCCGCGGCCGCCGAAA
>JBDTCF010000079.1:0-19465 GCA_039923715.1 Vulcanimicrobiaceae bacterium
TAGATTGCGATGAACCCGAACGATCCGAGCGTCGCCGTATCGTTGAACGCGTCGCTCGGCGAGAGCCCCCCGAACAACATTCCGGCGCAGACGACGAAGTTGATCGTGGCAAATAGTGACAGCGCCAGATGGGGGCTCTTGTGCGTCGGATGCACCCGGCCCAAGAACGGGGGAAGCAACTCGCTTCGACCCATCGCGAACAGAACGCGCGCGCCGGCGTTCAGCGAGGCGAGCGCGACCGAGAACGCGCTGAAGAGCGCGCCGATGTCGATCGGGATGCGCAACCAAGGTACGGCCGCCAGCGCTGCGATCGTATCGAGCGGCGTCGTCAGTTTGTCGAGCGGCGGGTTCGCTCCGCGCGTCGCGAAGACTTCGGCATACACGCACACGACGAAAAATGTCCCCGCCAGGATGACGCTCCAGATCACGGCGGCGGGAATCGTCCGCAGCGGATCGCGCGCTTCTTCGCCAAGCGAGGTCGCGCTCTCGAAACCGACGAGACTGAAAATCGCGATAACCGCGGCAAGAGCGACGCCTGAGAGCGAGCCGCCGCGCAGCGCGAGCTGGGCGTGATCGACGACGGTTCCTGCGTGGACGAACACGATGACGATGAGCAGCGCTATCAGGCTCACCGAGGCGGTCTCGAGCGCCAGCAACGTGATCGTGGAAAGGCGGATGTCGCGGTACGAAACGTACCACCCGATGCCGAGCGCTAAGGCCGAAAAGATCAGCGGCGCGAGGCCCTTCGCGAACGGTCCGAGCAGCGCCGCCGAGAACACCGCGAACCCGGTTAGGCCGGCGATGCAGACGAAGGCGTATGCCCATAGCAGACACCATCCGGTCAGCATGCTGCCTCGCGGCCCGAAAGCGCGTCGCGTGTAACCGTACAGCGAACCCGCGGTCGCGGAGCGCGATGCGAATTCGCGCAAATTGAACGCGACGAAGAGCAGCATGACCGTTCCGAAGACGTAGGCCAGCCAACTTGCGTTTCCAGCCGAAGCGAACGCCAGCGGAACGATCAGGACCGGCGTCATCGTCGGGCCGAGCATCGCGATCGATTGAGCGAGAACCTCCCAGAAATTCAGGCAGTTCGCCCGTAGCGGCGTCGACATCGTCCCCCGGGCGCGTTACGCGGCGCGCCGGCCGAGATCGCGCAGCACGTCGTGCGCCGCGCGGATGCCTTCACGCGCCGCACCCTCCATGAATCCTTGCAGCGCCACATTGCAGTGCTCGCCCGCGAACAGCACGTTCCCTTGGCGAACCCGCTCGTAGCCGGCGAACTTTACGTACTGGCCGCGCAACCAGCACGAGTAGCTTCCGAGGAGGTTCGGATCGTAGGTGGGGTGGCTGAGCGCGGCCTTCCCGTTGTACTGGCGCGATATCCCCGGCCAAACGCGCTCCAAGTCTTTGAGCAACTCGTCGGCGTAGGCGACGATCTGCGCGGACCCGAGCGACATCGTGTACGGGGCGCTCGGCTTGAGTCGCGCACTTGCGTTCCAGGCCGGGTACTGCACGATCAGGCCTGAGGGACCGGCCTGACCGCGCGAGACATCCCACGTTTGGAGAAATTCGAGATCGGTCGTGATGTCGCCGGTCGAGACGCCGGGCCAGGCGCCGTGGCCGTTCCAATGGCGCCGCTTGAACTGGAGCGTAAACTTCGAGTGCTCACCGTACCCCAATTCGCGAATCGCCGACATTTTGCGGGCGTCGAAGCCTGCCTTACGCAAGTCGAGCCGGCGCAAGACCGAAAACGGAATCGTCACGATCGCTTTGTCGACGAGCTCTTCCCGGGTCCCGTCCGGGGTTGCGAACGTCAGCCCGACTCGGCCGTCCGAACGTCGCTCGATCGCAAGGAGGCGATGGCGCAGCAGGAGCGCCCCGTCCGGGAGCGTCCCCGCGACTAGGATCGGCAGCTGCTGGTTGCCTCCGGCGATGTGGAACCGCTGGTCCGACGCCCCGAGGACGCAAAAGTCGCCGGTTTTCGGATCGTAGTCGGGCTGCGGCGCAACGTAGTAGACGAGGTTGAGCGCGCTCTGTTTGCGGGTGTCGATGCCGTACTCGGCAACGTACGAGAGGTCGAGAAAGCGGCCCATCGGCGAGCGGTGCCCGTTCGGAACGTAGCGCGCGATCCACTCGTACAGGCTCATGGCGTCCAGCTCGCGCGCGTGCGGCGTCGCCGAATCGTACGTGGTCGTGTCTCCGAGCGTCGCGATCTGGCGGCGCAGCTCGGCATAAACCGGCCGAAAGTCGCGTTCGGCCTGCGACCACGGATAGTAGCGCTCGGCGAAGAACAGCGTCTGCTCGGCGTCTTTCGGCTGCGCCGCTAAAACGTCGACTTGATGCAAACCGAAGCGCTTGCAGAGCGCGTGTATCGTCGTGTGCCCGGTGTCGGTAAGTTCGGCGCACCACTCGCTGACTTGCCCATCCTCCCAAAACCCGCCGAGCGAATGCATGCGGCCACCGACGCGCGCCGACGATTCGTACACGGTCGCGCGGATTCCGCGGTCGTGCAGCACCATGGCGGCGGTCAGCCCGGCGATGCCGGCCCCAACGATCGCAATGCGTCCGGGCTGGGCGGCGAAGGTGTCGAGTCGTGGTTGCGCGATTACGGCGGCGGCAAGCGTCGCGCCGCTGCCGGTAAGGAAGGTGCGCCGGTCGATGCGACCTGCGCGTGCGATCAGTTGCGCGACCCCGCGCATCGATGGAGTGCGTGGCGTTCGGGGAGGGTTCAAAGCTTGAGGTCCCAGGAGAGGAAGGCAGAGAACGGGAGCTGTTGACCGACGAAGCCGGTCTGCGAATTGTTGTACCAACTCGCGTACGGATACTTCAACTGAACCGGTGGGTCGGTGACGAAGTTCCCCGCGGGCGCGAGTTTGTTGGAGGGCAAGTGCGCGTAGACGCAGGTCGTTGGACTGTCCCACGGCAGGCCGCGCTGGAAGCAGTGGTCCACGAGGTTGACGAGCGAGAGCGTGAGGCGCGAGCGCGTCCCCACGTCGGCTGCGATTTGCAGGTTCGCGGTCACCCTCGTTGGTTGAGCGAAGGCACCAAAGGCGTCGAACTTCCCAGTATACTTGTCGGGAATGAAGAGGTACGATCCGCAAGTTTGCGGGTTCGCCTGCGAGGAACTCGACGCGGTCCCCGAGCAGCTCGTCGGGTCGTAGCCGGGCCACTGCAGGGGCGAGCCGTAGAACGCTCCGGACGAGTACGTAAAACTCGGCGTGACCGCGTACCGTCCGCGTTTGTAGTTGACGACGAGGGTGGCGACATTTGGCGTCTCGTATCCGTTCGCTCCCTGGAAGGGATACGGTAAGATGTCGTACGGCGTGAACTCGCCGTTCCGGTCGATCAGCGGTTGTGGAGCTTGTCCGTAATAGGGATTTGCGACGGTCACGCTCGAGGTACCCGAAGAGGCGCCGTTGGTGAAGGTGGGTTTAGCGTTCGAAGATCCGAACGAGCCGCACATCGGCTTGGGGTTCGCGCAGGCGCTCGTGAACGAATTGTATTGCTCGACATAGTAGTTCAGCAGGTCGATGACGTTCCGTCCGTTGTTGAAGTCGTTGAAGTGGATGCGGCTGCGCGTGAACGTGTAACTAAGCTGGTAGGCCAGGCCGGGGCGCGAAAAGTCACCCTGCTTGAACAGGAACTCGAGGCCGTAGTTGCGCTGACGGCCGGTGTTGATTCCGTCGAGCACACCCTGCGCTCCGATCGGAACGTTTTGCAGCTGGTCTTGGGTGTTCCGGTAGAACGGCGTCAGCTCAATCGAGATATCCGTCCCTTTGAAGTGGTGCTCCAGCGAGAGGTCGTAGTTGTTTGAATACGACGGGCGGCTCTCGTGGTACGGGCTGCTGAAACCGAGCGGCAAGAACTGCGAGATGAACGTTGCGAGGTCTTGCTGCACGACATCGTACTGCTGATACGATGTCGGCGTCGGTGCGGCGTAGCGACCGTACGAAGCGCGTAACACGGTGTCCGCGTTCAGCGTGTAGGTGGTGCCGAGCCGCGGTTCGAACGCGGTGAAGCTGATGGTACGCGGGCTCGTATTTTGCAGGCCCGGCGCGGAAGCCCCGGCCGGACACCCGTTCGACGCGCCGGTTTGGGGGTCGACCCCGACTGCGAACGGGACCGGTGCACCGCGCACGTAACAATATTCGCGGTTGTAGGCGTCGAACCAGAACTGACGCGCGGGGAATCCGCCGGCCGTGTCGTTCAAACGGTACAGGAAATTCTCGACCCGCAGGCCGAGGTTGAGGTTCAAGCGCTCGTTGGGGCGGTACTGATCGGCCAACGAAGCGGCCGTGAAGAACGGTGTGATGCGGTCGACCTGCGCCTCGTAACCGGGCTCGGTTACGATCCACTGCGCGCCGTTACGCTGCGCGGGCGAACCGACGGGCGCCGCGACCGGTGGGGTCAGCGTGCCGCTGATCGGGACCCCGAACTGCGCGTACTGGTTGAGGCTGCCGCCGGCCGGATTCGGCGCCGAGTTCGAACTCGAGCTACCTCCGGTAAAGGCGGGACTAAAACAGCTCGCGTACCGGCCGGTTGTTGGATCGTAGCAGTTTCCGCTCTTGTCGATGAAGCTCGTCGACAGTATCCCGAAGGTGTCGCCGGAATACGTTTCGAGTTTTTGCGTCTGGTACGAGGCGGTCGCCGTGAGTAGGTGGCGTGCGCCGAGCTGATTCGAGTACAGCGCGGTCGCGCCGAAGGCGTGGCCGCTGACCTCGTAGTCGTCGAGTTCGCCGCTGTAGTTGAAGTACGCGCTAACGGGTCCGTTGATGAACCAGTTCGTGTACTCGCCGTAGCCGAAAAGGCGCAGGAACGAGTTGCTCGAGAAGTTCTTTTGATATTGGAGCTTCTCGATCCCGACGCCGTTGTCGTTCCCATCGCGCAGGTTCGGATTCAACGGTCCGAGGAACGGGCGGCTCGAGGGCGACGACGGTTGGCGGTATTCGATTACGTCGCGTGAGTTCGGCGGTGCAAAAACCGGTCCGTTGTAGACGTACGCATCGGTGTAGGTTGGTGCGGAACCGAAGACTTGGGTGGCGAGCCCGAGC
The DNA here is from genome assembly GCA_039923715.1 of Vulcanimicrobiaceae bacterium. Classification (GTDB taxonomy): domain Bacteria; phylum Vulcanimicrobiota; class Vulcanimicrobiia; order Vulcanimicrobiales; family Vulcanimicrobiaceae; genus JBDTCF01. The sequence goes on from JBDTCF010000079.1 coordinate 5,052, forward strand.
CCTCCGAGGTCGTTCAACGAACTGTAGAACTGCGCGTAAATCTCGCTGGTAACGTACAGGAACTGGACATCGTCTTTTCCGCCGTTCTTGCGGTGGGGGATGCCGAAGTGCACGTTCGCGACGGTCTCGCGGTCGTCCGTGTGCGCGATCGCGTATGCGTTTCCGGGCGAAAAAAGCGGCTTGCCGCTGCCGTCGTAGACGGCTCCGTTGTTCGTCGGAATCGAAAGCGGCGCGAAGAATTGAGGGATGCCGGCCCCGTTGTTCTGATTGGTGTAGCGGTAATCTTGACCGACGCCGGAGAGCCCGAGGTAGTAGGTGAAGTTGCGGCTTGGAGTCGCGCCGCTCAACTCGAGTTGCGCCTTGTGATAAAACGCCGGACCGCCGATTCCCAGCGTAGCGTTCGCGTAGCCTGGATAGGTCCCGGTCTTGATCACTTGGTTGATGAAGCCCGAGAGCCCGGACGATTCGGCCGACGCGGGGGTCCCGCCGGTATACGTTTGGACTTCCTGCTGGCCGAGCCTCGAGAGCGTCGAGACCGGCGCGTAGTCCGAGAGGCGCTGGACCGGAATGCCGTCCAACTCGTTCGAGACGTCGCTGTAGTCTCCGCCGCGGATGTACACGAGTTGGTTCCAGCCCTGCTGCCCCTGTGGCACGTTCGCGCCCGGAACCGTAGCGATCGCACTGTAGGCTTGGTTGAGGCCGCCGGGTCCGCCGACTGCGGCGGCAGCCGCCGCACCAGCCGCGTTGACGGAGTACACGTCGCTCGTCGTTCCGGGTTTGACGATGTTACCCGAGGGCCGAGCCGTGACGTGGCCGATCGTTTGCAAGCGTTTCGCAAGCCGCAGTCCCGGGACGTTCTGCACCTGGTCGGCGAGCACCGAGATGCCGCTCGTGCTGAAGTCGTCGTAACCCTGGGCGCTCAACGACAGCACGTACGAATCCGGGGCCAGCGAGATGAACGTGAAGCCTCCGTTCGCATCGGTCGTCGTTGTCGCCGTTTGGGAGGGAGAAGCCAGGCTCACCCGGACGCTTGCGATCGGCGCGCCGGAAGCGCCGTCGACCACCCGTCCGCGCAAGCCGCCGGTCGTTCCGGCCACTGCGGCAGCAGGCGAGATGAGGACCGCACCGAGCGTGGCCGCGAGCAGCGCGATGAGGCGGACGTAGCGAACGTACAAACAACGACCTCCAACAACGTTCGAAGACGGCGATCCGAATCGATGCGGCAGCCCCCGACCGTGTGCTTTAGTCTACCGCGCCACGGATCAGCGTTTCCACGTTCGAGCGACCCAAAAGATACCCCTCGCTTTGTTGTTTTGGCACAAGGACCTCGTCGGTCCGGAACTTTACCAGGGTCCGATCGCGCCCGCGGAGGACGCCTCACGTGTTCGTTCGCATCGCAGCCGCCTTTGCTTTGGTCGCCGCAACCGTTGCGTGCTTGAGCGACCCGCGGTGGCTGGAGCGGCGAGCCTGTCGCGAGTGCGCCGAGCCCGGACCACGTCTATCTCGAAGCACTGCATGCAATGCGTGAAGTCCCGCAGCCGCCATCCTTATCTTTCGCCTCGACTATCGCGGCCGCAATATGTCGACCAACGCCCCTTGCGGGAGGACCGCGAACCCTCGGTTCGGTCGTCACCGAGTCGGCGCGCTTCTATCGTGTAACCCTCGTTGACACCGAGACGTTCGAGGGGTATTCGGGTCGGCTGGCGTTCCATGCCTATCGGGACGCGAACGAGCATCCGCTGACCAAATGTTCGTCGACCGCGAGACGTTTCGCATTCGGCAAGTGACCGGCAAAGCTGTTGCACAATACGTGGTGGCCAGCGGAAGGTTTGCGGCGCCGCTGACTTACGGCGAGGAAGGTCGGTACTGGCTGCTGCGCGACGAAGAGGTCGATGCCGCTGCCAACACCCTTCTCGTGCACGCGCGCGCACAATTCAGCGTCCACGCGTCGGACTATTAGTTTTCCGAGCGACGTGACGGGTCTTTTTCCATCGCCATCGCCGGCGCCGTCCGCGACCCGTTCTTAGGGTACCTGACGGGTTCGCACTAAGCGGCTCGCTAACTGGACGCGGAAGCGAATCTCGGGATCGTCGAGTTCGATGCCGGTCGCGTCGCGGATCCGTTCGAGTCGGTAGCGCAGCGTGTTCGGATGGATCTGTAACCGCTCGGCGGTCCGACGAAAGTGAAATCCCTCGTCCGCGTACGTCAGCAAAGCGTCCCGCAACCCGGCGTGCCCTCTGAGCGAACGGAGCGGCCCCAAAAGCTGTTCCAAAAACGCCTCGCGCGCTTCGGCATCGCCGAGCAGCACGCGCGGCACGAGGACGTCTTCGTAGCGCACGATCTCTCCGGCGCGGGCGTAGCCGATGAGCGAACGTGCTTCGAGATACCCGGCGCGCAGCCCGCGCGTTCCGTCGTGCGCGCGGCCCAGAACGATTCGGTCGCGCGGGTCGTCGAGCGCCGGCGCGAGACGTTCGGGATCGAGCGACTCGGGTAGGAGGAAGGGAATCAGGTTGAGCGACGTGCCGAGCATGGGTTGCACGGCCCCGGCGCGGACGAGTTCGCGGCGCAAGCGTTCGGCCAGATGCTCGCGCCGCAGCACCCCGTCGCGCTCCAGGGGTAAGGCTTCATAGAGGACGACGATCCCGACGCGGTAGCGTTCGCCCGGATTGAAACCCAACAGGCGCGCGCGTTCGAGCGTCTGCGGCGTTGCGTCGGGCGCCTCCAACAGCGAAAGGAAGGTGGCATGGCCGAGGCGCGCCTCGAGTTGTGCCAACTCGCGCGTCCGCGCGATCTGCACCGCGGCGACGAGTGCGGCGTGTTCCGCGGCGCGGTGGTCGAGCTCGGAAAGTGGTTCGTCGCCTTCGATGATCCAAACGAAGCCGGCGAGTTCGTCGGCGACGCGGATCGGACACACGACGCGCGCTCCGAGACCAACCTCGAGCATCGGGGGAATGCGGACGGGCGTGGCGCTTGCGCGAATGCGTTCGAGATGGCCGGCCCGCGCGAGCGCGTCGGTGAGCTCGGGCGGGCTGTGCGCACCCGCGACCGTTTGTCGTCGAGCCGGATCTTCGGAATCGGCAACCTTGTGGTGCGCGAGCAGCACTCCCGAAGGATCCTCGATTGCGATCGAGCGCCCGATCAGTTCGCCGAGGCGGTGTGCCAGGTCCGCAACGCCGGCGCCCTCGGTCGCCACGCGCGTCAGCGCACGATGAATCGCTTCGGAGCGCTCGAGCGCGCGCTGTTGTGCAGCCAGAAGCGTCTGGTGCAATTCCTGGGTGACGTCCACGAACGGAACGTCCCACGGAAGCTCGATCAGCGGGAGCGCGTTTCGTTCGCCAACGAGTAGCGCAGCATCGGAAAAGCGCTCGGCATAGCCGGGCACGGCAAGCGCGATGCCGGCGATGCCGCGAGCCGCGAGCGCTTCAAGCTGGCGCGCATGCGCGGGCGCTTCGCTCGGCCAAGCGTAGCCGGTCGTCAAAAGAAGTTGGTCGGGCCCGAGCCAAGGCGCCGGCTCGGGAACGTCGACCACGTGCGCCCAACGAACGGTGCGGTCTAGCCCGGCTTCACCCGCGACGATGCGTGCGCGCCGAAACGAACCGAGGGTTAACACGTCGCGTACGCGCATCACGTTCGGTCAATTAGACAAACGCGACAGTATTTCCCACCAAATATGTACCATTGACACGTAGCCCACATGTGTAGCGACGGTTACAATGACGGTGGAAGCCCTCCAAGAAGGAAGTCCAATCGACACCGTGTACGTCGCCGAACCGTTGACGGTCGACCTCCAGCGCCGGCGCGAGGCCGCGGTCGCGCGTGGGGTTGCGTCCGCCTTCCCGTTTTTTGCCGAGCGCGCGGAGGGGGTGCGCCTATGGGACGTAGACGGGCACGAATATCTTGATTTCGCCGGCGGGATCGGAACGCTCAACCTGGGCCATCGCCATCCCGACGTTCAGGCCGCGATCGTCGCGCAGCTCGAACGCTTTACGCATACCGCGTTCCAAGTCGTGCCCTACGCTTCGTACGTCGCGCTGTGCGAACGCCTCAATGCGCTCGCACCGGGCACACACCCGAAGAAGACCTTGCTCGTTTCGACGGGCGCCGAAGCGCTCGAAAACGTCGTCAAGATTGCGCGAGCCGCGAGCGGCCGGCCAGCGGTCGTCGCCTTTCATTGGGGCTACCACGGCCGCACGCTGTTGACGCTGACGATGACGGGTAAGGTCGCTCCGTATCGCCAGAACTTTGGGCCGTGGGCCGGCGAGGTCTATCACGCCCCGTATCCCTACGCGTATCGTGGTTGGACTGCCGAGCGCGCGCTAGCGGCACTCGACGAGTTGTTCGCAACCGAAGTCTCACCGCAACGCGTCGCCGCGATCGTGATCGAACCCGTCCTCGGCGAAGGCGGGTTTGTTCCGGCTCCGTTCGCGTTTCTCACCGCGCTGCGTCGCATTGCCGACCGCTACGGCATCCTGTTGGCGCTCGACGAGGTGCAAACGGGATTCGGTCGCACGGGGACGATGTTTGCGATCGAGCAAGCCGGCGTCGTTCCCGACCTGATTGCGGTTGCGAAGAGCCTGGCCGGCGGACTTCCGCTGGCGGCCGTCATCGGGCGAGCCGACGTGATGGATGCGGTCGAACCCGGCGGCCTCGGCGGGACGTTCGCCGGTAACCCGGTCGCCTGCGCCGCGGCGCTCGCAACGCTTGCGGTCTTCGAGCGCGAGGCACTGTGCGCGCGTGCGCAGGCGATCGGTGCGCAGGTACGTACGCGGCTCGAAGCGATGGCGGCAGGCTACGCGCAGATCGGCGAGGTACGCGGCCTGGGTGCGATGGTCGGCCTCGAGTTCGTCGAGGGGCTCCCGCACGACGCGCACGGACGAGGAGTCGCGAAAGCGATCGTCGACGAAGCGTGCGCGCGGGGGCTGCTGCTTTTGACCGCGGGTCCACACGCGAACGTCGTGCGGTTCCTCATCCCGCTCGTCGCCACCGATACCGAGGTCGCGCTGGGCTTCGATCGTTTCACCGCCGCATGCACCGCCGTGCTCGGCTCGCCGACGCGTTGAACGCCGCACGCGCGTACCTGCGCCGAGTCCTGCAACTCATCGAAAGTCCGGTGCTTTCGTCGGAAGACGCACGCTGGGTCGTGCGCGAGACGATCGACGGATTTCGCGACCACGTCAACCCGGGTTTCCTCGCGTATCGCAAGTCGGTGACCGGCGGAGGGCTCGACGCGGCCGTCGAGTGGGCGGATTCCGGTCCCTCGACGTTCGTCGACGTCAACGGCCGCGAGTACATCGACTGTCTGGGCGGATTCGGCATTTTCAACCTCGGCCACCGCCACCCCAAAGTCGTCGCCGCCGTCGAAGCGCAACTGCGCCGGCAAGCGCTCCACAGTCAGGACTTGCTCGATCCGTTGCGCGCCATGCTGGCGAAGGCGCTCGCCCTGGTGACGCCCGGCGACCTTCAGTACGCCTTTTTTTGCAATAGCGGAACCGAAGCGGTCGAGGCCGCGCTCAAGCTCGCGCGTGCCTACGATCCAGCAAAACAAACGGTGCTGGGGGCGACCCGCGGCTTCCACGGCAAGAGTTTCGGCGCGCTTTCGGTCAGCGCCAAGGCGGAGTTCCGCCGCCCGTTCGGCTCGATGCTTCCGAGCGTCGAACACGTGCCGTTTAACAATCTCGCCGAGTTACGGCGGCGACTCCACACCCTCCACGCGGTCGGCGAAGATGTCGCGGCCGTGATCCTCGAACCCATTCAGGGTGAAGGCGGCGTGAATATTCCCGACGACGAGTATCTTCCCGGAGTTCGCACGCTGTGCGACGAGTACGGCGCGTTGCTGATCTTGGACGAAGTGCAGACGGGGATGGGACGTACCGGCAGGCTGTTCGCGTGCGAGCACTGGAACGTCGTCCCGGATATTCTGTGCCTGGCCAAAGCCTTCGGCGGCGGGGTCATGCCGGCCGGCGCCGTCGTGGCCGGAAAACGCGTCTTTTCGCGGTTGTTCGATAACCCGTTTCTGCACACGACGACGTTCGGCGGGAACCCGCTCGCCTGTGCGGCGGCGCTCGCCGCGCTCGAAGCCACACTTGAAGAAGACCTTCCGGACCGCGCGGCGCGCATGGGGGACTACATGCTCGCGGGTCTGCGCGCGGCGGTCACGGGATACGAGGACGTGGTCGTCGACGTTCGCGGCCTCGGCCTGATGATCGCGCTCGAGTTTGCGGACGACCAGGTCGGGTTTGCGGTCGCGAAGGCGATGTTCGAACGCGGGGTGTTGGTGGCCGGGACGTTGGTCAACGCGCGCGTCGTGCGCGTCGAACCGCCGCTCGTGATTCGTACGGACCAGGCCGACCGGGTCTTTACCGTCCTCGCCGAAGCCCTCGCGACGGTTTCGCGCTCGCGTCGGGCGGCCGCCATGCAAGGGACGTGAACGCCGCAACGGAATCCTCGGCCCGCACAGGATTCGCAGGAGAAGCGCCGATGCTCGATGTCGTCACGCCACCAACCGAAGACCGGGCTGCACCGCTCGCCGAACTCGAGCGGACGACCGAGGGCACCCTGGCCATGTTCGTCGCGGGCGAATGGGTCGGCGCGGCCGATGGTGGCCGCCGGCCGCTCGTCGATCCGGCGACCGACGCGATCGTGGCCTACGCTGCCGAGGGTACGCCGGCCGACGCCGAGCGCGCGATCGCGGCAGCGCGACGCGCCTTCGACGACGGTCCGTGGCTGCGCACGCCGGCCGTCGAACGCGCGCGCCTGCTCGCGGCGCTCGCCGACAAGATCGACGCGAACGCTCCGATGCTGGCGCGCATGGAAACGCTTTCGTGCGGCAAACCGCTGCGCGAATCCCAATTCGACGTCGCCGACGCGGCCCAGTGCTTCCGCTACTATGCCGGCTTCGCGTCCAAGCCGCACGGCCAGACCTTCGAGGTTCCGGCCGCGTCCCAAACGTTCGTCGTACGCGAACCGATCGGGGTGTGCGGGCAGATCGTCCCCTGGAACTATCCGTTGCTGATGGCCGTCTGGAAACTCGCACCCGCGCTCGCCGCCGGCAACGTCTGCATCCTTAAGCCCTCGGAGCTGACGCCACTTTCGGCGCTGTGGCTCGCGAAGGCGATGCAGGGCCTTGGATTTCCCGAAGGCGTGCTGAGCGTTCTGACGGGCGGCGGTCCGGCCGTGGGCGCGCCGCTCGCCGAGAGTTTCGCGGTCGACAAGATTGCGTTCACCGGCAGCGTTCCGACCGGACGCAGCATCATGCGCGCCGCTGCCGGAAACTTGAAAAAGATTTCGCTCGAACTTGGCGGCAAGTCACCCAACGTCGTTTTCGCCGACGCCGATTGGGAAACGGCGGTCGACTACGCGCTGTTCGGCATCTACGCGAATGCGGGGCAAGTCTGCTCGGCGGGTTCGCGACTGCTCGTCGAACGAGGCATCGCGCAGCGGTTCGTCGAGGAATTGGTCGCGCGCGCGAAGCGAATCGTGGTCGGCGACGGTTTCGATCCAGCTACGGAGATGGGGCCACTCGTTCACGAGCGGCAACGCGAGCGCGTCGAGGGCTACATTAAGGCGGGCGTCGACGAGGGAGCGTCGCTCGCGACCGGCGGCCACCGCTTGGGCGCGCGCGGGAACTTCATCGAACCCACCATCTTCACCGAGGTGCGCTCCTCGATGAAAATCGTCCAGGAAGAAATCTTTGGCCCCGTTCTCGTGGTGCTTCCGTTCGAGGACGAAGCCGAGGCGATCGCACTCGCGAATGACACGGTGTACGGGCTTGCGGGAGCCGTGTTCACGACCGACGCGGCGCGCGCGCATCGCGTCGTACGGGCGATGCGTGCCGGCATCACGTGGATCAACGCCTACCATCCGACGTACAACGAGGCGCCGTGGGGCGGTTACAAACAGTCCGGAATCGGTCGCGAACTCGGAACCTACGGGTACGACGCCTATACCGAAACCAAACAGATCAACGTCAACCTCGCCGTCGAACCCTCCGGCTGGTTCAAAGCGGAGTGAACCGCGCTGGCCGCCGCGCGCGCGGGCTCGGACGCGCGGCGTGTCGCTGATTCAACGACTGTTCCTGTGCCAGCCGCACGACCGCGTCCGCGCAGGGCAAGGCCCGGCGTTACGGCGCTGCCTCGGCGTGTGGGGCCTGATCGCCGTCGGGCTTGGAACGATGCTCGGGGGAATCTTCACGACGATCGGCATCGGCACGCTGGCGGCCGGCCCCGGCGTCATCGTCTCGTTCCTCCTCTCGGGTTTGGCATGCTTCTTCGTCTCGCTGTGCTATGCGGAGCTCTCGTCGATGGTGCCGATTGCCGGCAGCGCCTACACGTACGCATACGCGACCTTGGGCGAGGTCGTCGCCTGGATCATCGGCTGGGACCTTCTGCTCGAGTACGGGATCAGCGTCGCGCCGGTGGCGGCCTCGTGGTCCGGCTACGTGCAAACGATTCTGTTGAATTTCGGGGTCAAGGTCCCCGAGTGGGCGCAGGTCGCTCACCTACAGGTTGCCGGCGGACGGATCGATCTCGCGCATTCTCAGGTCGATCTGCTCGCGGCCGGCGTGGTGCTGACGTTGGCGGTGTTGCTGGCGATCGGAATCAAGGAGTCGTCGTCGACGAATTCGTTCCTCGTCATCATACAAGTCGTGGCGATCGTCGTGTTCGTGGTCGGTCTCGCAAGCGCGATCCATCCGACGAACTTCCATCCGGTGTTTCCGAAGGGCCTGCACGGCGTCGTCAGCGGTGCGGCGCTCGTTTTCTTCGCATATATCGGCTTCGACACGGTAACCGTTGCCTCTGAGGAAGCGCGTCGCCCCGAACGCGACGTGCCGTTCGCGGTGGTCGGCTCGCTCGCAATTGGGGCCGTCCTCTACATCGCAATCGCTTGGGTAACCGTCGGAGTCGTTCCGTGGGAACACATCAACAAGGACGCGGGGATGGGTGACGCCGTCATTCGGGCCGGCAACAACCCTTGGCTTGCCGGCATCGTGTTCGTCGGCGCCATCGCGGGAACTACGACCGTGATGCTGACCTCGCTGCTCGGACAGATTCGAATCTTTTACGTCATGGCCCGCGACCGCATGCTCCCGCCCTTTGTGTCGCGCGTGAACGCGCGGACGAAGACGCCGGTCCTCACGACGCTCGTCACCGGCGGGATCATCGCGATCTTGGCAGGCGCGGTTCCGCTCGACGTTCTGCTCGCATTGGTGAACATCGGGACCCTTTCGGCCTTCACGATCGTCTGCGCGGGCGTCCTCGCGCTCCGCTGGACGCGTCCCGATGCCGCGCGCCCGTTTCGGGCGCCCTTCGCGCCGCTGGTCGCCGTGCTCGGCGCCGTGCTGTGTTTGGGGATGATGATCGGCGGGCTCTCGGGTGCGACCTGGATTCGCTTCGTCGTGTGGTTCGTAGCGGGCATGGCCGTCTATGCGTTCTACGGTTTCCGAACCTCGCTGCTCCGCGGCGGAAACGGCGAACTCGCTTGGCGCCGCCAGCCGTCTCCCGCGCTCCCCGAAAACGAACGCACGCGATAGGGCGATTATTTGGTTGGGGCGGGGCTCGGCGTTGCCGGTACGGCCAGGGTTGCGAGCAGGTCTTGCGCTTGCTTGAGAATCGCTTTTGCCGGCTGCTCGAACGCCGAGGGGACGTTGTCGTTGCGTGAGTCGAGGATGCCTCGCGCGCCCGCCGCGTTTTGGTCGGGCCCCGGATCCTTCGCACGATCTTTGTAGCCGATGATGATCTGCATCTCGCTCGCCGCGTCGTTGAGAGCGGCGCGGGCGCGGCCCGGGTCTCCGTACTTCGCCTCGAGTTGGCCGGTAAACAACTCTTGGCGGCCCTTCTGGAATAGTGCGTAGTTCATGTTCTCCAGTTGGAACGCCGAGCGGTAGCTCGCGGCGCAGCGCTCGTACTCGTGCGCAACGGCTTGCGAAGCATCGAGCAGGCGGCCGAGCGGCTGTGGGAGATGCGCCTTGAGATCGAGCAGGGCGCGCATCGGTACGGTTGCGCTGGAGCAGTTCAGATCGACGAAATCGTCCCCTCGGGCGGTGGCCGGGAACGCCAGCGCGGCGACCATTAGGGCGCTCGCAAGGGCTCGGGCGGGCGGGAAACCGTTCACGGAGCGCTCCATTACGGGTGGCACGAACTCCCATAGGGTTTCGCCTACGAGCGCGCCTGCCCCCGGAGGGACCCGGGGGTGGAGGGCTTTGTGCCTGGGGAGGCCGAACATCCGGCGCTGACGTGGGACACCGCGTCTTTCTTCGTGTTTTTGGACCCGAGAGGTTGCAGAGCTACGTGAACGACAGAGAACTTGCGATAACCAAAGAAGGCCTCACGAAGCTCGAGGAAGAGCTCGACGATCTCAAGTCCGTGCATCGACGTGAAGTCAACGAGCGGATCCGACAGGCCAAAGAGTTTGGCGACATCTCGGAAAATGCCGAGTACGAGGACGCCAAACAAGAACAAGCCTTCGTTGAGGGTCGCATTTTGCGCGTCGAGGCCATGATTCGGAACGCCCGCATTATCGACGCCTCAGAATCGCCGGCCGACGAAGTGCACCTCGGCGCCACCGTCAAGGTCAAGGAAGTTCCCGGCGGCGATGCGCGCGAGTTTGCAATCGTCGGATCGACGGAAGCCGATCCGGCGAATAGCCGGCTCTCCAACGAATCGCCGCTCGGCAAGGCCCTGATTGGTCGCAAAAAAGGGGAGGTTGTCGACGTTGAGACGCCGCGCGGGATGCGGCAGTATAAGATCGAGACGATCGGTTCGAAGAAGAAGACGGCCGCGAAGAAAGCGTCGTAGCGTCGTGCCTCGCGTTCGATGAGCGATGTCGCGCCGGCGGGACGCGGCGCCGAAGAAACCGCTGAGGTCGGTCGGCGCGAGGCCGAACTGATCGAGGCCCGGCGCAGCAACCTCGCTGCGCTGCGCGCGCTCGGGCGCGATCCGTTTCTCGCGACCCGGTACGAGGTCACGGCCCACGCCATCGATGTCGGGAAGCGTTTCGCGGACCTGACCGCAGAGGCCGAGCCCTCAGACGAACGCGTAGCGCTCGCCGGACGCATCTTGGCGCTACGCAAGATGGGCAAGAACGTGTTCTTCGCCGACCTGCACGACCGAACGGGGAAACTGCAGCTGTACGTTCGCAAGGACGCTGTCGGTGAGGCGACCTTCGGCGCCTTCGACACGCTCGACATCGGGGATGTCGTCGGTGCAAGCGGTACGGTCTTCCGCTCGAAGGCCGGCGAGTTGACGTTACGCGTCCTTGAGTTGGAGGTGCTGGCCAAAGCGTTGCTCCCGTTGCCGGACAAGTGGCACGGGCTAGTCGACGTCGAGAAGCGGTATCGGCAACGCTACGTCGACTTGATCGTTAATCCCGAGGTACGCGACGTTTTCATCGCGCGCAGCCGCATCGTCTCGGAGGTGCGACGCTTCATCGACGCACGCGGTTTCTACGAAGTCGAGACGCCCACGCTCTTGCACGTCGCAGGCGGCGCCGCCGCGCGCCCCTTCCGGACGCATTCGAATGCGTTGGACGTCGAGCTCGATCTGCGCATCGCGACCGAACTGAGCCTCAAGCGCCTGATCGTCGGCGGGCTCGAGCGCGTCTATGAGATCGGACGGATATTCCGCAACGAAGGGATCGACACGACCCACAACCCCGAGTTCACGATGCTCGAGCTCTACGCTGCGTACTGGTCGGTCGACGAGATGATGGCGTTCAATGAAGAACTGCTCGCGCACTTGGTTGCCTTCGTCGCACGGGGCGACTGTTTGACGGTCGGCGAGCGCGAGATCTCGTTCGCGCGCCCGTTCCGCCGGATCGCTTACCTCGACGCCTTACGCGAGTGGGGTGGTCTCGCGCGGGCCGAACTTCTCGAGCCGGCCGGCGCCGCGGCGATTCTCAAGCGATTAGGCTTGCCCGAGTCGCCGACGCACGCGCACGCGCTGGACAAAATCTTCGAACGGCTGGTAGAGCCGCACCTCGACGTGCCGACGTTCGTGCACGACTACCCGCTCGTGCTCTCGCCGCTCGCGAAGCGCAAGGCCGGCGACGGCGAGATCGTCGATCGCTACGAGCTGTTCGCAGCGAACTTCGAGGTCGCCAACGCCTTTACGGAACTCAACGATCCCGACGATCAGCGGCGTCGTTTCGAGGCACAGATCGCGGAGCGGGCGCGCGGCGACGTGGAGATACCTCCGCCCGATTGGGATTTCGTACGCGCGCTCGAGCACGGCATGCCGCCCACCGCCGGCATCGGCATCGGCGTCGACCGGCTCGTGATGCTCCTAACGAATAATCCCTCGATCCGCGACGTGATCCTCTTCCCGCTGCAGCGCACGCTGGAATAGCGCGCTGCCTCATAGGCGCTCGACCGCGGCGCCGGAAGGGATGTGACCGGGGGTAATAACCGCGCAATAGATGCCCATCACGTTGTCGCGTTCTTGGGCGATGGTGCGAAGGATGTCGGGATTCGATTCGCCCGTGCGGAGATCGTAGGTCGGCGTGACGCAACGACGGATCGTATCGAGGACCTCGAAATCGACCGTGCCGATTCGAAGCCGCGCGCCGATGAACGATGCCTCGCTCTCAAGAAATCCCGCTTCCGCCCGCACGACGATATTCGGACGAAAGCGCATTGGCTCGAGCTCTATCCCGCAGCGCGCGCTCGCGTCGCCGAGCCAGGTGTCGAAGATCAGCGAAATCGGCGCCGCATCGAAGTGGCGGCCGCCCTCGACGCGCGCGAGGGCGACGCCGTGCCGCGCGCCCAGCGCGATGGCCTCTTCGATTCGTCCGAGCAGGTGAAGCCCGCTGTCCTCCTTGCCGCGGTACGGCTTCCCGCTGCGGGCGTGGTCCGCGGTCGCAACGTGGAGAGCACGGATCCGGTCCCGTGCGACGCCTTCTTTCGTAACGTCGACCGCGCGCAGTTCTTCGCCGGCCAGGCTCTTGGTCGGATAGCGATACAGATGTGCCACGAAGCCGAGGACCATGGCGACTCCTTCCGGGCGGTCGCTCCGTATGCCCTTGGAAATTCTGATTCGTTCAGCTGCCTTGGATCCCGAGTTGCGGAAACCGGGGCGCGCGGCTTCGGGTTACGAGCGAGTGCGCGTCGAGCGCGAGCGCGCGAGCCATCAACCAGAGGTTAAGGAGATCCATGGACCTGACCAAACACTATCCGCGAAGCGTTTACGACAAGTTGGCCGGCGTCGTGATGTTGGCCCGTGCCACCGACAAGGCCAGGGCTTCGGCGGCCGAAACGTTGGGCGAGTACAATTACAACTGCGGGATGGACGAAGCGGTGTTCGGCTTCCTCGGCATCGACTCCGTTGCGTACCGCGACCGCGTGGCGGGGGCTGATGACGCCGAGATCGAGCGCTACGCGCAGGAGTTCGCCGCGAAGAAGTCGCCGGCCGAGATCGCCGCGTGGAACGCAGAATTCCTCAGCCGCGAACCTGACCCCGAGAGCGAAGAGTACTTCGTCAACCTGCGCGACGCCGCGGCGCCCGGCCGCAGCGACGTTCGGACGTGGGCCGACGTGCTCGATCTGGACGAGCATCGCGAGGTTCCGCGCCGCGGCGCGTAACGGCGCGAACGGTTCGGATTCGATCTACCGTCTCGTCGTCGAGTACGACGGGACGGGTTTCTGCGGCGCGCAATATCTGCCGGACCAGCGCACGGTCGCGGGAACGCTCGAAAGCGCGCTCTCGCGGCTGTTCGAGTCCCCAATCAAGCTCACGATCGCGGGCCGTACCGACGCGGGGGTTCACGCGTTGGGACAAGTCGTTTCGTTTCGCGGCCGGGCGGACTTCCCGGTGGAGCGACTTGCGATCGCCACCAACAGCCAGCTTCCCAACGATGTGAGCGTTCGGGACGCGAGCCGCGTCGCCGACGACTTCTCGGCGCGTTTCTCGGCGTTCGAACGCCGGTACGCGTACCTCGTTCTGGCACGGGCGGCTCCCTGCGCTCCGTTCCGTCGCTTTGCGCACTTCGAATATCGAGAACTCGATCTCGAGGGTTTGCGGGAGGCTGCCCGCACGCTCGTCGGCGAGCACGATTTCGCGTCGTTTTGCGCCGACCCGCCGCTGCGCGGCGGGACCGTGCGAACGATCCGTGCCTTCGAAATCGAGCGCGACGCGGACCTCGTGCGTTTCCGTCTGCGCGGTAACGGCTTCTTGCATCGCATGGTGCGAATCGTCGTCGGAACGTTGCTCGAGATCGGCACGGGACGTCGCCACCTCGCCGAACTCCCTGCGATTCTTGCCGCGCGCGATCGTCGCGTCGCCGGACCGACCGCGCCGCCGCAAGGTCTGTTTCTTACCGGAGTCAGCTATCCGGGCTTTGAGTCGGACGGCACGTTCGGTTCGCTGTTCGCTGCGAGCCCGCAACCGAGCACAGGGGCGCCCGACTAGTCCCCGAAAACTCGG
>JBDTCF010000080.1:0-4631 GCA_039923715.1 Vulcanimicrobiaceae bacterium
CTTCATTCCGGGGCTCGGCATCGATCCCACGACGTCGGGCGGCGGCGCGCACGTGGGCTTGACCTACTACTATTATCCGCAAACCGCGTGCACGCGCGCCAACTGCAAACTCGAGGTCGGGTTCGTCGGCTCCACGGACGGCGGCGCGAGTTGGAGCGCCCCGCAGACCCTCGCCGGTCCAATGTCGCTCGACTGGCTGGCCGCGACGTCGCTCGGTTCGATGGTCGGCGACTACATTGCGACCGCCTTCGCCGCGGCGCGCCCGATCGGTGTGTTCGCGATCGGCCTTCCGCTCCAAGGTGTCCTCTACGACGAAGCGATGTACGTGCCACGCGTCGCGCCTGGACTCAAGCGAAGCACGACCCGACGACGCACGCGCGAGCCGATCCGCAGCCGGCGATCCGATCACCCGCTCCGCCACGGGCCATTTCGCCTGCCTTAGTAGGCCGAAGTACCTAGGCTGGTGCGCACTTCCCACAACTCGGGAAAGAGCCGGTTGACGAGCGTCTTTTGCAAGTACGAAACCCCAAGCGAGCCGCCCGTTCCCTTTTTCATCCCGATCATGCGTTCCACCATTAACACGTGACGGTTGCGCCACAGCAACAGGCGCTCGTCGAACTCGATGAAGTCTTCGAGCAGCAGGTACAGGTCGTAGTCGCGCTCTTCGGCGCCTTCGTAGATCGCTTTGAACGACGCGACGAGTTCTTGGGCGGTGCTCACGGCGAAACCGCGGCGAGCCAGCGTTCCCTTGAGCGCATCGTAGAACGTGGGTTGCCCGAGCCGGCGCTCCAGCCGCGCGCGCTCCGCAGCCGTCGGTTCGAAGTAGTGCAGATACGCCGATTTACCGACGCCGCATAGGGTTTCGATCTCGCGGAACTGCGCCGATTGAAAACCGCTGGCCGGGTTGAGACGATCGCGAAACGAGTTGAACTCCACGGGCGTCATCGTCTCGAGTACGTCGAACTGCGATACCAACAACCGCTGGATCGCGTGGATGCGCCGGAAATTCTTAGCGACCCGAAGCAACTCGTCGCGATCGAGATGGCTCATCGCCGCCTCGATCTCGTGCAGGGTCTGACGGAACCAGAGTTCGTACGCCTGGTGGACGATGATGAACAGTAGCTCGTCGTGCTGCGGTGGATCGCTCAACAAATGCTGCAAGGAGAGAAGACCCTCGATCTGCAGGTACGAACCGTAGGTCAGTTTTTCAGGCCCATCGCTCATCGGGTCGGCCGAATCCGATAGATGGCGCCGGCCGAATCGTCGGCGACGAACAGGCTACCGTCGGTTCCGACGGCGATCCCGGTCGGACGGCCGATGCGGCCGCCGTCGCTCGCTTGAAACCCGGACAAAAAATCGCGCCACTGGACGTGCGGATCGCCCCAATCGACGGGCTTGCGCGGGTTGTCCCCGTCGAGCGGAACGAAGACCACGCGCGGCGGGACGAGCGGTTGATGCCAGGACCCGTGTAAGGTTACGAAAGCCGCCCCGCGGTACGCCGGCGGAAACGCGAAGCGCCCAGTGGGATGGAGCGGATAGAACGCCGCCCCGATCGGCGTTTCGTAGGCCGGGAAGACGACTCGCGGAACGATCTGGTGCGTGCAGTCCGCGCCCGGCTTAACTGCGCGCCGATTCTCGTAGCAATGCGGCCAGCCGTAGTCGACCGTGCCGGCGTGCGCGCCGACCGGATCGAAGATTTCGTAGGGGTGCCCGTTGACCAGTTCGTCCTGTCCTGCGACTCCCGCCCACAAAACGTGCGTCGCCGGATCGATCGCGAGCGCGATCGCATTGCGGATGTGGATGGCCTTGGGGTGCATGCCGTTGCCGTCGAGGCCCATTTCCTGGACGGTCGCTCGCGTGGCGTCGAGTTCGGGATCGCACGCATCGCACGACGATCCGACGCTCGCGTAGAGTTGTTCCCCGTCGAGCGCGAGCGACGTCGTGTGGTGGTCGCTCGCGATGCCGCTCGGGCGGATGCTCGCGATGCGCTTCAGGCTCTCCCTGGCCTTGCGATCGCCCGTACGGTACGGTACTTTCCAAACGCCGAACTGGGTCCCGACGTACAGCGCGTCGCTTGCGAGCGCGATGCCGGACGCGGGCGCGTCATCGGCGCGAACGAAGGTCGCAGGGGGGTGCGGGGTCCCCTGCGCGTCCGCCAGCACGACGATCTCGCGCCCGAGCGTCCCGGCCAACAGGTCGCCGTTCGGCGCGACCGCGAGTTCGCGAACGTTGGGCACGTGCGCGATCGTGACAAGCGAGAAACCTTCCGGAACGGCAGGTCGACCGGCTGGGTTCGGTGCCTCGGAGGAAGCGCAAGCGCCGGTTGCGGCGAGGACCGAGGCGAGAACCAAGAGGGCGTGTCGCACCATGTTAGGGTGTTTACCCGCCTCAGGTTCGCCGGTCCCTCCGTTCGTGCGCCCTACGGCGAGGGCGCGCCGGCGTCCAGCGACTCGTCCCCAAATTTTTCCACGCTGCTGAGGCGTGTGGTCGCGTTGAGCGCCACGAGGTGATTGTCCGGCGCTGCGTAGAGCGCACTCAAATCGTTCGAGGCGCCGATCTCCGCACGCTGCTCGAGCGTTGGAATGCGAAGCTCAACGATGCTCCGCGAGACGAAGCCGCGGGCGATTCCATAAATCGTGGGATTTCCATCCACGCAGGTCGGCTTCGAGACGCGGGCGACGCTCGTTGCGGTCATTGTCGAATCCACGTCACGCACGACCACGACGCCGGGATCGCCGAGCGTGTAGAGCAGGTAGTCCCGCGATCCGATTTTGCACTGCGAGAGCGAAGCAACGTCCGAATCGAGCGAGAGCGGGGTGCCCAGGCTCAAAGTAGAGAGTGTGACGGGGAAAGCGGCCCGCGACGTGCCGTGCGCGACGAGTGCGTACGCTACGCCGTCGATCGCGCGCGTTAGCGCGACTACGGCCGATGGCAGCGGTGTTATTTGCAGTCTTTTCCCGGTCAAATCCCAGCGTTCGAGTGCACCGACCGAACGGCCCCGATCGTTGACGCCGATTCCGATCAAAACCGAATCGGCGTCGATGGCGGTCACGTCGCTCGCATCACCGGTCACCCCGAAACTGCGCACAACGAGATCGCTGCGCAGGTCGAGCACGTAAAGCGTGCGGCTCTGGGCGCTGCCTGCGAGCACGACGATGCGATCGTTGCCCATCGGCGTCGCGGCGAACGCACCGGCCGGCCCCGGCGTCAGGTGTGGGGCGCGATTGCTCGAGGCGCCGCATCCCGGCGCCACGAGCGTCAGTCCAGCGGTCGCGAGCAGGCAAAACCCGGTACGAAATGCCCGAAGTAAATGACGAAAGAGCGTACACCGAGTCCAGCCGATCGTCATCCGTTGGTTGGTCACGAGAAGCACCGCCCGACTTTGCTGTAAGTACGGTCAGGGGGCTAACGAATTCCAGATTTTAGATCACCAAGGAACAAGCGCCACGATGAACGTCGCCCACCTACAATAGCGAGGCGAATGTCGCTTGTCAACGGAGCCAGGTATCGAATATTCGGCGCTCGGAAATCCTTGCGGGGTCGGCGCTCCTCGTATGCCCTCTGCTCGGCCGCGGTTGCAGCCGGCGTTCTCGACCGGATGGGGTCTTTCGGCCGGGGGCCGGACCAACCTACGAATGCCGGGTCCGCCGCACTAACGTTCGCTGTGCCGGACGCATCGGTAAACGATGTGGCACATTGTTGTCATCGTTTTCCGGCGCTGGCACGCTGCCGCCGGATTGGATCGACGCCCGCCCGACGATCGTTAGCGGCAGCGTTTTTTGGGTACTCGCCAGCCACACTCAACTACGACCAGCGAGGGATGAAACGGTGGACGGCGACAAGATTGACGATACCGGCGCGGATCCGAGCGTCGGCGACGATACCGACGACGCGGAGGCTGAGGACGACGACGGCGAGGAATCCAGCAACGACGAAGAAGGTTAGGGGAGATACCAAAAAAAGGCTCGGGTCAAGTCCGGGCCTTTTTCGTGCTGCGCTCTATCATGTGAAGACGACCGGACGGCGATCCTACTGTGTTTACTCGGACGACATCGCCAAAACGACGGAAAAGAACGCCCGGTCAAGAACCGCCTAGCGTGCCGGACGCGCGGGCGCCGGCCGGGCGCACGGCGATGTCGACCCAGGTCACGCCGACCGAGTCATAGTGTGGATTCGCGCATGCCGCGAGGAGCCGAAACGTTCCGCTCGCGCGCGCCAGAACGGCGAACGATTCCACGTGCACCAGCGACGTGTCACCTCCGCGTCGAGGTACGAAACGCACGTCGAGCGCGCTCGGTTGTTCGTTCCGGAGCAGTGCTTGCCATACGAAACGAGAGACGGGCCGCCACAGGCCCTCGATGCGCGACCATTCGGGGATGCGAGCGCTGCCGGCGACGGCGAACTGCGGCGGCGACGCGCACTCGCGCGAAAATGGCAGGGGAACCCAGGCGCCGGGCGCGATCGTGAGCGCTTTATCGGTTAACGTCGCGCCCGGTCGCGTGAGCTGGAACCCCTCGTTCTTCCAGCCCTCACCGTGCCAGCCGCTGGGGACGATGAAGGTTGCCACGGGATACGCTGCGAGATCGATGCGAGCGTGCAGCGCGCGCAGTCCATCCCAGATGAGCTGTCGG
>JBDTCF010000081.1:0-6393 GCA_039923715.1 Vulcanimicrobiaceae bacterium
CCAGGAATGAAAGAACGAGCCGGCCATACGTCGAGCCGCGTGGGATTCGCCGCATCGAAACCTCCGAGAGTCGAAAGCGCGCTCCGTGCGAGAGGGCGAAGCCTCGAGCGATTTCGGACCGGAACGCCGGCCTCCTCGCCGGGAGGGCATTTGGCTTCGTTTCGAAATGCAACTCCGATGGCCGCACCGGTGAGATACCTTGGCCTCTTGAGCATTATCGTCTGCGCGGCCCAAGCGAACGGCTTGGCGCAGGTCGCTCCGTCGCCGCTCGCCTCGGCCGCGCGGGCCGCCTCGCCTGCCGGCGCCACACCGGGCACGATCGCCGCAAGCGACACGCTTTCCGTCGGCGGCGTCGGCGTGGTACGTTTCGGAATGACCCCGGCACAGGCCGGAGCCGCAGGTCTGCCGCTCGCCGAATCCGTGCACGCGCCGAACGCCACGTGTTACTTCGCGCATCCCGCCGCCCCGGCCGGAGTCACGTTCATGGTTCGCGATGGAAAAATCGTGCGCGCGGACCTGGCGGCGCCGGCCGATTTGAAGACCGTCGACGGTTTCAAGCGAGGCGACGTCGAGGGAAACATCGCAGGATTCTACGCCGGCACCAAGGGTGGTGTCAGCGATTTCCCGCTCTCGTCCAACAGCGACGTCTACCTGTTGGCTTCGCCCGAGTTTTCGGCCGGTGAGAGCGTGCCGCGGCTCGTCTACGAGTTAACGGACAAGGCCGGCGTGGTACGGATCCACGCCGGCTGGGTGCCGCGCCACTTTGGAGGTTGTCCCAAAGGGAAGTAGCGCGCCCGCTTCGAGGGCTTGACTCCCAGTCCGAGCGACGCAGGGCGCGCAGCACGTTTCGTCTGACCTAGCGTCGATGCTTGGAACCGACCCTTTCATTCGACGGAGGTTAGCGCGCCGAGATTTGCCCGCCGACACCGTCGCGCTCGCGCGCTATCTTGTCGGCACACTGCTCGTGCGCGAGCTGCAGGGCGAGCGGCTCGTGGGGCGGATCGTCGAGACGGAAGCGTATCCTCCCGGCGACCCAGCCGGGCACGCGTATTTCGGACCGACGCCGCGGCTGCGCTCGCTCTATCTCGCGCGCGGTCACGCCTACGTCTATACAATGCACGGTCACAACCTGCTCAACGTCTCGAGCGAACGGCAAGGGGTCGGGGCCGGCGTGCTGATTCGAGCGGCCGAACCACTCGCAGGCATCGCTACGCTGGAGCGGTTCCGCCCCGGCGTCCCGGTGCGCGATCTCGCGCGCGGCCCAGGTAAGCTCGCGAAAGCGTTTGCGATCGATCGCCGTCTCAACGGCACCGATCTCTGCATGCCGGGCGCGCTGTGGCTAGCCGCCGCAAATGACCGTCGCCGCGCGCTGGTGATTTCGGCGCGCATCGGCGTCACCCGCGCGCCAGATCACCCGCTACGCTTCTGCGAGCAGGGAAACGCACACGCCAGTCACCAAGGCGGATTGCGATGACGGTCGCAATCGTGGTCGGTGCGTCCGGCGGAATCGGAACGGCAACGGTGCGGGCGTTTGCGCGCCGCGGCACGACCTTAGTGCTGGCCGCCCTCGACGACGACGCGCTGCGAACGATCGCGAGCGAGTTGGAGCGCGATGGGACCCCCGCGCTGATCGTCCCGACCGACATCGCGCGACGAACCGATATCGATCGCCTGGTGGCGCGAGCGCTGGTCGCCTACGGCCGCGTCGACGTTCTGGCGAACGTCGCCGGCATCGGGTCGAGCCCGGCCCTCGGCGATACGACCGATGCTGAAATCGAACGCGTTCTGGCCGTCAACTTACTCGGCGCCGCTCGGTTGATGCACGCCGTGCTGCCGATCATGCGCGCTCAGGGAGGCGGCTCGATCGTGAACGTCGGCTCGGTCGCCGGCGAAGTCGCCGTCATGGGCGTCTATTCCGCCTCGAAGTTCGGGTTGCGCGGCTTGACCGATTCGGTGCGCCGCGAAGTGCGCAGCTATGGCATCGGCGTCACGCTCGTCGAACCTGGCTTCGTTCGAACCACGATGAACGAGGCGATGGGCGACAACCTGCCCGATCCCTCGATCGTGGCCGAGGCAATCGTCGCGGCCGTGGCCCGACCGCGACGGCGACACATCGTCCCGGCGGCGTATCGCGCGCCGATCCTTGCGACCCAACTGTTGCCGCGCTTGACCGATCTCGTTTTCGGTGACGCGCGCATTCAGCGACGCATCAATCGCGACGCCAGGGCCGCCCGGAAGGCTGCGCTCGCTGCGGAGCACGATGCGGCCGGATAGCCCCGTTCTTCCACCACTGCACTTGCAGCCGTTGCGCTGGCTAGCGACGACGACGACGTACGCATACTATCGGACCGCCTATCGCGTGCGCGGCTGGGGACACATTCCAAAGAATACCGGGCCGACGCTGGTAATCGCAAACCACCAGCACGAGATCGAGTCGGTCGTCGTCGTCACCGCGCTCGCGTTTCGACAACGCGCCTGGCGCGCACCGGTCTTCACCGCATCGTCGCGACGGATGTGGGAACCCGGTTTTCTCGCCGGGCGCCTTCCTTGGCTGGCATTCGTGCTCGCCGGAATGAACTTCGGATGGTTGTTTGAGGCCATCGGCATGCAGCCGATCGAGAACGAGTTACGCGCGCGTCCTTTGGGAAGCCTCGCGTACGCGCTCCACGCCGCGCACGGCGATCTCCCGCTGGCCGAGGTCTTTCGCGAACCGGCCCTCGCGAGGATTCCCCCGAACCTGTCCACGCTGGCCAGCGCGCTCGCTCCACGAAACGCGCGCGCCGCCGGCGCGTACGCCACGCTCTCGGAACTGCGCGACCCGTACCGCGCCGAACTCTTGGCCGCAACGCGCGTGCAACTTGAGGCCGACACGCTCCACTTCGAGCGCCTGGTCGACGGTGGTGCGACGCTATTTTTGGCGCCCGAGGGCTTCTACAGCGGCGACGGCAAGCTGCAACGCCTGCGCGGCTTGCTCCCACGGTTGGCCCCGCGCGCGCACGTCTATCTGGCGGGGATCAGCTACGATCCGTTCGTTGGGCGGCGACTTTCGCTCGCCTACCGGCTCGTCGCAGCCGAGCCGGAACTCCCGCTCGACGTTCAACTCCTGGCAAGCCGGCCGGTAACGACGAGCGCGTTGCTTGGAACCTGGTTAGCGCGCGCCGACGCGGCGCCGTTCGCGTTGGACGAAGCCGTCGCCGCCGTTCGCCGCGCACGCGATGCGCTGCCACGTCCGTTGTTCGTCGTACCAGAACTCCGCGCGAACGCCGCTCGGATGGTGAGCGCGGCGCTCGCCGGTCTCGTGCGCTTGGGAACGCTGCGCGTGGAGAACGCGCGCTATCGCGTGACGGCGCAACGCACGCACCGTCACTTTCCGCGGAGCGACGATATCCTCGCGTACCAGGCGAACTTTCACGCCGAAACGCTAGCAGGCGTCCGCGCCCTCGAGACCCCCTCGTGACGCTCGAGGGGCGCGAACCAAGGGCGGTTCTCGTCACCGGCGCGTCCAGCGGAATCGGTGCGGCGACCGTGGCGGCACTCGCACGCCGTGGGTTCGTCGTGTTCGCCGGAGTTCGCAACGACGCCGATGCGCGCGCCGCGGCTCTGGGACCGCGCGTCATACCGGTGCTACTCGACGTAACGGATGCCGCGGCGATCGCCGGCGCCCTCGACACCATTCGCGCGCACGGCGCGGCGCTGCACGCGGTCGTCAACAACGCCGGCATCGCGGTTGCCGGGCCTTTGGAGTCGGTTTCGGCGGCGGAGTTGCGGCGACAGTTCGAAACCAACGTGATCGGCCCGGTCGCCGTCGCGCAAGCGTTTCTTCCCATGCTCCGCGCTCGGCGCGGCCGGCTCGCGTTCGTCGGATCGATTTCGGGACGCATCGCTTTCCCGTTCATCGCACCGTACAGCGCCTCGAAGTTCGCGCTTCGCGCGATCGCCGATGCGTGGCGGGTCGAACTGCGCCCGCTCGGAGTTCGCGTGGCGCTCGTCGAGCCTGGCTCGGTCCGAACGCCGATTTGGGCTAAGGGGCGCGACCGCGCCGCGGAGTTGTTCGCACGTCTGCCGTCCGACGCGCCGCCGCACTATCGCCGCGCGCTTGAGGCGGTCCTCGCCCAGACCGAACGCGAAGAGCGTTCGGGAATGTCCCCGGAGCGTGTCGCCGCGACGATCGTCCACGCAGTAAGCGCCAAGCACCCGAAGGCGCGGTATCTGGTCGGCGCTCCCGCGCGCCTCGGAAGCCTGCTGGCGCTACTGCCGCCCGCGCTGCACGATCGCTTCGTCGCCGCCTCGCTGCGCCTCGAATAGATCGGGCTCTCCGGCCCTTTTCCGAGTCTTCTCAGAATCGTCTCAGCACGTTGGCTTAGCGTTCGGTGTTAGAGGGGATGCAAGCATGAACGTTATTGAACGGCCGTCCACCAACGGCCACGCCGCCCACCAGGAGAACGTTCTGGTTCCTCCGCGCCGAAAGCGCCGCCGGACATGGCTCGCCGTCGTGGCGGCCGTTCTTGTCCTCGCTTTGGTCGCGACCACCGTGATCGTCGTTCGCTCGCGTTCCAACTCGGCGGTCACGTACGAAACCGCGCCGGTTGTGCGTCAGGACCTCGTCGCCGCGGTGACGGCAACCGGTACCGTTAATCCGCAGAACACGATCGCGGTCGGTACGCAGGTCTCAGGAACGCTTGCCGAACTGAATGTCGACTATAACTCGAAGGTTCGCAAGGGGCAAATCCTCGCGAAACTCGATCCCACCACGTTTCAGGCGTCGCTCGATCAGGCACGTGCCCAGCTCGCTCAAGCCGAGGCGCAAGCTCGCTCCGCGCAGGCGACCGCGGTCGGCGCGCAGTCGGGCATCGGGAACGCGACCGAAAACGAGCGTGCCGCGCAGGCGACCGCACAGGCCGCCGCCGCAACGGCCCGCGCCAACCAGGCCGCGGTCGCCACCGCTGCCTCGAACGTCACGAAAGCGCAGAGTTCGCTCGGACTCGCGCAGCAGACGGTCGCCCGCGATCGCTCGCTGCTCGGGCAGGGCTACATCAGTCAAAGCCAGCTCGACACCGATAGTTCGGGCTTGGTCGCAGCGCAGTCCGCGCTCCAGAGCGCGCAAGCCGCCGACCAGCAGGCGATCCAGCAAGCCTCGGCGAGCGCGAGCCAAGCGATCGCCAGCTCCGCGCAAACCGCGGCACAGTCCTACGCCGCCTCGACGGCTCAATCGCAAGCCGTCACGCAGTCGGCGAATGCCGACGCCGGAGCGGCGAGCGTCGCCGGCGCGCAAGCGCAGGTACGCACCGCAGAGCTAAATCTCGCGCGGACGGTCATTACCTCGCCGGTCGACGGCACCGTGGTCGCGCGCAGCGTTTCCGTCGGTCAGACGGTCGCGGCCAGCTTTCAGACGCCAACGCTCTTCTCGATCGCACAAGACCTCAGCAAGATGGAAGTCGATCTGTCGGTCGGCGAACCGGACATCGGAAACGTTCGCAACGGCGACAGCATCGATTTCAGCGTGCTCGCGTTTCCGAATCGCACCTTCCACGGCGTCGTTTCACAAGTCCGCATCAACCCGACGACCGTTTCGAACGTGGTGACCTACACGACGGTGGTCCTAGTCGACAATCGTGACGGCGTTCTGCTTCCGGGCATGACGGCAAACGCGTCGATTCACGTAGCCAAGGCGAGCAACGCGCTCGTCGTTCCTATCGCCGCGCTCGCCTATCGCCCCACAACCGCAGGTTCAGGCGTTGGCGCCCGCCGTCGCCGTGCGACGGCGCAAACGGCCCCCACCGCTGGTGCGACCGCATCGTCAACCGTCGGCGCGGCATCGGGTTCGGCCACGGGTTCCGGCTCCGGCGCATCGCCGTGGGGTGCAACCAACGGTGATTCGGCGCCACTGGTCGCCGCCGGGTCGCGCGGACGGATATTCGTCCAACGCGCCGGGAAGCTCGTTCGGATTCCGGTCGAGATCGCGCTGGTAACCGGGACGCAAGCCGCCGTTAAGCCCGCCGGTGACGCGACGCTCTCAACCAACGATACGGTCGTGATCGGCGATTCGCACGCCAGCACGTCTTCGGGTTCGCGCTCGTCGACGTCCCCGCGCGGTGGCGCCGGCGGCGTCATGCGAGCGCTACACTAAGATGACGCACGTCGTCGAGGTGCGCCAACTGCGCCGCGTTTATCCGCTCGCGGACGAGCCGGTGATCGCGCTGGCCGGCGTCGATCTGACAATCGACCCAGGGGAGTTCGTCGCCGTAATGGGTCCATCGGGTTCGGGAAAATCGACGTTCATGCACATCGTCGGCTTCCTCGACCGGCCGACCTCGGGGACATACCTGTTCGAAGGTCGCGACGTCACGGAACTCAGCGAGGACGAACTCGCCGACATCCGCAGCCGGCGGCTAG
>JBDTCF010000082.1:0-7830 GCA_039923715.1 Vulcanimicrobiaceae bacterium
CGGCGATCGACGCGATGGCGACGACCGTCGAGAAGTCGCCGCGCCAGGCCGACCACAGCGCCTCCGCCAACGCGCTGGCGAAGCGTTCGCCATACTGCTGCGGGAGCGAGCGGCTGCGGAGTTGCGAGCGAAGTTGCGTGACGGCGGCGTCGTCGGCAAGTTCCGCCGCTAGTTCGTATTGGGCGACGAGTCCGGCCGTTTCCATCGAGCGGTTGCCGCAAGCCCGCGCTTCGGCAACCATCGCGGTGGCAAACTCGTATGCCGCCTCGATGTCGCCGGTAACCGTGTGATGAATCGCGTAGATGACCGAGTACGCGGCGGCCGCGCCGCGGTGCGCGCCGATATCAGCGAGCGTTCGCGCGGCCGCAAGGGCAAAATTGCTGGCCGCTTCGTGCTCCTCGCAGTAGTAAGCTGCCATCGCGAGCCGTTGATAGATGCGACCGCGTCGAAGGTCGTCGGGTTCTGTCGCCGCTGCCCGGCTCAGCGGCCCGCACAGCGCTTGGGCTGCGCCGATGTCTCCAGCCCGGGCGGCGAGAACTGCGCGCAACGAAGCATGAGAAGGCGATTCGCGCGCAGCGTTCGCGCGCCCGAGCAAGCGGCCAAGATCCTCGAGCCGATCGACGGATACGTATGCCGGGCCGAGTAACTCGACGAGATACGTCATGTCGTGGGTGTCGGCGCACTCCGAGGCCGACTCGAGCACGGCGATCGAGCGCGTGACATCGCCATCGCACTGCAGAATAGTTGCGCGGAGAATGGCGCGTGATGTTGAATGCGCGGGCGCAGCGTGGACGGCGGCGCGCAAAGCATCTTTCGAAGCAGTCCCCGCTAAGTGAAAGGCATGCTCTACACTCATCTCCACGCGCCGTCGTTTTCCTCCGATGAGAAGGCGGGAGCCGGCGCGTTCTTCGGCGCCGGCCCCGTTTTCGAGCGGTAGTACCCGGACTCCCGAGCCGGGCTGGTTAGTTCTGCGCCAACTGCACCGTTACCGTGACGCCGGTGGGGATCGTCTGTCCGTTGATCGGGGAGGTGAAGTGCAATTTTCCGTTCTTGGGGTGACCGGCATTGAACTGCCCGACGAGCTGGCCGAGCGCGTAGGCGTAGACGGTGTACGTTTTCGCTGCGACGAGCTTCTTGGAGGCGATGGTCGCGCTCGCGTTCCCGCTGTTGAAGACGATCGTGAATTGCGACGAACTGAGGGTCGCCTGGATGTAGAAGATGGCCGTTCCGGAGGGCGGGTTCGGAACGTGCGCGAGATTCTGCACGCTGCTGATCAGCGTGATGGTCGTGCCGCTGGGGGCGTTGTTGCTCGTGTAGCCGATCGACCCGCCAAACTTCGCGAACGGCGGGACTTTCAGCGTTCCGCCGGCTGAAGAGATGCTCTCGACCAGCTTGCGGGAGTTCGCGTCGGGAATGACGCCACCGAGGTCGGCTCCGGGATGCGCGCCGAAGGCCGCGGCCGGGAAGTGTAGTTCGAAGGGAGCTTGGGCGACGGCATGCTGGGCGACCGACTGCTGGCCGAGTGGCTGCGGGATGGGGGCGTTAGTCGGCGCGTTCGCGCTGCAGCCGGCGAAGAACGCCAAGCCTCCGAGCAACGAAATAAAGGCCACGGGTGAAAGCGTGCGCACGGGAGTCCTTTCGGGTTTGAGGTGATGTGCGTGGCCTTTGCCGCGGGGCGGGGCAAGTCCCGGCTCCCCGTTCGAGGAGGCCGGGCCGCGCTGGCCAAGTTGGCGGTCATGGCGAGTCCCGCGATCGGCTTCACGATCATCATGCGCATCGAAATGCCGACCAGCCCCGGCGCATTCGGCCACCTGGCCTCGGCGATCGGGGATGCGGGGGGTGTGATCGGCGCGGTCGACATGCGTTCGGTCACCCGCGCGTCGATCCGCCGCGACGTCACCGTCACCGTGCCCTCCGAAGAGGTTTCGGAGCGGGTGACGCGCGCCGTGCAAGCTATCGAAGGCCTGCGCCTGATCAGTACCTCGGATAGCACGTTCCTGGCGCACCTCGGCGGCAAGATTCGCATTCAACCCAAGATTCCGGTCAAAACCCGCCAGGATCTCTCAATCGTCTACACGCCTGGCGTTGCGCGCGTCTCGCTCGCGATCGCGGCCGACCCCTCAAAGGCGTTTCAGCTCACGATCAAGCGCAACACCGTCGCCGTCGTCACCGATGGTACGGCCGTGCTGGGTCTGGGCGACATCGGCCCGCTGGCCGCCGCGCCGGTGATGGAAGGCAAGTGCGCGCTCTTCAAGCAGTTCGCCGAGATCGACGCCTTCCCAATCTGCCTCGCGACCAAAGACGTCGACGAGATCGTCGAGACGGTCGTGCGCATCGCGCCGATTTTCGGCGGCATCAACCTCGAGGACATCTCGGCGCCGCGCTGCTTCGAAGTCGAGCAGAAGCTGATCGAACGGCTCGACATCCCCGTCATGCACGACGACCAGCATGGCACCGCCGTCGTGATTTTAGCCGCGCTGATCAACGCGGCTAAGGTGGTCGGTAAGCGGATCGAGGACCTGACGATCGTCGTGGTCGGGAGCGGTGCGGCCGGGACGGCCACGATCAAGATGCTGCTGACGGCCGGCGTGCGCGACGTAATCCCGGTCGATCGCGAGGGTGCGATCAACCGCACCGACCACTATGCGAACGGCCACTGGACGTGGCTCGCA
The DNA here is from genome assembly GCA_039923715.1 of Vulcanimicrobiaceae bacterium. GTDB lineage: Bacteria > Vulcanimicrobiota > Vulcanimicrobiia > Vulcanimicrobiales > Vulcanimicrobiaceae > JBDTCF01. The sequence continues at coordinate 2,673 of JBDTCF010000082.1, forward strand.
CAAAATACCAATCGCGAGAACCGGCGTGGGTCGCTATCTGAGGTGCTCCGCGGCGCGGACGTGTTTGTCGGCGTTTCGGCACCGAACATTCTTACCGTGGGCGACCTGCAATCGATGGCGCGCGACCCAATCGTGTTCGCGATGGCGAATCCCATGCCCGAGATCGCGCCCGAAGTCGCGGCGCCGCACTGCGCGGTCATGGCGACCGGCCGCTCGGACTATCCCAACCAGGTGAACAATCTGATCGCCTTCCCGGGTATCTTCCGCGGCGCGTTGGACTGTCGCGCCAGGCGGATCACGCAAAACATGCTGCTGGCGGCGGCGAACGCGATCGCCGGCATCATCACCGATGAGGAACGTGGACCGGAGTACGTCGTCCCGAGCCTATTCGATGGGCGCGTGGTCGACGCTGTCGCGCACGCGGTCATGCACGCCGCCCTCGAGGATGGCGTGGCGCGCCGGCAGGCCTCGCCGATCGAGAGCGACGAGGTTGCCGCTCACGTCTGACGCGACGGGCGCTCGCCCGGCCCACCTCGAAACTCGGATCGAGATGGATGACGACTATCGCGAGCGCGCCGAACTGCGCCGCCGCACCATGACGGCGCGCGTCGCCCGTTCCCCCGAGGAGGCGCGGCGATTCGAACGCGAACGCGAAGCCGGCGCCGAACCCTTCCAGCGCGCCGAGGCGATCTGGCCGCTGGTCCGCGAACTCACCGCGATGCGAGGCGACGATGGAAGCCAACTCCGACTTGATCGATCTCTTGCGCGCGTTGAACGACGAACGCGCTAACTACCTCATCGTCGGCGGCTACGCCTTCGCCGTGCACGGACGGGTGCGCGCGACCAAGGATGTCGACATCTTCATCGGCACCGATCCTGGGAACGTGGCGAAAGTCTGGCGCGCGCTCGGCGCTTTCGGAGCGCCGCTCGAGGATCTAAGCGTCGACGATCTGTGCGTTCCGGATACGTTCTACATCATGGGGAGGCCGCCGAATCAGATCGACATCATCACCACGATCGACGGCATATCCTTCGAGACAGCCTGGCCAAACCGCGTGGAGGCAACCTACGCCGGCGTTCCGGTCTCGTACATTGGCCGCGAGGACCTGATCAAAAACAAGAAAGCGGCCGATCGCCCGCAAGATCGCCTCGACCTCGAATATCTTCTGAACGACGCCGAGAAGGGGTGAGTAGCCGAATTCACCTCGATGCGGCAGATGCTCGACCGCTCTACGTGCAAATTGCCGACGCGTTGGCGGCCCGTATCGAGCGCGGCGAGCTTGCCGCGCCTGAGAAACTTCCCGCGATGCGCGCGCTCGCAGCAGAACTCGGGGTCGCGCTGGTGACCGTTTTGCAAGCGTACGAATCGCTCGTCGCGCGCGGACTCGTACACACCCGCCCCGGAAAGGGGACGTACGTCTCGCCGCCGCGGCCGGCCTCCGTCGCCGTGCTAGGTGCGGATGTGCGGCGCTGGGAGCCGGAGATCGAAGCGGCGCCGCGCGCGCGCATGGAAGCGGTGCTCGCGACGCTGGCGCGCGCAAACGCGCCCGGGACGATCTCGCTCGCGAGCGGTCATCCCGCGCCCGAGACCTTTCCACTGGCGGAGTTTAGTAAGTGCCTGCAGCGAACGCTCAGCGACGATCCGCCCGAAGCGATGCAATACGGAACCGTGAACGGGGATGCGGACCTCCGCGCGGCGCTCGCCTCGACGCTCGCAAGCCGGGGCGTCGCGGCGCAACCCGCCGACATCGTGATCTGTTCGGGCGCGCAACAAGCTGCCGATATCGTCGCCGCGGCACTGCTCGAGCAGCGCGCGGTCGTGGCGGCCGAGAGTCCGAGCTACGCGCCCACGCTCGGTGTCTTCGATGCGCGCGGTGCGACGTATGTCGAGATCGCGGCCGACGCCGACGGCCTGCGCGTCGACGATGTCGAGCGCGTCTTCGCCGAGTATCGGCCGCGGCTACTGTACGTGAACCCCTTCGCGCACAATCCGACCGGTGGCATCTTGCCCGACCGCCGCGCGAAAGCGATCGTGGCGCTCGCGCGCCGTTACGATACGGTGATCCTCGAGGATCAGACCGGGTGGATTTTCACGTACGGCAGCGCACCGCCCGCGCCACTGGCCGCGCACGATTCAGACGGCCGCGTCGTTCTGATCGAGAGCCTCTCGAAGACGATCTTTCCCGCCCTACGCATTGGGTATCTATACGCGAAGGGCGGATTGCTCGAAGCGTTTAGCTCGGCGAAAATGCGAACGGACTCGTTCACCTCGACGCTCGCGCAGCGCGCCCTGTGGCGCTTTCTCAAGTCGCCGGCGTATCCGCGGCACTTGCGTGCGGCACGTGCGCTGTACCGAACGCGCCGCGACGCGTTCGTCGACGCGCTGCAAGGCGCGCTGCCCTGGGCGAACGTTCCGATTCCCGCGGCCGGAACGACGCTGTGGCTGCGTTTGCCGCCGCGCATCTCGGACGCTGCCGCGTTCGATGAGTGTGCGCGCGAAGGTGTGCTCGTGATGCCGGCGGGTCCATCGTATCCCACGCGCGCCGGTCCCGCCGCGCTACGTCTCTCGTTTGGCGAACTTGACGAGCCAATGGCTGCCGAAGCAATCGCGCGAATGTCGCGCGCGCTCGCCCGCTGTCTACCGGAAGGTCGTGACGCGTTGCGCTAGCGGATCCCTCAAACGGAGTCCGGGGTTGGACCGCGAAACGGAAGGGTGGAGGGTCTTGCTATGTTCGTTCGTCCTTTCGTCTTTGGTGTCGTCTCGGGATTGGTGCTGGCCGCGACGGTGGCCGCTCAGGCTTCCGTTCCGCTCGACGTCGGCACCGTCGAGGGTATTCACGATCTCGGGCCGGCGCCCGCATCCGTCAAGGTGCGAGTCGCGGTCGTGCTGCGCTATCGTCACGAGGCCGAACTCGATCGCCTCGTCGAGGCGCAGGCCGATCCCGGCTCGAAGGTCTACCACCACTTCCTGGCGCCTTCCAACTTTCGCGACTACTTCGCCCCGACGCCGGCGCAGTACGAGCGGGTCAGTGCCGCGCTCCAAAGCGGTGGGTTTACGATCTCGCATGCGTTTGCAAATCGGACCGTCGTGGATGCGACCGCCCCGGCGCCGGTCGCCGCGAGGTTTTTCTCCACCGACATCCATCGCGTGATTGCGCCAGACGTGCGCGGCGTTACGTACACGAACGTACGGGCCGGCACGGTCCCCTCATCGCTCGACGGTCTGGTGCTGACGGTCGTCGGGCTCGATGCCGCGACCCGCTTGCAACCCGCCTACATCCGCGCAACTCCCCTTTCTCCCCGGCCGCTGCGCGCCAACGTGCAGCGAAATGCCAATCCGGTGTTCGGCCCGGACGGCGGTTACGGCCCGCCCGTCTTCGTGAACTCCTACGACATGCCGGCGGCGAACGGCATCACCGGGACCGGCCGTGCGTCAGGGGTCGCGACCGACAACGACTTCTTGGACAGCGATCTCGCGGCGTACCTCGCATACTTCAACGTGCAGCGCACGGGGCCGGCCACCACGCGCGTGCTGGTCGACGGCGGGCCGCCGCCGGGGCTCGGGAACGATTCGGTCGAGACGACGCTTGACGTCGAGACGATCGTTTCGATTTCTCCCGGGACCGCGCTCTATGTCTACGAAGCGCCGTACGACGAACCGACCAATTCCAATTTCATCGACATCTACAATTCGGTCGTGAACGACAACAAGGTCGATACCTTGAATTCGAGTTACATCTATTGCGAGACGCGCATGCGGCACCTGTTTCACGGATATCCTCACGCGGTCGACGCGGTCGAGAAACAGGGCGCGGCGCTGGGCATCACGTTCCACGCCGCGACCGGCGACAGTGGTTCGAGCTCGCCCGGCTGCTCGCGCCGCGTGAGCGTGGGTGTGTCCTCCAGCACTCCGCATAACATCGCTGTCGGAGGCACGACGCTGGGTGTCAATTCGAACGGCTTCGAAACGAGCGAAGTTGGCTGGGGCGGCACCGGCGGAGGCGTTTCGAAGATATTCCGGCTGCCGACCTATCAGAACGGCGTTCAAAACACGATCGAGACGGGCCGCAATTTGCCCGACCTCGCGTTCGATGCCGACCCGGGCAGCGGCGAATCGTTCTACTACAGCGGGTTCTGGAGCGGCCCGATCGGCGGCACCTCGCTCGCATCGCCGATCTTCGGGGCGGCGCTCACGCAGCTCGACCAACTGCAAAACTCTCGTGCCGGGTACTTCAACGTAACGCTCTACAAGACGTGGCTTGCGAACGGTTACGGCAGCGGTTCGAAGACGTACTTCCGCGACATCACGCAGGGCAGCATTCCGCCCTTCTACGCGCAGGCGGGCTACGATCAAATGTCCGGAATCGGCGCCATGCAAGTCAGCAACTTCGCAACGCTGCTGCACCATTAAGCGACGAAGGTCGGAGGCGGGCGGCTGCGAGCGCTCGCCTCGGAGTCCGGCGCGAGAGGAGGGCGCGGTCGGGCGCCCGTAAGCGAACGGTTCCCTCTCAACTCTTACGGTGTGCTCACACGTTTTGATCTCTCCAACGCTGCTCGCGCGCCGCATCGCGAGCTTGGGCTGGTCCGCGCTCGCGCTCGGACTGCTCGGTGCGGCCCATCATCCGACGCTTCCGCCGCGGCATCGGCCGGCGGTAGCCCGCGGGCCGATCGCCTTCGAGAACCCAGCCGGGACGCGGCCGGCGGGACCGCTCGGCGCGGACCCGTTCGCGGCCGTCTTACCTTCGGGCCGCTTTCTGCAGCCCGAGGGAAAGAGCGTCATTGTTGGGCCCAACGCCGTCGGTTTGGCGCTCTCGCCGGACGGGCGCTACGCCGTGGTTCTGAACGCCGACAACAGGCCTGCGCAAGCGGGCGAGGCAGCCGCCGCCGGCGACTCGCTGGCGGTCGTCGACACCCGCAGGATGATTGTCGTCGACACCTATCGTGCCGGCTCCGGGACCTTGTTCGGTGATGTCGTCGCAGCGCCGGACCCGGCGGAACCGTCACGAACGCTGGTCGCCGCCGCCGGCGGGCCCTCGGGAAACGTCTCGTTCTTCGAACTCGACGCGACCGGGCACCTGACTGCGGACGCGCTGTCGCCGGTCGCGCTGCCGGGGGATCCTCAGGCGCACGGCGCCTTCGTAGGCCCCTACCCGACTAC
>JBDTCF010000083.1:0-15558 GCA_039923715.1 Vulcanimicrobiaceae bacterium
TGACCCGCAGGATGCGGGGAATTCACGCGCTCCCATGGATGGGAAAGCGCGGGTGACCCACAGGATGTGGGGAATTCACGCGCTCCCATGGATGGGAAAGCGCGGGTGACCCACAGGATGTGGGGAATTCACGCGCTCCCACGGATGGGAAAGCGCGGGTGACCCGCAGGATGCGGGGAATTCACGTGCTCCCATGGATGGGAAAGCGCGGGTGACCTCCAGGATGCGGGGAATTCACGTGCTCCCATGGATGGGAAAGCGCGGGTGACCCCCACGCACGTCGTCGGCGAAACCGAAGCCGGGTTGCGCACCGATGTCGTGGTCGCGCGAGCGGCGAACGCATCGCGCTCGCTCGTCACGGAGGCGATCCGGCGCGGCCAGGTGACCCGCAACGGAGAGCCTGTCAAAGGCGCGGCCGCGGTCGAGCCGGGCGACCTGTTGGCCTACACGATCGAGGAACGCGCGCCGCTCGTGGCGCGCGCCGAGACGCACGCCCTCGCGATCGTCTACGAAGACGACGACGTGCTCGTCGTCGACAAGCCGGCCGGCATGGTGACGCATCCCGCCCCCGGCGCGCGCGAAGGAACCCTCGCGAATGCCCTGCTGGGGCATATCGCCGAACTTCCGGGCGAGCCGCTGCGCCCGGGCCTCGTCCACCGTCTCGACCGCGATACCTCCGGCTTGTTGGTCGTCGCTAAAACGCCGGAGGCGTTGCGCGCGCTCGGCAAGGCGATGCAGCGCCGCTTCGTCGAGCGCACCTACCTCGGGCTCGTGCACGGGATTCCCGAACGCGAACGCGGGACGATCGAAGGCGCGATCGGGCGCGATCAGCGCAATCGGTTACGCTACGCGATTCGAGCCGAAGGCAAGCCGGCGGTCACCCACTACGAAGTACGCGAACGGTTGCGCGGCGCAAGCGAACTCATTTTTCGCCTGGAGACCGGACGCACGCATCAAATTCGCGTTCACTTGCTCGCCTTCGGACACCCCGTCGTCGGCGACCCGGTCTACGGCCGCGGGGACGCCCGCGTCGACCTCGAGGGTCAAGCGCTGCACGCGTGGCGCCTGTCCTTCCGCCACCCGCGAACCCACGAGGACCTCACGTTCGAACGCGAGCCACCTGCGGCGTACTTGCGCGCTCGCGACGCACTCCGAGGGTGACGTCGGCGGCCGGCACGTACGCGCTGTTGGCGCGCGACGGAACGGCGCGGCGCGGTCGACTCACCCTCGCGCACGGCGAGGTCGAGACGCCGCAGTTCATGCCGGTCGGAACGGCGGCGACGGTCAAAGGGTTGACGCCGCGCGACCTGCGCGAACTCGACGTCCAAATCGTCCTCGCCAACGCGTACCACCTCTGGCTGCGTCCCGGCGCCGAGACGCTGGAGGCGCTTGGCGGACTGCACGCGTTCATGGCGTGGGACCGGCCGATCCTAACGGACAGCGGCGGGTTTCAAGTGTTCAGCCTCGAGACGCGCCGCCAAGTCGACGACGACGGCGTTACCTTCCGCTCGCACTTGGACGGCAGCGAGCAGCGCTTCACGCCGGAAAGCGTGGTCGCGTTTCAAGAGGCACTCGGCGTCGACGTTGCGATGGCGCTGGACGTCTGCGTGCGGCTGCCGGCAACGCCCGACGAGATCGACACGGCCGTGCGCCGGACTACGGCGTGGGCTAAACGCTGTGCCGCGGCGCGGAGCACGGCGCGCACCGTCCTTTTCGGGATCGTGCAAGGCGGCCTCGATCCGAACGCGCGCGCGCGCAGCGTCGCAGACTTGGTCGCCCTCGACCTGCCGGGATACGCGATCGGCGGCCTTTCGGTCGGGGAAACGCGGGCGGAACTCGAGGCGACCACGCGCTTCGTCGCCGGTCTGTTGCCGGCCGATCGGCCGCGCTACCTGATGGGCGTCGGGACGATCCGAGACCTGATCGCCGCGATCGACGCCGGCGTGGATCTCTTCGACTGCGTCTATCCGACGCGCTGTGGCCGCAACGGGCGCGCGATCTCGCGCGCCGGCGAATTCGCGATTCGCAACGCGGCGTTCGTCCGCGACGAGGGCCCGCTCGATCCGACCTGCGGCTGTGCGGTCTGCACGACCTTCTCGCGCGCCTATCTCGCGCACTTGTTCCGCGCGAACGAGATGCTCGGCCCGCGGCTCCTCTCCTACCACAACCTTGCGATTCTTGCCGCGGTCGTCGCCGATGCGCGCGCGGCGATTGCGGAAGGCCGCTGGACTGCCTTTCGCCTAGGCTTCTCCGCTTAGAGGTTCGGGGCGCACCCGTGAAGCTTTTGCGAGTAGTCTTCCTGTAGGAAATACGGATGCTTGTTGACGACGAAGTTGGCGCCCCCGTCACCGTACGGAACGCCGAATGCGAAGATGCAGATGTCACCGATCTCACCCCAGTTCTCGTCGAACCAACCCGAACCCGGCAGCGGGTCCGTCACCATCTCCATCTGCTCGTGCGACATGTTGAGAATCGATCCGTCGGCATCGACGTCGTCGTTCGGCGTGATGCCGAACGGCGGATCGCAACCATTCACGTATCCAACGTACGGCACGAACGCGTAGACCGCGGGCATTTCGTCGTGGTTGAACGCGCTGTGGTACGCGCAGAAGCCGCCGCCGGCGATCGGTGCGTTCTTGGCCGTATAAACGAAGAACTGCGAGTGCATGCCGGCCGGCCAACCGTTAGCCGCGATGGCACGCCGCACGACGCGCTGGATATCCCGGTCGTCGACGCGCTTAGGGTACGCGGTCGTATCGGTCCAGCTCGCTCCGAAACGGGACTGATTTTTCACGTGCCCGTTCTTACCGTAGTACGGCGTCGCCATACCGTAGATGTCGCTTCCTCCGACGTCGCTGAAGAACCGGTCGATGAGCGAGCGGTACGTCGGACTCATGAAGGTACCGGAGGGCTGCCAGAAGATCGTGTAGCTAACCGTCGACGTTTGGATCGATCCGCCGAACCACCTGACGTCGACGTTAAGCGCCCCGCCCTTGCCGACGGGCGCCCGGGCATGGTGCACCATGGGACCGTCGTAATGAATCGGATAGTCGTGGACTCCGTTCCCGTACGAGAAGAGCGGCGTGATCCGCGCCGACGCCGCAGCCGCGCTCCAAGTCAAGAACGCGGTGATGACAACCGCCGCTACGAGCGAATTTCTCACGAGAGTCTCCCAATCGACGAGATGGCGAACGATGCGAGAGTTCGCGTGATTAACCGCGCGCGGGTTCGATGCCTTGAGACTTTGGGCCTTGGTCGTAGGCTCGCACGATCGTCGCGCAGGGGGCGCACAGGGTCGGGTGGAGCGGGTCCGCGCCGAGCGGGAGGTACTTCCAGCAGCGCGAGCACTTCTCGCCGGCCGCCGAGCTGACCGTGACGCGCGGGTCCGCGGCGTCCTCGTCGGCCGCGATCGTCAGTTGCGAGACGATCAGCGCCTCCCGCAAGTTGTCCCCGAGCGCGCGCAGCCTTGCGGCGTCAGCCGTGTTGGCGATCACGTGCGCCTGAAGCTGGAAGTCGCGCTCCGTCTCGCTCGCAGCGACCAGCGCCCGTAGTTCCTTAAGCGTCGCCCAGAGCGCCAGGCTCTCGTCGTCGTGGGCAGTCCGGTTCGCCGGGCGCGGCAGGCACAGATCGAATACGCTTCGATCCTCGCCGCGCAGCGCCGCCGGCACGGCCTGCCACGCTTCTTCGGCCGTAAAAGAGAGGATGGGCGCGAGCAAGGTCAGGAGCGTGCGCAGGATCGCAAAGGCCGCCGTCTGCCCGCTACGCCGGCGATGCGCGTCGCGCGCGCTCGTGTACGCTCGGTCCTTGACACCGTCGATATAGAATCGCGACAGATCGTTGGCGTCGAACTCGATCAATGCTAAGTACACGTCGTGCAACGCGTACGCGCGATAGTGCGCCAGCGCTTTACGAGCCATCTCCTCGGTTGCCACGAGCGCCAGCCGATCGATCGGCTCGAGCCGGTCGGCCGCAACGAGACCTTCGGGCCTCAGGTCGTCGATCAAACCGAGCAGGTAGCGCAAGCGATAGCGCAGGTTGCGGTAGACGCTGCCGACGTTCTTGAGTAGCGCGTCGCCAAAGCGCATGTCGGCCGTAAATTCGACCGACGCGCACCACAAGCGCAAGACGTCCGCCCCATATTTCTCCATCGCTTCTTTGGCGGCGATGTAGTTGCCGGTCGACTTGTGCATCGCGCGCCCGTCGGCGTCGACGACCCAGCCGGTCGCCACGACGCCCCGATACGGCGGTGCGCCGTTGGTCGCGATGGCGGTGACGAGATTGCTACGAAACCAGCCTCGGAACTGGTCGCTGCCCTCGAGGTAAAGATCTGCCGGCCAGCCCAGTCCGCGCTGGCGGAGGACCGCCTTATGCGTGACTCCCGACTCGAACCAGATGTCGACGATATTGAACTCTTTGCGCAACACCGTCCCGCGGCACTTCGGGCACGCGAGGCCGGCCGGGGCAAAGGCGTCAAGCGGTTGCGTCCACCACACGTCGGATGCGTTTATTTCGCCGCTCGGAGAGTCGCGGAAAAGGCGTGCCGCATTTCGTGCAACGTCTGGATCGACGAACGACTCGCCGCAGCGCTCGCACGCGACCGCCGGAATCGGCGTCCCCCACGTGCGCTGCCTCGAAATGCACCACTCGGGATGGTTCTCGATGGTTTGCAACATCCGATTCTCGCCCCACGCCGGATGCCACTTAACGCTTGGAATTTTCTCCTCGATGCGCTTGCGCAAGCGATTGACGTCGAGCGCGATAAACCACTGGGAGGTCGCGCGAAAGATGACCGGGTTGCGGCAGCGCCAGCAGTGTGGATACGAGTGACGATACGCTTCGCGCGCGAAGAGCGCGCCGCTCGCCTCGAGATCGGCGGCAATCTTCGCGTTTGCTTCGAAAATCTGCAGACCGGCATACGGCCCTGCCTCGGCCGTAAAGTGACCGCTCGCGTCGACCGGACTCTCGATCGGCAAGCCGAACCGCATCCCGGTGTTGAAGTCGTCGACACCGTGGCCGGGAGCCGTGTGGACGGCGCCGGTTCCGGTATCGAGTTCGACGTAGTCGGCCCCGACGAGCAAGCTGTCGCGATTCAAAAACGGATGACGCAGCGTCGAACCCACCAACTCGGCGCCGGGCGCGCCACCGACGCGCAACGCGTCCGGTCCGGGGGCGCGCGCGAAGACCGCCGCGGCGAGGTCATCCGCCAGGACCAGCAACTCGTCGCCACGCCGATAGCATCCGTACGTCGCTTCCGGTTTGAGCGCGATCGCCACGTTTGCAGGCAGCGTCCACGGCGTGGTCGTCCAAATGAGCACGGAGAGAGGGAGACCGGCCACCGCCTGCGGGTCGACCGACAACTTCGCAAGCAATTCTACGCGCTGCGCGTCATTGGCGCGAAAGCGAACGTAGAGCGACGGCGAAACCTCGTCCTTATATTCGATCTCCGCTTCGGCGAGCGCCGTCTCGTCGTGAATGCACCACAGCGTCGAACGCAAGCCTTTGTAGAGCTGCTCGGCCTCGGCGAGTTCGGCCAGAGTCTCGACGATAACGGCTTCGAACTCGGCGTCGATCGTCCGATACGGATGCTCGAAGTCTCCGAGCAAGCCCATCCGAAGAAACGTCGCGCGCTGCACGTCGAGCCAGTAGAGTGCGCGCTCGCGACACTTCGCGCGCAGTTCGATCGGATCGACCTGCCGGAAGTCGAGCCCCAGATGCTTGAGGGTTTCGAACTCGATCGGCAGCCCGTGCATGTCCCAGCCGGGGACGAACTTCGCGAACCGGCCGTCGAGCAAGTGCAACTTGACGAACACGTCCTTAAGGACCCGATTGAGAAACGTGCCCATGTGGACTTCGCCGTTCGCGTAAGGCGGGCCGTCGTGCAAGATCCACGGCGGTTCGTGCGCGTTCTTCGCTAACCGGCGCTCGTAAACGCCTTCTTCCTTCCACCAACGCACCCGATCCGGCTCGCGTTGAGGCAAATCGGCCTTCATCGGAAAGACGGTCTTCGGAAGATTTAGCGTCGAACGGTAGTCGGTCGTAACCGTCTCGCTCAAAAGCGGCCGTCCGAAGCGAAGGTGCGCGTCATGGAACCCCTTCGGTTCCCCAAACACCGGCACCGAACCTCGGGCCTCTAGGCGCGCGCCGCGAGGACGATTCGGTCGAGCACGGTGAAGTTGCGTTCGGCGAGCGCCCGCATGCGCACGGCGTCCCCGCGCAGACGCTCGGCGAGTTCCGCTCGCCGGCTCCAAAGTTCGTCGACGAGGCTCGCTGCCGCGCGCGTTTCCGAGCCGCGGCGGGGTACCCAAAGCGGCGCAAGCGGATAGGCGATGTCTTCGCAGAGGTTGGCGACCTTGGGATCGTACGGCACGGCCGCGAACGGAACGCCCAGGCAGACGGCGAGCACGATCGCGTGCAACCGAACTCCGATCGCAACCGACGCGCGCGCAAATATCTCGGCGGCGTCGTCCCATCCGTCGACCGGTACGAGCACGGGGTTCGAGCGACAGCGCCGCATGACCACCGTGGAGGCTTCGGCGTCCTCCGGTCCGCCGAATGGGACGAACGCGACCTGCGCCCCCAGTTCCGCCAAGCGGTCGACGGCGGCCGCTAAGTGCTCGACCCCAGCGGCGAAGTGAGCCGTCTTACGAACGCTCACCACGGCCAGCGGGCCCTCGAGCGCGATCCCCCTGAGGGCGAGATCGGTGCCGGCCGAACGCGGGCTAAAAAGAAAGACGGGATCGGCCGTCCGCTCGACGAGGACCCCCGGAAGCAGGCTTGCGAGCAGCGCGCGGGAGGCTTCGTCGCGCACGGTGGCGCCGGCGAGTCCGCGACACGCTTGACGGACGAGTTGCCTTCCCATGAAGTCCAGCGGCCCGATCGACTGCGCGAAGATGACCGTCGACTTATTGGCTGCGATCGCCGTTCGAACGATGCCGAGATAGTAGAGCAGACTGCGCAAGCTGGTCGCGTTTTGAAGCAGTCCGCCGCCTCCCGAAAGGACGATGTCCGCCGCCGCAATTGCCGCGCGGACGCGCTTGGGGTCCGCGCGAGGCGTCGCATCTACCGCGAGTTCGTGGCGCGTCGCCTCGGGCCGCTGGCTGAGCACGTCGATCGTTGCGTACGGATAGCGCGTCCGGAGTTCCGCGACGATGACGCGCAAGAGCGCTTCGTCGCCGAGGTTACCGAATCCGTAGTATCCGCTTAGGAGAAAACGCACCTTAGGCGTGCGTCGGTGCGACCCGAGTGCGCGCGAAACGCCGATAGATTGCAATCGCCAGCGCACCCACGATCGCGCCGACGACGGCGCCGTTTACGACGCGGATGACCGAGACGGCAAGCGGCGTGTGCAAGTGCGAGAACGTGTCGACGATGTCGGCCGCTCCAACACCGATCCCGAGCGCGAACAACCAACCCAGCGCGCGGCGATGCGCCGGGAGCAGCGCAGGCAACAACATCATGAGCGGAAAGCCGACCAGAAACTCTTTGAATCTCGGCCGCACGCCAAGAATCGAGGTTAAGCCGGAACGAAGCGAGAGTTCGAAGGCCGAGGGCGTGATGTCGCTTTGATTTCCACTGCGCGCGACGTACACCGCGGCCGCGCCGAGCAACACGACCGCGATCGCGAGGGCGTAGACGCGCACCGGTGCCCGCACGCTCTGCGCCGCGTCGAGCGGGTCGTCGCGAAAGATGCGCGTGTAGAGGTAGAGTCCGAGCGCTAGGAGCGGCGGCACGACGAGCACGGCCTTCACGCCGCTGAAGCGCTCGATCTCTTCCATCGTCGCCGGGACGCTAAGCAGCCCGACGACCACGAGTGCGCCGCCGAGCGCGACGGCGCTCGCAACTCCCAACGTGCGCAATCCGGCCAGCACCGCCCGCGGGTACGACGTTGGAGCAGGCGCGACGAACCAACGCGCAACGGCTACCACCGCCGCGGTTGCGAACAAGATCGCGCCGGTAAGGGCGATCAGCTTGCGCGACAGCAGGTCGTGATGGGCGACGTAGCCGGCGACGAGGAGCGCCAGGTCGAGGCCGAAGGCAGCGTACCACCACGCGCGACGCCGCAGCCCGAGCACGCCGAGCAGCAGCAGGAAAATTGCCGGAACGGCCAGCGAAACGATTGCGATCACCAGCGGATGAATCCGAAACGCGCGTACCGGCGTGGCCCGGCCGAGCGTAAAGCCGCGGGCGCGCAGCCCGTCCGCGATCTGCCGGACGAGTTCGACGTTGGTCGCCTCGATGGACAACGTTCCCAACTGGTGTTGCCACGGACGGAGGTAGGCGATGCGCACGTTCCGCTCGGTGACGCCGAGCAGATAGCGCGCGACGATCGTTTGAAAATCGAGCTTGTCAAGCTCCGCCTTCGAAATCGCCTGGACGCGGGTCGTTAGGGCGATCGTCCGCAGGGCGAGCCCCTCGTTCCCCTTCTGCACCTGGCTTGCGTCGTAGGCTTCGATCGATCCGAAGTTATACTGCTCGCGCTTGAACGCGTTGGCCGTGTCGTCGAGATGATCCGGGTAACCAAGTACCTCGTTACGCAGCCCGAAAAAGACGACGCTACTGACGCGTTCGTGGCGCTTAAAGTCTTCGAACAGGCGGTCGATTTGCCGCGCGTCGAAGCGCTCGTCGTTTTGGACGCGAGGGATGAGCAGCAGGTTCGCGCGGCGCGCGAGTTCGAGCGGCGCGGAGGGCAGCAAGAGGCCGAGCGAACCAAAGAAATCGGACTGCGAGCGAATCGCGAGAATGGCCGGATTTGCGGCCCGAAGCGTGCGAACCGCATGCGGTCCGAGGTGCAGTGCGACCGCTTCACGGTAGCGCCCAAGATCGCTCGGCGCGTACACGAGCAGATACAGTTCGTTCGGCGAGATCTGCCCTCGCTCGGCAAGCGCCGCCAGGGTCGGTTCCTTCAACGGCGCCAAACGAGCGTCGTCGATCAGCGTCTGACCGGGAATCAGAATCGCCCCGCTATCGACGTTGATCCCGCTGCCGAGTTGTTCGGCCACGGCGAGCGAGGTCAGGCCCGCGCGCCGGAGCGCGATGAGGAACTGGAGTTCGTCGTAGCCATAGGAACGGGCGAGGGAAGAAAAGTCTGTGTAGTCCATCGCCAGCTCGACGCGACGCGACTGCGACTCGACGTGGGCTCGGACGACGGCGACGTAGAGTGCGGCCAAGAGGGCCAGTCCGAGGACGGCCACGAGAATCCGGCTCGACGCGAGCCATCCAACCTCCGAACGCGACTTTGAGTCATCTGCTTGACGCACCGCAGCGCGGTTCGGTATACTGCCTCCACTTCACTCTTAGGGTAGGTGGACGCTTGTCGCTCTCTCAAACAGCGCACGCGGACCGCATCACGACCGACCTTCCGCTCGCGCGTATCGCGCTTCTCGGCTGCGGAACCGTCGGTAGCGGCGTCGCACAACTCCTTCTCGACGATGCCTCGTCGCTGCGCGCCCGCAGCGGCCTCGGCATCGCGTTCGCGGGCATCGCGGTCCGATCGCTGCAGCGGCTACGAGCCGGGTCGATCCCTCGCGACCTCTTGACGGACGATGCGATCGCGCTCGTCGACGATCCCGGCGTCGATCTCGTGATCGAGTGCATCGGCGGCGTCGGCATCGCTCGCGACTTGGTCGAACGCGCGCTGTTGAGCGGAAAGCACGTCGTCACCGCCAACAAAGATCTGCTCGCGACGCACGGCCCGCGCTTACGGGCGCTCGCGCTCGAAGGCGGCGTCCTGCTCGCGTACGAAGCGGCGGTCGGCGGCGCGATTCCGATCGTCCGGACCATCGCGACGGCGCTCGCCGGAGAGACGATCCTCGAGGTTGGTGGCGTCCTGAACGGGACGACGAACTTCATTCTCGGCCGTATGGGTGCGGGCGATTCCTACGGCGAGGCGCTCGCCGAGGCCCAGCGGCTCGGCTTTGCCGAAGCCGACCCGCACGCCGATGTGGCCGGTATCGACGCGGCGCACAAGCTCGCGATCCTCGCACAACTCGCGTTCGGCCGGGCGGTGACGACGCCGGACATCGCCCGCGCCGGCATCGAGAGCGTCTCGCGCGAGGATCTCTCGCTCGCCAAACGTCTCGGCCTGAACGTGAAACTGCTGGCCGTCGCCCGCGCGAACGAAGCGATCGTGACCCCGGCGTATGTGCCCTGCGAGCACGCCTTCGCAGAGCCGCGCGGCGCGGGAAACTGCATCCGCGTCGTCGGGCGCAGCGCCGGCTCGCTGACGTTCTCCGGCCTCGGCGCGGGCGGGCCGCCGACCGCTTCGGCCGTGATCGCCGACGTGGTCGCGGCCTTGCGCCGCATGGCCGCGGGCCGAACCACCGACACACTCGACGCGCCGCTGCGCGATGCGGGCCGGCTGCGACCGCTGGTTCTGCGCAGCCTCGTGCGGCTCGGCTCGCTTGCCGACATTCGGCCCGCGTACGCGGCGCTCGCGGCCGCCGGCGTTGCGAGCGACACCTTCGCGGGCATTCCGGCGCTCGCCACCGTCGACCCACGCGCGGCCGACGGCGCGCGGGTCACCGCGCTGCTCGCGGACGCGGCGCTGCGACCCGCAAGCGTTCTGCCACTCTGGAACGATCTTCCATGACCCCGAGCGAAGACCGGCACTTCGATACGGTCGCGGTGCACGGCGGCCACGACGGCGATCCGACGACCAAGTCGCGGGCGATCCCGATCTATCAAACGACCTCCTTCACGTTCGACGATACGGAGCACGCATCGCGGCTGTTCGCGCTACAAGAGTTCGGCAATATCTACACCCGGATCATGAACCCGACGAACGAGGTATTGGAGCGGCGCATCGCAGCCCTCGAAGGCGGCGTCGGCGCGCTCGCGCTCGCCAGCGGACAAGCCGCCACCACCTACTCGGTCCTCAACCTGGCACGTGCGGGCGATCACGTCGTCAGTTCCTCGTCGCTGTACGGCGGTTCGCACAGCGCGTTCGCGCACACGCTCCCGCGGCTCGGGATCGAGACGACCTTGGTCGATCCCGCCAAAAGCGCGAACTTCGCCCGTGCGATCCGTCCCAATACGAAGGCGATCTTTGCCGAATCGATCGGAAACCCGAAGGTCGACGTGCTCGATGTCGAGGCTATCGCGTCCGTCGCCTGCGACGCGCGCTTGCCGCTGATCGTCGACAACACCCTGGCGACGCCCGCGTTGCTGCGCCCGTTCGACTACGGTGCGAACGTGATCGTCCACTCCGCGACGAAATTCATCGGCGGTCACGGAACCTCGATCGGCGGCCTCCTGGTCGACGGTGGAAATTTCGACTGGGCGGCGTCGGGACGCTTCGCCGATTTCACCGAGCCCGACCGGTCCTATCACGGCATTCTCTACGTCGCGTCCTTCGGAAACCTCGCGTACATCGTAAAGGCGCGCGTTCAACTCCTACGCGCTCTCGGAGCGGCGCTCTCGCCCTTTAACGCATGGCTCTTTCTGCAAGGTTTAGAGACGCTCGGCTTACGCATGGAACGTCATTCGCAGAACGCGCTCGCGGTCGCGCGCTGGCTGCGTGCGCGCTCGGACGTAACCTGGGTTTCTTATCCCGGGCTCGACGGCCACCACTCCACGCCGCGCGCGAATAAGTATCTTCCGCGCGGCGCCGGCGCGGTCGTCACCTTTGGCATCAAAGGCGGCGAAGCGGCCGCGAAAGCCGCGATCGACGCGCTGCAACTCTTCTCGCTGTTGGCGAATGTCGGCGACGCCAAGTCGCTCGTGATTCATCCTGCAACGACGACCCACCAGCAGCTCACCGTCGTCGAGCGGATCGAGGGCGGCGTAACCGAGGACATGATCCGGCTCTCGGTCGGCATCGAGGACGTGCGGGACATCGTTGCGGATCTGGAACGCGGCCTGGACGCCGCCCGTGCGAAGTTTTTCCCAGCCGAGCCGCTGAGCACGTAGCGCAGGACTACGGATGCCGGTGACGGTGTTGGCGAGCGTCGAACGCGACGTCGCGATCGGCTCGCTCGCGCTCGATTCCGGCTTCGCGTTGGACGACATCGTCCAACGCGTCACGATCTACGGCGAACCACGCGCCGACGGCTCGAACGTCGTCCTCGTGCCGCACGCGCTCACCGGTTCGAGCCGCGTCGCCGAGTGGTGGGCGGGGCTCGTCGGGCCCGGTAAGCTGTTCGATCCGGCCCGCTTGGCGGTGATCGGCATCAACGCCCTCGGGAGTTGCTACGGCTCGACGGGACCTGCGACGCTCGCCGCCGACGGCCGCCCGTACGGCTCGCGCTTCCCGGTCGTCGGGGTGGGTGACCTCGTCCGCGCCCAGCGCGTGGCGCTCAGCCGGCTTGGGATCGAGCGTGTCGCGGCGGTCGTCGGCGGATCGCTCGGCGGCATGCAGGCCCTGCAGTGGGCGCTCGATGCTCCCGAAGGATGCGGTCATGCGGTGGTGGTCGGCGCCTACGACCACTTCTCCGCCATGGGGATCGCGCTGAACGCAATCGCGCGCGAGGCCGTCCGTCTCGACCCGAATTTCCGCGGGGGCGACTTTTACGACGGTTCGCCACCCGCGAGCGGCATTGAACTCGCTCGCAAGATCGCCATGCTTACCTACAAAAGCGAAGCGCTACTGAGCACCCGATTCGGACGCCGCCCCGATCGCAACGGCGGCGATCCACGGCGTACGCCGTGGGACATGTACGACGTCGAGGGCTACCTCGCGCATCAGGCACGCGCGTTCTCCGAACGGATGGACGCGAACGCCTACCTGACCCTGACGCGCGCGATGGACTTGTTCGAGACGCGTGAACGCGAGCTTCCGCCTCGGCTCCCCGCGCTGACGTTCGTAGGAGTTTCGAGCGACTGGCTGTTCTTGCCGCGCCTCGTTGAGGCGGCCGCCGACCGTTTCGCGCGGGCCGGCGCGGATAGCCGTTACCTCGAACTGCAAACCGATCACGGTCACGACGCGTTCTTGGCCGAACCCGCAGCCCTCGCCGCGTTGCTCGCGCCCCACCTCGAAACCCTGTTGCGCTAGGAGGCGGGCCGGGTTCCTAAACCTTCCACTGCGGGGGGCGGTGCTCGAGGAATGCCGACATTCCCTCTTGAGCGTCGGCGGCGAGCGCGTTCATGCTCATGACTTCTTTTGCGTACGCATAGGCTTTCGGTTCGTCGAGATCGATCTGCGCGTAGAATGCCGCCTTCCCAAGCCCAACCACGAAGGCACTGGCCTCAGCGATCTTCCGCGCGAGTTCGAGCGCCGCGTCGTGCAGTCGTTCCGGCGGGACGACCCGATTTACCAACCCCCACTCGCACGCGGTCGACGCATCGACGAACTCGCCGGTCAAGAGCATTTCCATCGCGCGCTTGCGCCCGATCGCGCGCGTTAACGCAACCATCGGCGTCGTGCAAAAGAGACCGATTTTGACGCCCGGCGTAGCAAACCGTGCCTCGCTCGACGCGATCGCGAGATCGCAACTCGCGACCAGTTGACAGCCTGCGGCGGTCGCGATTCCGGCAACCTCCGCGATCACCGGTTGCGGAATCGCCGAGATCGTCTGCATCAGTCGCACGCAGACCTCGAACGTCTCGCGGTATTCGGCAACATCGCGACGCAACATCTCGCGCAGGTCGTGCCCCGCGCTGAAGGCCGGACCTAACGCCCGCAAGATCGTCACGCGCACCGTCGGCTCGCCGCCGATCCCAGCCAGCGCTTCGATCAATTCGCGCATCACCGCCAACGAGAGCGCATTCCGCTTTTCCGGCCGAGCGAGGGTGACCGTAGCGATCCCGTCGTTGCGTTCCACCGCGATGAAGTCGTACGTTTCGGTTGGAGCCATGTCGTTCGTCACAACCGCCGACATCGACCGATTGGTTCCCGTTGCGACCGCCCCGAGCCGAGCGTCGGTTAGGGACGGCGGCCCGGCGTAGCCCCGATCGGAGTCTGCGGGATTGGGGCGAAGTCCGGGTCGGCGAAGTGCGCGACGCACCACTGAATGGCGCCGGAGTAGTTGGCGAAGCGTGCCGGGTTCGACGTTCGGAACAGCGACGAGCAGTTGGAGGCGCGCTGTTCCTCAACCGCTAGACCGGCGTTAGCTGCCTGCCAGCTCGCAACTCCGTAGGCGTGAAGCGCGATCTCGCCGGCGTCGGCCGCTATTCGCGCGCGCGGCGACCAATGCCGTTCGACGCGCGCGTCGATGAGGTCGTAGGCCAGCGCCCCGAGCGCGAGCATCGCGAAGCCCCCGTGCGAGATCGGCTGGACGACCGGATCGGCTTCCGCTGGGAATCGCAGCGCGCTCGTCCTCCGTAGGCCGCCGTTGACGGGCGGCCGCGGGAACGCGATGCACGAGAGGCAGGTACGCGCGTAGCGGGAGTACCCCGCCGACGAAACGAGCCCGTCAACGATTTGCGCGACCAACCGAACGACGCGCAGGCGCCGCTCGAAGCGACGCGCCTTTTGCTCCTGCTCGGGAGAGACCACGATTCGCAGGGCGATGACCCCCGGAGAGAGCGCGGGGGCCGAAGGCGCTCCGGCCGGCGAGTCGACGACGTCCGCGCCGGCTGGGGCGGCAGCGCAGAGAACCGTCGCGGCAAGGGCGAAGACCGAAACGAACCGGCTGGACGACATGGGCTTCACGGCCTCTCCACCGACGCACCTTCGGGGTACGTCTGCCTTTAGCGTAGGCTCCTCGCATAACAGTCCGCGAACGGCGCAACGCCGACGCTCCCAAGAGCGACGGCCCTTCTACGTTCGTGATGCCCCTCACAAAACGCCTTCACCTCCGCGGTCGCCTGAGGGTCCTCCCGGCAGCCTCAAACAGGCCGGGGAAGCGTCCCGCCCGCACCGAACTTTCGCCGGGCTCTCGCGTTCGCTTTGGGAGGAACTATGGAACCGGAACGTCGCTGTTGGAAATTCGCGCTCTTGCCGGTGCTCGCGGCCGCGCTGGTGGCGGCGCCCGCCGGGCGAGCTCGAGCCGGCGTTCTGCGCCTCGACGGCGCGTTGGGCCGCAATATCTCGCACGTCGTCATCATCGTGCAGGAGAACCGTAGCTTCGATAATCTCTTCCAGGGCTACCCGGGCGCAGACACGGTCTCGAGCGGCAAGAACTCCAGCGGACAGACGATCGTGCTTCAACCGGAAGGCTTGGAACAGCAGTACATCATCGATCACTCGTTCACTGCGTTCCGAGCCGCCTACGACAACGGGAAGATGGATGGCTTCAATCTCGAGCAATCGTACGGAGGTCCCCAGAATCCCGAGTACGTTTACGTCCCCCACAGCGAGACGGTCCCGTACTTCGCGATTGCGAATGAGTTTGTGCTCGGCGATCGGATGTTCACCTCGCACGTTGACGAAAGCTTCATTTCGCATCAGTACATCATCGCCGGGACGGCGAGCCACGGCGTGAACCTACCGGCTGGGACCTGGGGATGCGACGGCGGTCCGAACGACCAGGTGCAGATGCTCAATGACAACCGCACGTACGGCGGCTACGAACAGGCCTGTTTCGATAACCAAACGATCGGCGATGAGATCGACCGTGCCCATTTGAAGTGGCGCTTTTACGCGGCGAGCGTCTTCGGCGACGGTAACGAGTGGTCGGGATA
>JBDTCF010000084.1:0-9767 GCA_039923715.1 Vulcanimicrobiaceae bacterium
TCGGAATGATTGGGCTTGGACGGATGGGGGCGAACATGACGACCCGTCTGATTCGTGGCGGACACTCGGTTGTCGCGTACGATCGCGGTCCCGACGCGGTGGCGCTGGCCGCAAAGGGCGGCGCCGTCGGAGCGAGCAGCCTCGCAGATCTCGTCGCGAAACTTCCGGCGCCGCGCGCCGTCTGGATCATGGTGCCCTCGGGAAAGCCAACCGACGACACGGTTGAAGGATTGCTCGGCGAACTCTCGCCTGGCGATGCGATCGTCGACGGTGGAAACTCCAACTACAAGGACTCGCTCGCACGCGCGGCGCGCGCCGCCGAGCACGGAATCGACTTCATCGATGCGGGGACGAGCGGTGGCGTCTGGGGTCTCCAGGAGGGTTATTGCCTGATGGTCGGCGGCGACGACGCAGCCGTCAAGCGAATCGAACCAATCTTCACCACGCTCGCGCCACCGAACGGCTACGCGCACGTCGGTCCGGTAGGTTCGGGACACTTCTCGAAGATGGTTCACAACGGAATCGAATACGGCATGCTGGCCGCGTACGGAGAGGGTTTCGAAATTCTGGAGAAGGGCCCGTTCTCATACGACCTGCATCAGCTCGCCGCACTCTGGCTGAACGGCAGTGTCATCCGCTCCTGGCTGCTCGAACTCGCGGAACTGGCCTTCAAGGCCGATCCGACCCTCGCGAAAATTCGCGGCTACGTCGACGACAGCGGCGAAGGCCGCTGGACCGTGCAGGCGGCGCTCGACGAAAACGTCCCCGCGCCCGTCATTACGATGTCGCTCCTCTCGCGTTTCGTTTCGCGTCAGGACGAGTCGTTCAGCGCGAAGGTGATCGCAGCGCTGCGCAACGAGTTCGGCGGCCACCCGATCAAGCAAGAAACAGCGGCGGATCGCGGAGTTTGAGGAGATGAGCGACGCAACCGCGCTCGCGCCACCGTCGCCTGACGGCGTACACGCCAACCCGCTGCGCGCGGGGCTGTCCTCGAATCGCATCGTCGACCCCTGCACGATCGTCTTCTTCGGTGCAAGCGGAGACCTCGCCAAGCGGATGCTGATGCCGGCGATGTACAACCTGCGCTTAGGCGACATCCTGCCGACGAACTTCTCGATCGTGGGGTTCTCGCGCTCGCCGCTCTCCGACGAAGCCTTTCGCACGGCGGCCAAGGCCGACATCGACAAGTTCTCGCGCAGCGGTCCGGCCAAGGACCCGCTATGGAGCGACTTCGCTAAACGGATCAGTTACATCGCCGGCGACTTCGACGACGTTGCCGGCTTCAAGCGGCTACGCGAAAAGCTCGACGCGAACGATCGCGAGTTCGAGACGGCCGGCAACCGCTTGTTCTATCTCGCCATTCCACCGCCCGCATTTGCTAAGGTCGTCGAGCAGCTCGACGCCGCCGGCTTGGGCCCGCGTGACAACACGAAGGGCTGGACCCGGATCGTGGTCGAGAAGCCGTTCGGGACCGACCTCGATTCGGCCCGAGCGTTGCAAACCGAGATTACCAAGGTTTTCGAAGAAAAGCAGGTCTACCGGATCGATCACTACCTCGGCAAGGAGCCCGTGCAGGACATCATGGCCCTGCGGTTTGCGAACGTGATCTTCGAACCGATTTGGAACCGGCGATACGTCGATCAGGTGCAGATCACGGCCGCTGAAACGGTCGGCGTCGAAGGACGCGGCGGATACTACGAGGGCGCCGGCGCGCTCCGCGACATGATTCAGAACCACGTGATGAACCTCTTGGCGCTAGTCGCGATGGAACCGCCCGTTTCGGCCGGCGCGGACAGCATCCGCGACGAGAAGTTCAAAGTGTTCTGCGCGCTTCGGCCCCTGCTGCCCGAGGCCGTTGCGAAGTCGACCGCGCGCGGTCAGTACGGAGCGGGACTCATCGACGGGCAACCGGTCGTCGGATACCGGCAAGAACCCTCGGTCGATCCGGCCTCAAACGTTGAGACCTACGCCGCCGTGAAGTTCTACATCGACAACTGGCGTTGGGCCGACGTACCGTTCTATTTGCGCAGCGGAAAGCGCATGGCGCGGAAGTGCTCGGAAATCGCCATCGCGTTCCGCCATATCCCGCATCGGCTCTTCGGCGAAACGGGTGATGACATCGAGCCGAACGTGCTCGTGATGAAAATTCAGCCTGAGGAAGGCGTCTCGCTGCGGTTCAGCGCGAAGATTCCCGGGCCCAAAATGCACATTCGAACCGTCAGCATGGACTTCAACTATGGGACGGGCTTCGGCGTGGTCTCGGCTCCCGCGTACGAGCGCTTGATCGGCGACGCGATGCGAGGCGACGCGACCCTCTTTACGCGGTGGGACTGCGTCGAAGCCGCCTGGCGCGCCGTGATGCCGATCCTTGAGAACTGGCGTGAGGCGCTGCCGCCCGCGTTTCCCAACTATCTCGCCGGCGGCCAAGGCCCACGCTCGGCCGATTCGATGCTCCTCGCCGATGGACGCGAGTGGAGACGGATTTGAGGTCCCGTATCGCGGTGACGGACGTCGCCGCGATCAAGGCAGAACTCCACCGCGCTCGCCGGACCGCTTCCCACGATGTCGCCGAGGCTAGCGCGAATGCCGTGACCCTCAACTTCGTCGTCTACTCCGGCCAACCGGAACGGCATAAGTGGGTCGTCGAGCGGTCGTTGCGAATCGCCGCGAAACACCCCGCGCGCTTGATCGTGCTCGATGCGACCGCCGGCGGAGAAGCCGCGGTCGTCACGCTCCCGCGCAACGCCGCACACTCGAATGCCTTGTCTGAGCGAATCGAACTACCCGTCCGGGGCGTCGATCCCGCCGTCCTCCGCAGCGTGGTGCAGGAGCTGCTGCTGCGTGACGTCCCGACGGTCGTGTGGTGGGCCGCTTCCGGCTTAACGGCGGCCTCCGGTTTCGCCGGGTTGACCGAGCTTGCAACGAGCATCGTCGTCGACTCCTCAGGCAGCGCCCGCGACCAAGAGACGATCGCCGAACTCCTCGATTTCGCCGAGCGCTTCCCGGCCATCGCCATCCGCGATCTGGCGTTCATGCGGCTCGCGCCGTGGCAAGAAACCATCGCGCAGTTCTTCGACGATCCGGATCTGTTCGACGACGTCTTCGCCATCTCGCGCCTGGAAGTCGATGCGGGTTCGCAAGCCGAGGGACTCTACTTGGCCGGTTGGCTCGCAAGTCGGCTGGAATGGACCGCGCGCGATCGCCGGAGCTTCGGCACCCGCGACGGCCGCACGATCCCCTTCGTCGAGCGGACGCGGGGCGAACAGCGCCGCGTTCTCAGGGTGGCACTGGGGACGCCGAACTCGACCTACGTTGCGGCCGTGAGCGACGCCGACGAGCGCGTCGTGTGTCTGTCCGTCGAGGGCGCAAAAGCTCGTTCGAAGCCGTGCATGCCGCTCCAGAGCATCGACAACGCATCCTTGATCGAACGCGCGATCCTCCAGAGCGGCCGCGACCAAGTCTTCGAAACGTCGCTCGCGACGGTTCGGGGTCTACTGGGGTGAGGCCGAGCGATCCGGGCGACGTCGTCGTCGTCGAGGACGCGCTCGCACTCGCGCGCACCGTTGCCGCCCGTTTTGCCGAGACGGCAGCTCGGGCCACGGCGGCACGAGGCCGATTCGAGGTCGCGTTGGCCGGCGGTTCTACGCCGAAAGCCGCCTACGCGCTCCTCGCCGAGTCACCATACCGTGAGCGCGTCGACTGGTCGAGCGTTCGCTTCTTCTTCGGCGACGAACGCTGCGTGCCGCCCGACGACGAAGAGTCGAACTACGGGATGGTTCGTTCCTCGTTGCTCGATCCGCTCGGCATCGATGGGTCGACCGTGTTTCGCATGCGCGGCGAGGACGAACCGCAAGCCGCCGCCGACGCATATCAAACCGTGTTGCGCGCGCAACTCGGAGCCGACCCAGTATTCGATCTCGTCATGCTCGGCATGGGCCCCGAAGGGCACACCGCTTCGCTCTTTCCGGGCTCGTCGCCGCAGACCGGCGGCGACCGGCTGGTCCTGGCGCCCTTCGTCGCCAAGGTCGACATGTATCGCCTGACGCTCGCGCCGCGCGCGATCAATGCCGCTCGCGCGGTCCAAATCGCAACCGCCGGCGACGCGAAGGCCGATGCGCTCAAAGCGGCGCTCGAGGGTCCGTTCGATCCCAACCTCTATCCCGTGCAGATCGTTCGCCCCCTCAACGGCGCACTCACCTGGCTGGTCGACCGCGCCGCCGCCTCGAAGTTGACGACCACGCACCCTTAGCGCGTTCGGACGCCACCGTCGAGGGGAGCACGGGCACAGGTCGACTTCAGCGAGCCAAGATCGCCGACCGGCGTGACCGCAAATCGAAACCCGCTCTCCAGCACGACGTTCTTGCCGGCCTGCAAATAGTTGAACGCGCCGAGCGCGACGCCGAAGAACGGGATTGGTACCGCGCCGAGTAGTGAGGGCGCCGTCTTCGTACTTCCACTGTGCAACACTGCCGTTGCCGCTTCGTCGATCGTGACCGGGACGCGCCCGTCCTCGCCGCCGCTCACGTAGCGCGCCTCGAGCAAGAGCCGCCCGACCTTTCCGTGCGCTCCGGCGGAAGCCGCGTACGCGATCAGCCCGTAGCCGGTCGACCCGCGCGAAATCTTGTGGCCGTCGAGTGTGGTCACGCTCTCGATCGTTCGAAAGCGGAAGACGTCGCCAGTTTTCGCGTTCGACGAATCGATCTTTCCGAGCAGCGCCACCGGAATTGTGGGGCAATCGGGCACGGTGGGGATGGTAGTGCCGGCGCTCGCCCTCCCGCTGAGCAACGTGAGGAGCAAGAGCGTCGCCGCGGCGCATCGCGCGGCCGCCGGCGGGCCAGGTCGCGTCGTCATCGGGGGAGGGGCCATAGAGTGGGAACGTATCGGGGGCCGAGCCTGTCGTCGCAGGGGGCGACTTTCGCGACCGCGGAATTTCGCCGCATGCCCCGCGCCGACCCAACGCGTTCCGACTACTGCGCCACCAGGCACCTTTTTCGTCATCTCGACGAGACGCGAGCGCTGCGGCGCAATCCGCTCGCGCGCCACGTAGACGGAGCGGGCGATCCCCGACACGGTTCGCCGGACATAGCGCACGCCGTCTGGGTTCGTACACCGCCCCCGGCCGGACGAGTCTGTACGTCTTAGCCCGCACCTACGACGTCGCAGCGCGGGTTACGAACGCTAGCCGCGCCCGCTTGCCGGAACGCGCTGCGCGGCAAACCACTCGTACGTCAGGCGAAGTCCCCGTTCCAATGGCGTCGAGGGCGCCCAGCCCAAAGCGCGCGCGCGTGTAAGCTCGGGCCTGCGACGCTGTGGGTCGCCTTCGCGCGGTGGCAAGTATTCCGGATCGTATGGAACGTCGGCGACGCTCGCAAACACGCGCGCGATATCCTCGACGCTTCGCTCGTCGTCGTTCCCGACGTTCACGGGCCGTAGGTCGCCGACGGGTGAATCTGCGACGGTGAGCAGCAGGTCGATCGCGTCATCGATGTAGGTCATCGAGCGCGTCTGTCTACCCGTCCCCTGAATCGGGAGCCTCCGCCCCGCTAGCGCCGCATCGACCAACGCGGGAATCAGCCGGCCGTCGCCGCTCTCCATGCGCGGACCGTAACAGTTGAAGAAGCGCACCACCTTTGCATCGAGTCCGCGCGCGCGAACCGCGACCGAGATCGCTGCTTCGGCGAAACGCTTTCCCTCGTCGTAGCACGCACGCGGACCGATCGGATCGACGTTCCCGAAGTAGCTTTCGGGCTGCGGGTGGACGAGCGGGTCCCCATAGATCTCTGATGTCGACGAAAAGATGAAACGCGCGCCGCGCTCGAGCGCCAACTCGACGAGCGACATCGTGCCGACGGCATTGACCGCCAGGGTTTCCCACGGATTGGCGCCGTAGGCCTCCGGGCTCGCCGGCGAAGCGAGGTGCCAGATGCGGCCGACCCCGCGCGCGCCCGCGCCGTCGATCGCCGCTCGCAGACTTCCGGCGTCACACGCGACGTCTGCTTCTACGAACCGCGCGAAACCCGTCGCGAGGGCGTCCTCAACGTTCGCCAGGCGTCCGGTCGAAAGGTTGTCCAAGATCAGGACCCTTGCGCCGCGCTCGATCAGTGCATCGACCAGATGGCTCCCCACAAATCCAGCCCCACCGGTAACGACGTTCCATGCTCGCTCGTCCATGACCGCCCCGTTCGCTTCTCACCCGGCGATTTCCGGGCACCGTTTCCCCGCGCGAAACGAACCTGCCTCACGGCGAGGGTTTGGGGGTGGGGACTGGCGTCGGCGCGAGGAGGCTCGCGGGCGTCGGCGGCGTCGTTCCGAGCTTCGTCACGTCGACGGCGTGGTTGGCGAGAATCGTTCCGCTGACGCGTTCCAACTCGACGACCGCTTTGTTCAGATCAGTCTGCGCTTGGAGCTCGCGACCGCGCTGCATCGCAAGATTTGTCTGGCGCTGCAGCACGAGATAAGTCGTCGACGTGCCCGCCTTGAACTTGCGGACTTCGCTCGCGTAGACCAGCTCGGCCGTTTGGCGGGCCGCGCGCGCCGCGTTCAATCGCGATTCGTCGGAACGCAGGCCTTGCACGGCGTTGCGCGCCTCGAACTCGATCCGCTGGATGAGCGCGACTTCCTGCGTCGCCGTCTGCGCTTTCATCTCGTTCGCGATCGCGAGATCGGCTTTGGCGGTTCGATTTCCGATCGGAACGCCGAGCGTTGCCGAGACTTGATAGGTGGGGAAACGATTGTTCAGCAGGTTGCTGCTCGATTGCCCGAAGCCGCCGTTCACGTATGCCGGCGAGGGCGGGAAGTTAAGGCTGACGGGTGGGATGCGGGCACCACCCTTATCGGCGTTCGCGATCAGTGCGTTGATCGCGGCGACCTGGCTTCCGAATGCGGCGAAGAACGGGTTGGCGCTGAAGTCGGCCGGTTGCCCCGCGAACCCGTTCGTCGTGTAGCCGAGACCCACGTCGAGTTGCGGGCGAACCTGGTCCTTCGCGTAGGCGAGATCGACATCGTTCGAACGGCCTTGCTCGCGCAATTGACCGACTTCGGGGCGGTTGCGCAACGCGGCGACGATGATGTCGTCGAGTTTCGGTTCTGGGCCGAGGTTGCGCGCCGGCGTCGTGGGAACGAGATTCGCCGTCCAAATCGGATCGGCCGGATTCGACAAAGTCAACCCCTTGAGTTGATTCTGTAGGCGTGCGACGTTCTGCAACGCGGAGTACACGTCGTCTTGAAAAACGTTGACCTGCGTGTTCGACTCGACGACCTCGACCGGCGCCGAAGCCCCGGCCCGAACCAGGCGGGCGTTGCTCTGCGACTGCGCGTGTGCTTGCCGCAACGCTTCCTCTTGGATCGCGAGGTTGCGCCAGGCGGCGACCAAGTCCCAATAGACGTCGCTCACGTTCGCGATGACGTTCGATGCGTTCAAGAGCGTACCGTCCGTCGAACTGTCGGCGCTGATGCGCGCCAGTTCCAGTTGGCGTCGGGGTTGGTCGTAGCGTCCGCGCAAGAGCGGTTGCGTCAGATTGAATCCGAGCGCGGTAGGATAGTACGGGGAGAACCCGCTTCCGGTGCTGTCGGTGGTGACGCGCTGGCCGGTCGCCGAGATGGAATAGCGCTGACCGGTCGTCGTTTCTCCCGAGATTCCGCCGTTTGCGCCGACGGTGATCTGCGTGACGGCGCCGCCATTAGGCCCCGACTGAAAGGGGCTTTGCGGCGCCGATTTCGCATACTGATAGGCGGGTTGGACGACGAACCGCACGTCGTAGGCGCCTTGCGCGGCGACGATCCGATAACCGGCGATCCGGCGGTTCTCCTGCGAGACGACCAGATCGGTGTTGCGCGCCAGCGCCATGGCGATCGCGTCGTCGAGCGTCAATCCGACGAACGGCTGCGCCGCGACGCCGACCAGTTCCGGGGACGGGTTGAGAGCGGCCGGCGCGCGATAGCCGGCGTCGACGTTGGGAACCGGCGGGGTAACGATTTGGGCGAGGGGCACGCCCTCGCGCGCGGTCGCGGGTCCAAGGCTCGCGGTCGCACTCAGGACGAGGGCGGCGGTAAAGCGGGCTATGCGAGCGGCGTGGGGCACGAAGGTACTCTCCTAACGAGCGGCAAGCGCGACCGCCTTGCGGGGACGACGCATAAAGAACACACACGGCACGAGCGCGAACGTGATGAGCGCGGTTGCGCGCGACGTGTCGGCGTACGCGAGCACCATCGACTGACTGCTGACCAGGGCATCCAGGGTGGCGCGCGCTTTCGGGTCGTTGGGGCCGCCACGTGCACCCAGGAACTGCGAGGTCGCCGGCGAGCTTAGCGTCATCGCTCCCGCGAGGTCGGCGTGATGACGCACGTCGGCGCGCACCAGGATCGTGATCAGTACGGCGATCGCGAGGCTGCCGCCGATCTGACGCGAGAGGTTGAAAAATGCGGC
This sequence comes from Vulcanimicrobiaceae bacterium, assembly GCA_039923715.1. Classification (GTDB taxonomy): domain Bacteria; phylum Vulcanimicrobiota; class Vulcanimicrobiia; order Vulcanimicrobiales; family Vulcanimicrobiaceae; genus JBDTCF01. The sequence continues at coordinate 8,426 of JBDTCF010000084.1, forward strand.
GGCCGCCGGCACGTCTTTTAAGGGAACGCTCCCGAGCACGCCGACGGTCGGCGGCACGAAGATAAGCGCTAAGCCGATCCCGCTGACGAAAAGGGCGTTCGCGAAGGTCCAGAACGGTGTTTCGGCGGTCGTAATGCTGGCGAGCATCGCGTTTGAGGTTCCCAGCAGCACGAAGCCTGCCCCGACGAGAATGCGTGGATCGACGCGGCCGCCCGCTGCGAGCATCGCCGCCACCGGCGTCAGCACCAAGACGGCCAGCGCGCGAACGACCAGCAGTTCCCCCGAGAGCGTCGCGGTGTAGCCGAGCGAGCCCTGAACGTACTGCGGCAAAATGAGCACGCTCCCGTACAAGCTGATTCCTAGGACCAAACCGAGCGCGCTGCCCGCGGCGACCGAGCGGTAGCGTAGGACGTGCAGGTCCACCAGGGGTCGCGCGCTGCGAAGTTGCCAAACGACGAACGCAACGAGCCCCAACACTGCCGAAACCGCGCACGCGACGATCGAGCGATCGTCAAACCAATCCTTTGCTGGCCCCGGTCCAACGCGTATTGGAGCGAGCCGATCCCAAGCGCGAGCAAGGCGAGTCCCCGAACGTCGAGTCGCATGCGCCGCGGTGCTCGCGGGTTGCGCAAGTACGACAAAACGAGCCCGAGCGCCAGCAACCCGAGCGGTAGGTTAATAAAAAACGCCCAGCGCCAGGAGAGGTTGTCGGTGACGATCCCGCCCAGCATCGGGCCGAGCGTCGGGCCGACGATCACGCCCATCGAGAAGATTCCGGCTGCCTTTCCTTGCTCGTTGTCGGGAAAGGTTTCGCGTAGGATCGCCTGCGATGTAGAGATCAGGCCGCCCCCTCCGAGTCCCTGCACGACCCGCCAGACGATCAGAGCGCCGAGCGAGCCGGCCAGGCCGCACATCAGCGATGCGAGCGTAAAGAGCGCGATCGACGCGGCATAGTACTGGCGCCGGCCGAACCGCATCTGCAACCAGGGCGTGAGCGGGATGACGACGACGTTCGCGATGATGTAGCCCGTTCCGATCCAGGCCGCCTCGGAAACGCTTGCCCCGAAGTTACCCTGAATATTCGGCAGCGCGACGATCGCGCGACGCGCACCAAACTCGACGACGTTTCCGTCACTCGGAGTGGCAGGCGCCCGCACCGCCGCGCCGTTGCGCGAGGCGGTCAGTGCGAAAGCCATGGCCTTCTACTTCACCTTGACCGCGGTCTCGACCGACATCCCTGGGCGGAGCGGATAGGCCGGATCGGGATCGACGAATCGAATCCGAATCGGCACGCGCTGGGTCACCTTGACGAAGTTCCCGGACGCGTTCTGCGCCGGTACCA
>JBDTCF010000085.1:0-5272 GCA_039923715.1 Vulcanimicrobiaceae bacterium
GCGCGGCGTTAGATATCGGCGCCGTGGGCTTTGGCGTATTCGCGGAGTTCCTTGCTGACGTATTGACCGGGCGCGAGATGAAAGCCGGGGAGCGGCCCGGGTAGCGGGACGGTACCCGAACCGCCCAAGTCGCCACGCAATGGGTCGCGGCCGAGCGGATATCGGATCGGCCACGGGACGGACTGAACCTCGGAATGGCCGTTGTCGAACAGCACGTTGCAGGTCTCGTAGTAGTAGTCGTACGGGCCGTCCTGCCACTCTTTGACCGAATAGCACGAGCCTTGTGCGTCGTGCAATTCGGCGAGCGCGCCGCGCATCTGCACGTCGTAGCGCTTCGAAGCGACCGCTGGGTCGGGACGGACGTTGTTGAGCGGATCGTTCTCGCGGCGCATTGCAACGAGGGCTTTTTCGAGGTCTCGCTCGACCCGCGCGACTTGCTCGGTTTGGGCGGTTTGCGTGCGCGTCTGCGGGCTGATCGGCGCCGGCTTTTCGGCGAGGGCGACGCGCGGCGGCGCCGTTGCGCGGACGGTCTTCGGCGGATTCGGTGCGGCGCGCGGCAAGAGCTTCGCCAGCTCGTGCAAGGTCCGCGCTCGGGGTTGTGCCTGCGGGCGTTGCGGCGGCTGCGGCCTTTGCGGCCGTACCGGCTTCGCCGGTCGCTCGTCGCGCGGCATCCTGCGCGGGACCGGTCGCGGTACGCTGCGCTTGCGAATCGTCGTCGCGTTCGAGGTGGTGACGTAGACGAGCGGCTCGGGGGTCGGCCGCGCGCGCGCGAGCAAATGGGCTCTTGAGAACGCGCCGGTTCCGAACGCGTACAGCAAAAAACCAAGCAGGTGAACCAGCGCCGAAAGCAGGAGCGCGGCGACGAAGATGCGACGGCTACGTCGTGCGTCGGCGGCGTCGGCTTGTATCACCGCCACCACGCAGTCCGCTGGGAGCTTCCGTGATTTTCGATACTCACGCCCACGTCCACGATCCCGCCTTCGACGCGGACCGCGACGAAATGCTCGTTCGGGCGCGCGACGCCGGCGTGGAGCGCGTCCTCACGGTCGGCTGCGACCTTGCCGACAGCGAACGCGCGCTGCGGACCGCGCTGCACCATGGGCTCGACTGGTCCCTCGGCATCCACCCGCACGAAGCGAAAGACGCGCCCCAAGACCTGGAGGATGCATTCGACGCGCTCGTCTCGGCCGCGCCCCTGCGGCCGCGGGCGATCGGCGAGATCGGGCTGGACTACTACTACGACCACAGCCCGCGCGGCCGGCAGCGGGACGTGCTCCTGGCCCAACTCGCATACGCGCGACGCCACGGATATCCGGTCATTTTTCACCAGCGCGATGCCTTCGACGATTTCTTGACGGTCCTACGGGAGGAGTGGTCGGAACCGATGCGTGGGGTAGTGCACTGCTTTACCGGCGACGCATCGACTGCGGAGATCCTAACGCGAGAGTTTGGGTTGTTCCTGGGAATCGGCGGGATCGTCACCTTCAAGACCGCCGACGGGTTGCGCGAAGCAGTCCTGGCCGCCGGGCTCGAACGGCTCGTCCTCGAAACGGACGCGCCGTACCTCGCCCCCAACCCGCACCGCGGCCGGCGCAACGAACCAGCCTTCATAGCGGAGACCGCAGCCTACCTCGGCCGGCTCTTCGCGCTGCCAACCGATCAGGTCATCGCGCGGACCCGAGCGAACGGGGACGCGCTGTTCGGCCCCGCCGAAACGTAGCAGCACTACGTCAAGAAGCGGGTCGCCAACTCGGGTGTAGGAACGAGGCACGCCGCCCGCCGCCCGAACCAACGCTGCCGATTGCGCGCGACCAGGCGGTACGCGGCATCGCGAAGCGGCCGCGGCAGCGCCAGCAAAAGCGCTGCAAGCCGAACCGGGCCGCGCAACCGCTTCGCAATCCTCAGCGCGGCGTCGCTACCGACGAACACGTTCTCGCGGTCCACCAGAACGATTGAATCGAAGTCTTCGGGAACGCGCCCGAAGGGTGCCAGCACCGCACGGGCCGGCTCGGACTGCAGCGCGGCGAACCGAAAGATCGCCCCCGGGTCGCGCGCGATGGCGAAGCCCACGCCGCGCGAACACAGGGTGCAAACGCCGTCGAACAGCACGACCGCGCTCGCGCTCGAGGAACTCAGCTCCACCGCGGCTCGACGTCGGCCCACTTCGCAAGCTTCGAACACGCTTCGAAGGTACTGCTGAAGAACTCTAGCAGCATGGCTCGCGGCGACTCGCTCTGGCGGACGTCCTCGTAACGGAGCAAGAACTCGCCCATTTCGGGGCTCCAAAACGCGGCGCTCGGCCGAACCATCATCCGTTCGATGCCGTCGGGCTTCGGAAACGCGTAGCACCAAAATGCCGGCTCCGCAAAGCGCTCGTCGCCGGGCCAGAATCCGGCGCAGATCTCCTCGGCGTCCATCGCGTGCCGCACGATGACGTCCTGGCTCGGCGGCGCGGCCGGGCGCCCGGAGAAACGCGCGTACGCCAGGTCGAACGAACCCCAAAAAAACTGAATGGGCGTGTGCCTGCGGCGAAACGGTGCGCGGTGCTCCTTGAGCGTCGCATCGACGAGTACCAGCGCCCGCCAAAAACGATTCGCAGATTCGGGATCGTACGAAGCGTCTAACGAGTCCTCATCGAGTCGGACCGGCTTGGGCGTTTCCACGGACATCGGCCACACCCGAACGTCGATCCTCATCTCAAGCAGCGCGTCCATCACCGCGCGATAGAAGGCCGCAACGCTCTTCGCAGGGACGAGCGGAATCGAGCGCATCCCACCGTCGCTAACTACCACCTCCAACGTATGCGCGACGAAGTCGAAATCGAGTTGAAAGACGCGCTCGCCGGCGCGAATGGGGCTCGTGGTTAAGCCGCGGGCCGTAACGTACAGCGGAACGTGCGCCCACTCGGGCTCCGCCGGGGTCAGCGCGAGCCGGATCTTCCCGACGACCTGCGCGTACAGGTGGAGCGTATCGCAGGTACCCTTCCAGGAATCCAGCGGCAGGCTCGGCCAACCGCCGCTCGCCTCCGAGGCGCTATCACGCTCGTTCATCGTTCCTCCTTAAACTCGCCGTACGCCTTCCCGTGCGCCGCCTCGCCCAACCTGCCGATGCAGGTTCGGGCGGCGAAAGGACCTGCCGAGCCACTCCTGCGAACACGCACAACAACCGCGGGATGCGGGCAAATTCCAGCAGGAGGATCCGAGCTTATGAAGGCTCCCGTTCGACCATTTGCGTTCGCGCTCGTTCTCGCAGCCTTCGGCCTGGTTTCGGCGCCGCTTGAGGCGTTCGCGGCCAGCACGCTCGCCGGGGTGTGGCAAATCACGTACTATCTCGATCCCACGGGTTCCGTCGGCTCGACGCAGTGCATCGTGGTCAACGTCAAGAGCCACGCTAACGGCGTGCGAGCCGGAAAATGGTTCTCGCCGACCCTCAAAGGTTGGCACGGCGAGTGGGTGCAAAAGGGCGAACACTTCGCATTTCACGGTTTTACGAGTTCGAACGTGGCCACCTACGACGTCGGCGACCTCATCAATCCGAACCTCGCCTCGGAGACGTCGGCCGGCGTGCTGTCGTACGCGAAGGGAAGCGTTACCACGGTTGATACGGGGACTGCGGCGCTGGTGATGGTCAGCAGTTGCACGGGGGCCAGTTCTCGTGGCGGCGACGATCCCATGCGCGACCGTTAAGCAAGCGTCGAAGAGCCTTCGTCAACCGAAAGTGCGGCTTCGATGGCTTGCTCCGGCGACCAGCCGGCACCCGCCGTTATCAGTTTGTCGAAATCGCGCTGGGACATCGACGCGTGCAGGACTGCGAGCAGCCGCACGTGCGTCCCCTGTTCGTTGAACTCTCGCGTGAAACCGAGTTCGCGCAAGGCAGCGTCGGAGTAACCGAGGAGCCGCGCGGCCGGCTCGGCTTCGCCTTGCAGCGCCCGAGCCAACGCCAAGTGTTCGAGCGCGATCGCAACGAACGTCGCCGAGGGCGCGCTGGTGGCGAGTAATTCGACCGACTCCTTCGCTGCCGCACGCGCGCCGGCAACCTCGCCGGTCGCAAGCAGATAGCCGGCCAAATTCCCCAGGAGATTGGCGTGTTGCTCCCGGCCGAGCAGGCGCGCCGCGTGCGGGAGAATCTCGCGGACCGACGCAATCGCGCGCGCCGAGTTTCCGCGCGCGTGCTCGGTCTCGGCGAGATTGAGAATTGCGTTCGCTTCGCCGTAGCCGTCCCCCGCAGCGCGCAGCAACGCGCGTTGGTCCTCGAATGCTTTTGCGGCGGCGGCCAGATCGTGCCGCAACAACGACACGAAACCGCGCATTTCGAGGAGGGTCAAGCGGCGTCCCGGCGGCGCCTCCGGGCCGTCGAGCGCGGAGGCCTCATCCAACGCCGCTGTAGCATCGTCAAAGCGGCGCAGTCGCGCCGCCAAAACGCCGTATTGGGCGAGCGCTGCGGAGATCGTTTTCGGTTCGCCAACCGTGCGCGCGTAGCGTACCGCCGTGCATGCCGCATCGAAGCCCTCGGCGCTGCGCAGGTTGTTCCCCGCAAGCCATGCGTATGACGTCCAAAGGCCCGCGAGCAGCGCGAGATCGTTGCCGACGGCGGCGATGAGCGCCTCCAAGCGCTCGATGCCCTCTGCGCCTAAACCGAGTCGCGTCCACTGGCGCGCGATGGCGATGGCGAGCGCCGCCCCGACTCGTGCATCCCCACCGGCGAGCGACCACGCGAGCGCCGCGCGTACGTCTTCCAAATCAGGTTCGAGCAAGGCCATCACGTCCGAATCACGCCCGCCGGCTTCGAAGGCGGCCGCAGCGCGCTCGGCGACGCTGCGAAAGTACGCGAGGTGGCGGCCTGCAAGCTCGCTGCCTTCGCCGCCTTCAAGCAGCCGTTCGAGGGCATAGGCTCGCATCGATTCGAGCAGTCGATAGCGCGTCGTCTCGCCGGACGTGTCGGCGACGAGGAGCGATTTCTCGACAAGCGACGCGATCAGGACGCCCACCTCCGAAGATCCGACCGCGCCGGTGGGCGCGATCTCGGCGCAAACCGCTGCGGCCGACGCGAACGCGAAGCCGTCGACGAAGATCGCGAGCCGCCGAAACAGCGAACGCTCGCGCTCGTCAAGGAGATCGTAGCTCCAGTCGATGAGCGCGCGCAGGGTCTGCTGACGCGGCACGGCGTCGCGGCGGCCCGCGCGCAGAATCGCGAAGCGATCGTCGAGGCCGCCGTGAATCTCGGCGAGGCTGAGCGAGCGCACGCGAGCAGCGGCCAACTCGAGCGCGAGCGG
>JBDTCF010000086.1:0-4067 GCA_039923715.1 Vulcanimicrobiaceae bacterium
CCTCAACCGACTTGTCGACCATCGCGGCCGCCAGGGTCACATCGCGGTGATTCCGAGCTGCGGTCGACGCGAACTCGGAACGGAGTGCGGCGACGTATTTCGGCGTGTTTGGAATCGGTTCGGCGGCCCCGATGCTGGCGCCGGGCGCCATCACGATCGAGCGGGCCGACAGCGCGATCAGCGCCCCGGCCGAGTAGGCACGTTCCGAGACGAACGCAACGGTCGGCACCTTCGCGAGGAACAGCGCGTCGCGAATCTCAAAGGCCGAGGACACCAGACCGCCCGGCGTGTTGATCTCGAGCACCAGCGCGGAGGCACGTTCGGCATTTGCTTCCTGAACCGAGCGCGCGACCAAGTGCGCCATTCCGTCGTCGACTTGACCGGAAATCGGCACGACGAGCACCGGCCGCTCGGCCGTGCCGAACTGCGCCGAAGCGAGCCCGAAACCGCCGCAAATCGCCGCCGCGCCAAAGGTCGTCACCCGGAGCCATCTTCCCATACGAGGGCGACTACCAAGCGCACGCGAGCGAGTTACAAGGGCGCGCCGTCGCGAGTTAACCGGCCGCCAGCTCTTCGAGGACGAGACGGCGGATCACGCTCCCATCGGCGTCTGCGCGCAGGGCGGGCATCAAGCGTTTCATCAGCGCCCCCTCCTTGCGCTCGGCAGGCTCGAGCGGCGCGATGGCGGCGCGGACGATCGCGCGCAGTTCGTCCTCCGACTTGCCGGCCGGCAGGTACGCCGCCAAAATCTCGCGTTCCAGACGCTCCCGCTCGACCAAGTCGGGTCGCTTGCCGCGCTCGTACTCGGCGATCGAGTCGCTACGCTGCTTGACGAGCTTGCGGATCGCGTCGACCTGCTCGGACTCGTCCAATTCCCGCCCGGCATCGATTCGACGGTACGAAAAGGCCGAAATCGCCGAGCGCAGCGTGTCCTTGCGCAGGGCGTCGCCGGCCTTCATCGCCTCTTTTAGGTCGTTCGCGATACGGTCTTTGAGGGTCATGGTGTCCTCTTGCATGTTTGCGGAAAACGAACGCGGCCCCGCTCGCGCGAAGCCGCTTGAAGTCCGTCTCGCCGGTCACGAGGCAGGCGGCCCGACGAATTAGGTCCGGCGCTTGCGCGCGGCCGCCGACTTCTTCTTGCGGCGGACGCTGGGCTTCTCGTAGTGCTCGTGCTTGCGCGCTTCGGCTAAAACGCCGGCTTTTTGGGTGGCCTTCTTGAAGCGACGCAACGCGCTCTCAATCGTCTCGCCCGGTGCGACCCGTACTTCCAAGGAACAACCCCCCTCCAAAACGCTGCAAAGCAGCGCAAAGTCGTACGTCGCGCGGACTACCGCGCGAACCGGCCCAGGATACCACGGGGCCGCCCGCACGTCAAACGAAAGAAAGCAAGCGTGGGAGGAGGCAAGCGTCTCGTGGGCGGATGAAGCCCCTTTGCGCTGCTCCTCTCACCGTGTGAAAGCGAGTTCCAACCGTGCCGACCACCACTCTTAGCCCGGCCGCCGAGCTTCAGCGAGCCATCGAGATTCTTACGAAGAATTGGATCCTGGCAATTCCGACGGCGCTCGCGTCGCTCGTCATGGCAATTCTCACGGTCTTTCTTTTCGTCTCGCTCATCGGAACAGCCGCCGTCGGCGGCGCTTTGGGTGGACACGCGGGCGCCGGTTTGGCGGCCCTGAGCGGAGGGGTTTTGTACGGCGGCCTATTCGCGGTGATCGCGATCGTCGTCAACGTGCTCGCTCAGGCCGTCGTCATGCAGTCCTCCGAGGATGCGTGGAGTGGTCGCGCCGTCGATTTGATGCGTAGCCTCGCAACGGTGACGCCAAAACTCATCCCACTTGCAATCGCGTTAGTTTTGTGTTTCCTGGTGCTGTTGATCCCCGCTCTGCTGTGCGTATTTCTGATCGGATTCCCGCTCGTCCTGATCGTCGGCTTTTTCTTGATGTACGTCGTACCCGCGGTCATCATCGGCGGCGAGTCGCCAACCGCGGCGCTCTCCTCGTCGTATCGAATCGTGCGCGCAAATCTCGGACCGAGCATTATCGCGTTTTTGGGCATCGTCGTCGCGCTGATCGTGTTCGGCATCATCAATTCGATCGTCGCGCACATCCCGATCGTCAACTTGGTCGTGCCGTTCTTGGTCGGCGGCTTCGCCTCAGCGTTCGCGGCGCTCGTCGCAGCGCGCTTCTACGACCTCTTACGCGAAGGTGGTTCCGCGGCGGCGACCTTTGCGCCGAATCTCCCTCCACCGAATCCGCTCTGAACCGAAGGCGCCTTGCGAGCGTCGCTTCACGTCGTCGGCGGCGCGGGCATCGGGGGCTGCCACGGTCCGGGAGCGGGCGGTTGCCAGGGTCCCGGGCCTGGCGCTGAACCCGTCCGGGATGCGCGTAGCTGTTGTTCGATCGGCCATTCGCTGAACGCGAAGATCAGCATGATCGCGAAGTTCGCGAGCGGGACGAAGAGCAGCAGCGATAGCGCGCCGTTATACCCCGCCTTTGCGGCGATTCGCCAGTACGCCACGATGCTCAGGACCACGAAGCCCAGCACGAAAACGGAAATGACCAGGCCGTAGGCCGCGATGCCGGCCGCGATGGCCGCGGAATTATTGTGATCCATTGCTCGCATCCTCTCAGATATAGTGAGGCCGGAGGACGTCAAAGAGCACCTCCAGGAGTATGCGGGCCGCGGTTCGATTCAGCAGCCGCCGCGACCTGGCGGGGCGCCGGCAAAACGGCCTTGCGCTACGAACTGCTTAGGCTGTCGTGCTCGAGCGCGTAGTCGAACCACATGTCGGTCGTGGCGAGTTGGCCGTTGTCGTGCGTGTGCACCCGCTCCGTCAGGTGGGCCGAGATCGGGATGCTGCGCTTGTAGTTGTAGCGGACGCTCCCCTTTACAACCGAGTCGTACGGTTGCGGGCCGGTTACGGTGACGGCGCGCTCGACGTGGAGGTCGACCGAGTCGTCACCGACGAGTGAGTCCACGACGTAGGTCGCGGTGTCGGTGAGATTCGGCGCGTTGTGCACGTCGGTCCAGGTCACCCCAGGGCCAAGATCGTGGTCGGCGACGATCGCGCGGCCGAGCAAACTGAGCAAGGCGGTCTCTTCGTCGTTGACGTTCGCTGCGTACTTGGGATCGTACGTCCAAAAACCGTCCTTGAACACGGTGGCGGTGACGGCCGGCGCCGAACGCTGATCCATCGACTCCGAAACGGCGACGACCAGGCTCATGTCGGGCGCGAAACCGAGGACACTCGCGTCGATCGAACCGTGGGTGTGGTTGTTGACGCGCCCCGTGTCGAGATTGCTGCCGTAGTAGTTCGTCGTTTGCGAGGATGCGGCGAGCGCGAAGTCCACGTGATAGCGCAGGCTGCGAACCGGTTGCGCCGCCTTGGCCGGGGTCGCGGCGGCGGTCGCCGTCGGAGCGGGTTGCGGGGCCGCCGGAGCGGCGTCGCCGGCCGCGGCCAGCCACGGCGACGCACACACCGCAAGAAACGCAACCAACCCGGCGCCCGAAGTCGACGTCAACATCGTCCGTCTTTTCGCTCGCAGCGACGGCTGCTCCCTCGCAGGCGAGCAGACCGTTCTCCTTACCCCGGCGGCCAGCGCAAGCCACGTCCCGCCAGGACGTGCAGGTGCAAGTGCGCGACGGTTTGGCCGCCGTCGGTACCCTCGTTGACGACGACGCGATAGCCGTCGCCGGGAGCGCTCGCCCCGATGCGCGAGGCGAGCGACAGGAGCGCGCCCGCCTCGGCCTCACCGGCCAGAGCGAGAAACTCGCTGAGGTGCGCCGCGTGCCGAGTCGGAATGACCAGCACGTGCGTCGGTGCTTGCGGGTTGAGGTCGCGAATCGCGATCGCGTGCTCGCTCCGCTGCAGCACCTCGGCCGGCACAGTTCCGGCGACGATCGCGCAAAAAACGCAGTCGCTCACCCGCGCCAGCGCATCCTGCGGCTCACTGCGTTCTGATCGTGAAGGTCCACGAACGTGACGCGGAGTTACCCGCGAGGTCGGTGACACGCACGCGCACGGTTACCGGGCCGTCGGGATAATCGACGCCCGGACTGTAGGTGAT
>JBDTCF010000087.1:0-15165 GCA_039923715.1 Vulcanimicrobiaceae bacterium
GCGTCGTCGTCGAACCTCGTCGCACGCAGGCGCTCGAGTTCGACTGGAATCTCCCCGGCGAACAGAAAGGCGACGAGCGGCGCGACGTCGCCGAGCCGTTCGATGCGCGGCTGCGCTAGCGCGGCGATGCGGCCGAGCTGTTCCTCGTCGTAGGTCCAGGCCCGCAGACGCTGCGCGAACTGCGCGGGGTCGAGCGTCTCGCGCAGGTACCGCCCGCTCAACCAGTCCAGCTTCGCGACGTCGAAGACGGGGCCGCCGAGCGCGACCGCTTCGAGCCGAAACCGCGCGACCATCGCCGCGAGATTCATCACTTCCTCGCCCTCACCGACCGACATCGCGAGCAGGCCGAGAAAGTTTAGCAGCGTCTCGGGTAAGTAACCCATGCGCCGGTAAAACAAGATGCCGGTCGGGTTCTTGCGCTTCGAGAGTTTGCTGCGATCGGGGTTACGCAGCAGCGGGAGATGCGCGATCTGCGGCATCTCCCATCCGAAGTAGCGATACAGCAAGATGTGCTTGGGCGCCGACGAGAGCCACTCTTCGCCCCGCATCACGTGCGTGATCTCCATCAAGTGGTCGTCGACGACGTTGGCGAGATGGTACGTCGGCATCCCGTCGGATTTGAGGAGCACCTGCATGTCGACGGAATCCCAGGCGAACTCGACGTCGCCGCGGATCAGATCGTGTACCAGCACGACACCCTCACGCGGCACCTTCAGGCGGACGACGTGCGGTACGCCGGCACGCAGGTTCGCTTCAACCTGCGCGCCCTCGAGGGTCAGGCAAAGCCCGTCGTAGGCCTGCGGTCGCCCGGCAGCGCGTTGCGCGGCGCGCATCGCGTCGAGCCGTTCCGGCGTGCAGAAGCAGCGAAACGCGTGGCCCTCCGCGAGCAACCGGTCGGTATGCTCGCGATAGATCTCGGTTCGCTCGCTCTGGCGATACGGACCGTGCGGACCGCCGACGTCCGGCCCCTCGTCCCACCGCAAGCCGCTCCAGTGCAGCGCGTCGAGGATCGCGCGCTCCGATTCCGGCGTACTGCGCGCGCGGTCGGTATCCTCGATGCGCAACAGAAAATCGCCGCCGTGCTGCTTGGCGAAACAGTAGTTGAGCAGCGCAACGTACGCGGTGCCGACGTGCGGGTCGCCCGTGGGCGAGGGGGCGACGCGCGTCCGGACGCGACGCGAAGGTGGGGCAACCATCGTCATGCTCGTCAGCCGACGAGCGTGCGACGCTTACCGCACTCGCGGTTGACGAAGTCGACGATGGCGGACAGCGGCGCGCCCGGCGTGAAGATCTCGCGAACGCCGAGTTCCTTCAGTTCGCGCGCATCGTCTGCCGGAATCGTCCCGCCACCGAAAAACACGATGTCTTCCGCACCTTGGGCGCGCAACTGCTCGACGACGAGTGGGAACAGCGTCATGTGCGCGCCGGAGAGGATCGAGAGACCGATGCCGTCGGCATCCTCTTGAACCGCGGCCTGCACGATCTGCTCGGGAGTCTGGAAGAGACCCGTATAGATCACCTCCATACCGGCATCGCGCAGGGCGCGCGCGATGACCTTGGCGCCGCGGTCGTGACCGTCCAGTCCGGCTTTGGCGACGATGACCCGCAAGGGGCGTTCGCTGGGCATGGTTGACGACTTTCGCCACCCGGCGGCGCGAAGCCCCGCCGCTCGCGGCGGCTAGCCGGCCGGACGAGCGCCGACGCGCGTCCAGTCCAGCACGTCGACGGCGACCTCATCCCCGGGTTCGAGAGCGCCCGTCCCGGGCGGAACGAGCGCGAATCCGTCGGCATCGGCGAGGCCGCGGGTGAGCGACGAGCACTGATTGTCCAACGGTTTCGCGACGAATCGGCCGCCGCTCCAGCGCAGCGATGCGAAGGCCGCGAACGTTCGCTGGGGCCGGCCGTGCAGCGTTCCATCGAGCGTCGCCTGAACGCGCGGCAAAAACGGCTCGCCGCGCTCGCCGGAGCGTACGCGTAGTGCGGGGCGCACGAATTCGTGAAGCGCGACGAACGCCGACGCGGGATTTCCCGGCAACACCGCCACGAGCACCTCACCGCGTGCGCCGAACGCGGACGGCTTGGCCGGCCGGAGCGCGACCGCCTCAAAGGCGAAAGCGACGCCGAGTTCGCGCGCGAGCGGCTTCACGAGATCGCGCTCGCCGACCGATGCCCCGCCGCACGTAACGACCAGATCGACCTCGTCGAGCGCCGCTGCGAGCGCTGCGCGAAGCGCGCGCGCGTCGTCGGCGACGCGTGCGACACGCACGACCTCGCCGCCAAACTCGGCGAGCGCGGCGGCCAGGACCGGCGCGTTGCTGTCGCGGATCTGGCCGACGTGTGGAACGCTCTCGATTGGCACGAGTTCGTTCCCCGTAAGAAGTAGTGCGATGCGCGGCCGCTCGAAAACCGGGACGCGTGCATATCCGGCTGCGGCCAGTATCCCGAGCATGGCGCCGCGCAAGCGCGTCCCCGCTGCGAGCAGCGTGTCGCCCGCACGCGCGTCGTCGCCGGCAGGAAAAACGTGAAGCCCGGCCTCGAGCGGCCCCGCGATCCGAACGGATCCGTTTTCGCGAACCGTTCGTTCGAACGGCACGACCGCATCGGCTCCGCGCGGCAGCGCACCCCCGGTTGCAATCGCGGTCGCCGTTCCCGGACCGTGTTCTGCTGCGCCACTTTCCGCGAAGACCGCACCGCGGACCGGCAACGTCGCAGCCGCGCCAACGTCCGAAGCGCGAACGGCAAAACCGTCCATCGCCGAACGTGCGTACGGCACGAGATCGTTCGGCGCGCGCAGGGTCGATGCGAGCACGCGCCCGACCGCCTCGCCAAGCGGAAACTCGCAGGTCCGGCGCGCGGGGCCACAAGCAAGGGCAGCCACCCGCCGCTGGGCTTCCTCGAACGCAATCACTCCGACGCGCGCGCTCCGGCAAGAATCCGGCGCTCGCCTGTGTAGACGTTAAAGCGCGCGCCGCGCACGAAGCCGGCCAGCGTCAACCCGAACTCGCGCGCAACCGCAATCGCGAGACTGCTCGGCGCCGAAACGGCCGCCAAAATCGGTGCGCCGGCGACGATCGCTTTTTGCGCCAATTCAAAACTCGCGCGCCCGCTGACGAGAATCGCCGTTCGCGTAAGGGGCAGGCGGCCGGCCATCAAGGCCCAGCCGATGAGTTTGTCGAGCGCGTTGTGGCGGCCGACATCCTCGCGAACGGCCACCAACGTTCCCGCCAGATCGAACAGGGCGGCCGCGTGCAGTCCACCGGTCGTGGCAAATACGCCCTGCGCCGCGCGCAACGCGTCCGGCAACGCTACAAGCGTACCGGCTTCGAGCGACGCGTCAGAATCGCTGGGCAACGCCGCAAGACCGCGGGCGCGCAGTGCGTCGAGGCTCGCCTTGCCGCACACGCCGCACGCACTGGTGGTGGCGAAGTGCCGCTCGATCCCCGCGAGCGAGGGGAGCTCGCCGCCCGCGAGTTCGACGCTGACGACGTTGTATCGCTGTTCTGCTTCAACGTCGCGATCCAGACAGTATGTGATGCCACGGAGCGCCGCACGTTCGTCGACGAGGCCCTCGGCGTAAAGAAACCCGGCCGCCAACTCGAAGTCGTTCCCGGGGGTGCGCATCGTGATCGCGACCGATTGCGTCGAACCTCCGGCCCGCAATCGGATCTCGAGCGGCTCTTCGGTCGCAACTCGGTCGAACCGTGGTCGCGCAACCCCTCCGTCATAGGCCGTTAGCCGAACCTCGGTCGATGGGCCGCCTCGCGGCGCGTCAACAAACCCGCGCATCGCGCCGCCTTCGCCGCGAGACGGTCCTCAACCCACGATCAGTGGCTCGAGCGAACGCCTAATAGCACGCGTACAGCCGGACGGTCAGGGCGCCCGGCGTTGCACCCTCAACGGCGAGATATTCCAGGACCGGATGACCCGTTTTGACCACCAGATCGAGTTTCGAGAACTGCGAGAGTTCCTTTAGATTTCCAACCGGTTCGATCCAGGCATTCTCGACGGACTTGGTTCCACCGAGCTTGTCGAGCAGATCGTGGTTTCCGCCACCGCCCGTGGCAGGTACGCTATAGTCGCCGGCCGCGCCACCGATCGCCAAGGTTAGGGTCAGGTCGCTGTGAATGACACAAGCGCCGGCGGCAACCGGTCCGATCAAAATAAATGCAGCTGCGGCGCATGCCGCGATGATATTCTTCATCGGGGACTCCTTTCAAGATAAAGGCTATCGTACCCGAGTCTCACGCATTTCAACCCACTATTCTGGTTGGCGAAATGCTGCTCGCGGGTCGTCGGCCGACGTTTTACCCGCTTCGATAAACGACTCACGCAGGGCGTAACCGCCAAATAACGTCAACGCAGAAGTCGCAATCGTCTTCCAGCGTGGATGGAATGGAAGTACGTTCAACAGGGCGGGCAGCACGATGCCGCCAAGCAGCGTTGCGTTCGTAAGTTTACGACCGCGCGCGCCATCGAACATCGGCGCGCCGAGCGCACCCGCGCTGCGGCGAAAGTCGAGCAGGATTGCCAGTTCCGCCAGACCCGCGACGAGTTCGACCCGTTCGAGCTTGCGCTGCGAATCGCTCGCCTCGTTGCGTAGCGCGAGCAGTGCAGCGTTCGCGGCGCACGCCGCGCCGAATCCGGAGCATACCGACGCCGCCGGGATGTGGCGCTTCCCCTTGGCCCACAGAGGAATAGCCGTCGCCGAGATCAGCACGCCGGTGTACCCTGCGAGAAATGCCCCGACCAATGCTTGCGCCGGATTGGTGAACCAGCGCGGACCCAAGAACGCCAGCCAACCCGGGACCAGGCCGTCACGGGCGGCTTGGGCGAGCGCCGCTCGGCTGCTCGCGGCGGAAAACGCGATCAACCCCCATACTCCCATCGACATCGGCGACTTGAACTTTACGACGCGAAGCATGTGGTGGAAGCGCTCGGGACGTCCGAGGTGCTTGATCAAAATCACCGGCGAGGCGGCGGCCAGCGCGAGCGACAGATACCGCGCGTTGCGCGCAAGCGCGGCATCTTCGCCGGCAGTTCGGTCGGCGAGCGCGATCAGCATCCCGGAACCGCCCGCGATGCCGCCGACGAAGAGATACGTAACGACTTCCCAACCCCAGTGCGGCCGTTTGAGCAGCGGCTGCTCGTAGTATGTCGGGAACGTGTCGTCGCCGCTCGAGGCGCCACGGTTCGCAGCATCGGGCGAGAGGGCTCGCAGGTCGAGCGCGTCGCTCACGGAGCGGACGCTCGAAATACGAGGCATCCGATCGCACCCAGAGCGAGCGCGGCGAGCGCGGCGCTTCCGTACGCCGCGGGCTGATGCGTCGAGGGGAGCACCGGACGCTCCGGCAGATTGTACGTCGCCGGCCGGTCGGTCAACAAAAAGAACGCGTTGAGATCGCCGATGCTGTTGTCTTCGTCGATGCCGTACAGCCGGGCGTCGACGCCGCGGGCGCGCAGGGTCGCCACGCGCGTACGGGCACGCGCCTTGAGTTCCTCGACTTCCCCGAACTCGATCGAGTCGGTCGGACACGCTTTCGCGCAGGCCGGCGTGAAGCCAACCTTCTGACGGTCGTAGCATAACGTACACTTCCCGGCGACACCTCCGTGCCGTTGCAGCGCGTCGTCGTCGGTCCGGCCGTCCGAAGGAAAGCTCGGACGCGTGTAATCGGCGTGCTCGATCATGTCGATCACCCCGAACGGACACGACGGCACGCAGTATCCGCAGCCGTTGCACACGTCGGGCTGCACGTATACGCTGTCGAACTCGTTGCGAACGATTGCGCCGGTCGGGCAGGCTTCCAGGCAGCCGGCGTGGGTGCAGTGTTTGCAGACGTCGCTGACCATCAGCCACTTGCTCTCGGAGGGCGGCGCATCGAGCGGCGCCGGCTGCTCGACGAACGCGACGTGTCGCCAGGTCGTCCCACCGAGCGCCATCGTGTTGTCGTAGGAGTTTCCCGAAAACGCGTAGCCGTCGGCCGGTAACTGGTTCCACTGTTTGCAGGCGACCTCGCACGCCTTGCAGCCGATGCACAGCGTCGTATCGGTAAAGAAGCCGGTTGCCACGGTCCCCTCCTTATTCTTTGCGCTCGAGGCCGCGCGTCGTCGGTTGGCCTTCGAAAGCCCGGTCGGCCGGCGGAACGGCCGCGTTGATCGCCGACCCCGTTCGCGCCGCTCGACGCCCGGGACGCACGTCGCAGGTCATCGTCTTCGACTCTTGGATCGAGACGTTCGGCTCCATGACGAGCGGCACGAGATCGCCCACGCTGTCGCCTGGGATGAGTCCGCTCGCCCCGAAGTTGTACGGAACGCCGACTTGGTGAACGCGCTGCCCGCGCCCCAGGCGGAGCGGACGCATGCGCCCGCTGACGAGCGCGCGACCTTCGATTTCGCCGATCGCCGTGCGCACCGTCATCCACTCGCCGTTGCGAATGTTCTTGGCGACGGCGAGTTCCGGATCGATCTCGACGAACAGCGCCGGCTGCAATTCGGCCAGCCACGGGACGTAACGCGTCATGATTCCGGAGTGTTCGGTCAAGCGATAGGTCGTGAGCACGTACGGAAAGTCCGGGTTGACCGCACCGTTGAGCGGGTTGTCGCGTCGGCGCCACTCACGCAGCGTTGGATTGTGCTGCTGAGCATAGAGTACATTCGGCACGACCGATTCGACCGGTTCGTAGTGGGTAGGAAGCGGGCCGTCCTTCAAGCCGGCTGCGACGAAGATCTGCGCGCGACCGTCGAGTTGCATGATAAACGGGTCGGCGCCGGAGTGCGCGTCAAGGCCGTCGGCGCCTGGTTTCGCGGCCGCATCCGGCGCCTTGCCGAGCGGGAAATCCGGAACGTCCACACCGGTCCAGGTTTGCGTCTGCGCGTCCCACCAGACGTACTTCTTGCGTTCGCTCCACGGTTTGCCCGCGGGATCGGCCGAGGCGCGGTTGTAGAGGATGCGCCGGTTCGAGGGCCACGAGTAGCCCCACCCGAGCGATGTCCAGTCGTCGGCTTTCCGGTTGCGCGCCTTGTTGGTCGTTTTGTCGGGGCATACGCCGCTGTAGATCCAACCGCCCGAGGCCGTCGTCCCGTCGGCGGCGAGTTCGGTGAAGCCGCCGACTTGCTCGCAGGCATCCTGGTGCTTTCCGGGCTCGACCCGATAGCCGTTGATCTCCTGCAGCACCTTGAGCGCGGATGGTTCGCCACGTCGCCGTTCCCGTGCGTCGTCGTGCTCGTAGTCCCAGGTCAAATCGAGCAAGGCGCGGTCTTTGGGATCGTCCGAATCCGCGTAGAGCGCTCGCAACCGTTTGCCGAGGTCGTAAATCAGCCACAGATCGCTCTTGCTCTCTCCGGCCGGTTCGAGCGCTTTGTCGTGCCATTGCAGCATTCGGTTGGTGTTGGTCATGGTGCCGTTCTTTTCGAGCAGCGCGGCCGTCGGAATGAAGAAACACTCGGTTCCAACCGTGCTCGGATCGACGCCTTCGGCCTTCCAAAACGCCGCCGTGTCGGTCTCGTACGAGTCGACGTTAACCATCCATTCCAGTTTGGCAAGCGCCGCGCGTCCGAGCTCGTTGTTCATTCCCGAACCCATCGGGTTCTGACCGATCACGAAGAAGCCGCGCACGAGCCCGTCGCGCATGGCGACCTGCGTGGGCAATGTGGAATGATCGCCGGTCAGCTGCGGCAAGTACTCGTAAGCGAAGTCGTTCTCGGCCCTCGCAGCCTCGCCGTAAAACGCTTTCAGCAGCGAGACCATATACTTCGGCGTGTTCGACCACCAACCGGTTGCTTTCGTATTCGCCTTCAGGTAGGCGGCGAGGGTTTGTTCGTCGCGGTGCACCGAGGGCATCGGTAAGTAACCCGGAAGCAAGTCGTAGAGGGTCGCGATGTCGGTCGCCCCTTGAATGTCCGCGTGCCCGCGCAGCGCCATAATCCCGCCACCCGGGCGCCCGATATTTCCAAGTAGCATCTGGAGGATCGCAGCCGTGCGTATGTACTGCACGCCGACCGTGTGCTGCGTCCAGCCGACGGCGTAGGCGAACGCCGTGGTGCGCTCGCGGCCGCTGTTGTCGGCGAGCAACGTGCAGATGCGCTCGAATGTATCGCGCGAAGTCCCGCAGACGCGCTCGACCATTTCCGGCGTGTAGCGAGCGAAGTGACGGCGTAAGACGTTGAGCACGCAGCGCGGATGCTGCAACGTCGGGTCCCGCTTGACCACCTTCACCGTTCCGTTGCCGTCGAACCGTGGGACCTCTTCGAGTTCGAAGGCCCAGGTCGCGGTGTCGTAGGCCTGCGTTTCGCCGGCCTGCCAACCCGAGAAGATTCCATCCAGATCTTCGGTATCGGCGAAGTCTTCGCGCACGAGCGACGACGCATTGGTATAAGCGACCACGTAGTCGCGGAAGTAGCGCTCGTTCGTCAACACCCAATTGACGAGCGCCCCGAGAAACACGATGTCCGACCCGCTGCGGATGGGCGCGTACAGATCGGCCACCGCCGAGGTCCGCGTGAAACGCGGGTCGACGTGAATGACCGTCGCGCCCCGCTCCTTCGCTTTCATGACGAACCGAAACGCGACCGGATGGCACTCCGCGAAGTTCGAGCCTTCGATCAGGATGCAGTCCGCGTTTTGCAGATCCTGGACGAACGTGGTCGCACCGCCGCGGCCGAAGGAGGTGCCCAGACCGGGCACCGTCGAGCTATGTCAAATTCGCGCCTGGTTTTCGATCGACACGACCCCGAGGCCGTGCATGAGCTTTCCGAGGAGGTAGTTCTCCTCGATTCCGAAGGTCGCGCCCCCGAGCGACGCGATGCCGAGCGTATGGTTGACGCGCTTTCCTTCGGGCGTCGTCCGCACGAACGTCTGTTCGCGAGTCTCCTTGACGCGTTCGGCGATGCGCGTCAACACCCAATCGAGCGGCTTCTCTTCCCACTCGGTTGCGAACGGAGCGCGATACTTCGCCCGCGTCCAGCGCCGCTCGTTGACGGTCAATCCGAAAATCGCCGAACCCTTGGGGCACAGGCGCCCGGCGGAGACGGGGCTGTCCGGGTTGCCTTCGACATCGAGCAACTTCCCGTCGCCGTCGACGTAGGCCAGTGTCGAGCACCCGACCGCGCAGTAGCCGCACAAGCTCACGACCGGCCGGCCGCGTTCGGTTCGCGCGACGAGCCGTTCGGTTCGTTGCGAGGCAAGGTTCGGAAGCGGGCCGACTCGTTCGTCGAGCCGCAGTCCGTCGCGGGCCCGCCCCAGCAGCGCACCCAGATCGAACGTCCTCTTCGTCGCCATCCGAACCTCCTCCATCCGCAATACGCCGCCACGCGTGAAGCTCCCGCGACCAAGCGCGAGGGGGTGACCAGGACCGTCCGTCGTTTCGGCGCTCGTCACGGACGGACGGCGGGCACTCTTCCCGTTCCTTCCGAAGGACGGAGTTCTCGCACAAATTCTTGGCCGTCCGATCCCGGACCGGTCCCCTTTCATAATCGGAGGCATCCGTTGCTCAAGCCCTTCCACCTCGCGGCCGCGGTGGGCGCTATTGCCGCGCTCGGCGGCTTTGCTGTCGCATCCGCGAATTCGCTCCCACCGCCCCGGCCTGCGTTCGATCAGCTGCGCCTCCCGGTCGGACGTGCGGTTCCCTGGCAGCCGGTCAACATGCGCTACACGCGCGCCTACTGGCAACCCGTCAACCACGCGCCCCCGTTCGCGGCGAACGGCGCGGGCACCGCGCTGCTGCTCACCGACGGCACGGTGATGGTTCACGACAACTTCGCAAACTGGTACAAGCTGACGCCGGACGCGTTCGGAAGCTACATTAACGGCACGTGGTCGCAAGCGGCCTCGCTGCCGGCCGGTTACGCGCCGCTCTACTACGCTTCGGCCGTTCTCCCCGATGGGCGCCTCGTCATTAACGGTGGCGAGTACAACTTCGGACGCACCGCCGAAACCACGCTCGGTGCGATCTACGATCCGGTAGCGAACGCGTGGACGTCGCTCGCGCCGCCGCCCCACTGGCAGGCAATCGGCGACGCGCAGAGCGTCGTGCTCGCTAACGGCACCTACATGTTGGGGAACTGCTGCACGAAGCGGCAAGCGCTCCTCGACGCGCGGACGCTGACCTGGCACACCGTAGGCCGCGGTAAAGCGGACGTCAACTCCGAAGAAAGCTGGACGCTGCTCGCAGATGGAAGCGTCCTCGCTGCCGATGTCGGCCTCCCGCTGCAATCCGAGCGCTACGTGCCCTCGGCTCGCATGTGGTCGACCGCCGGGAACACCGTCACCAACCTCGTTGCCTTCTACGAAATCGGCTCGCAAGTTCTGCGGCCCAACGGGACCGTCTTCGTTTCCGGCGCGTCGGGAAACACGGCGATCTACGACTCGACGTCGGCGACGTGGGCGCCCGGGCCCTCGTTCCCCAATAGCCCGCAACAGTTAGATGTCGCCGACGGTCCGGGCGCGCTGCTGCCTGACGGTAACGTGCTCGTCGTCGCCAGCCCGGGCGCATACCAGTCCCCTTCCTCGTTCTTCGAATTTGACGGGACCAACCTCATTCCGGTCGCCCAGACGCCCAACGCCCCGAACGATCCGAGTTTCGCGTTTCGCTTCTTAGTACTTCCGAACGGTCAGATGCTCTCGACCGACGGCAGCAACGACGTCGAAGTCTACACACACGTCGGCCGGCCGAATCCGGCCTGGGCGCCGACGATTTCGGCGGTCCCGACGTCGCTCGTTCACGGCCGCTCGTACGTGGTCGCCGGCGTCCATCTCAACGGGCTCTCCCAGAGTTCGTTTTACGGCGACGATGCGAGCGAAGCGACGAACTATCCGCTCGTTCGCATCACGAACGCGCGCACGCACCACGTCTTCTACGCGCGCACGCACGACCACAGTTCGATGGCGGTCGCGTACCCCGGCACCGTCAGAACCCACTTCGACGTGCCGGCCACCATCGAGACCGGCGCAGCCCGGCTGGTCGTCGTCGCCAACGGCATCGCATCGATGCCGGTCTCGGTGACGATCCACTAAGGAACCCGCGGAGCGCGCCGCTAAAAAGCAGCGCGCTCCGTGTAGCGTCCGTACACCTCGACCATCGCGTCGACGATCTCGCCCTCGGTCGCGAGCGCGTTCACCGCGTCGATCAGCGGCGGCATCACGTTGGTGCGCGGATCGACGCAGGCGCGTTTGAGCGCGGCCAGCGCCGCTTCGACCACCCCGCCGTCCCGCTCGGCTCGCACCGCGCAGACATCCCGCGCTTGGGCCGCTTCCATCTCGCGGCCGATCTTGAGCAAGTCCATTTCAACCGCGGACTCGTCCTTCTCGAACGCGTTGACGCCGACGATCACGCGATCCTTCGTTTCGAGCGAACGCTGATAGCGATAGGACGCCTCGGCGATCTCGTGCTGGAAGAAGCCCGCTTCGATCGCTTCGACCACGCCGCCGTACTCCTCGATCTGACGGAAGTATTCTTCGGCTTGCCGCTCCATCTCGTCGGTCAGCGCTTCGACGAAATACGAGCCGCCGAGCGGGTCGATCACGTTGGTGACGTTCGTTTCGTAAGCGAGCACTTGCTGCGTGCGCAGCGCGATCTCGACTGACTTTTCCGTGGGCAGGGCCATGACTTCGTCCATGGAGTTCGTGTGCAGCGACTGCGTCCCGCCGAGAACCGCCGCCATCGCTTCGTACGCGACCCGCACGATATTGTTCTCGGGTTGCTGCGCGGTCGCACTGCACCCGGCCGTCTGCGTGTGGAAGCGGAGCGTCCACGAGCGCGGATCCCTGGCGCCGTACTTGTCGCGCATCCGGCGCGCGTAGATTCGCCGCGCGGCGCGGAACTTGCAGATCTCTTCAAAGAAGTCGATGTGCGAGTTGAAGAAAAACGAGAGCCGCGGTGCGAACGAATCGACGTCCATCCCAGCGGCCATCGCCGCCTCGACGTAGGCGAACCCGTCGGCGAGCGTGAACGCCAGCTCCTGAACCGCAGTGGACCCGGCCTCGCGAATGTGGTAGCCCGAGATCGAGATCGTGTTCCACTTCGGCATCTGCTCGGTGCAGAACGCGATCATGTCGACGATGATCCGCACGTGCGGACGTGGCGGAAAGATCCACTCCTTCTGCGCGATGTACTCCTTGAGGATGTCGGCCTGGATCGTTCCCCCCAACTTCGCCCGTGGAATGCCCTTGCTCTCCGCCGTCGCGATGTACTGCGCCACCGCGATGCACGCCGGTCCATTGATCGTCATCGAGGTCGTGATTTCGCCGAGATCGATGCCCTCGAAGAGCGTCTGCATGTCGCGCAGCGAGTCGATCGCCACGCCGCACTTGCCGACCTCGCCGCGCGCCTGCGGCGCGTCGGAGTCGTAACCCATCAGGGTCGGCATATCGAAGGCGACGGAGAGGCCGTGCTGGCCCTGCGCGAGCAAAAAGTGATAGCGCTCGTTGGTTTGCTTGGCGTTGCCGAAGCCGGCAAACTGGCGCATGGTCCACAGGCGGTCGCGATACATTCCCGCGTGGATCCCGCGCGTGTACGGAAACTCGCCCGGCAACGCCAGATCGTTCGCCAGGTCGAGGTGCGCGACGTCCTGCGGGCCGTACAGGGGTTTGAGCGGGAGATCGGAGATCGTCCGGTCGGTGGCGCCCGAACCCGGATCGCGGCGCCGGGCCGGGCGCGAAGCCCAGGCCTTCTGCCAGCGTTCGCGCTCTTGCGTAAACCCCGGCGTCTCTTGCGCGCCGAGTCCGGAGGGGCGATCGATCGTCTTGGCCACTTGCGTCCTATCCTAACGTCGCGAGCGATATCGCCCCAGACTTCGCCCTCCCCCGAAACGATTCCACCGAGGCAGGCGCGGGAGCGGGGCAGCCGCGGCTTACTTCTCCCTCGCTCCCATCGATACGCCCGATTTCATGGCGGCGCCGTACGTCAACGGCGTTGTTGCGGGGGCGTAGCCGTTCTTCATCAGAAGGTAAGCGCCGATCGCGACGTACTGCGCGTGCGTGAGGCTGGCGGGTTCGTTGAGGGGCATCCGTTGTGCGACGTTAGCGAACAGGTCGCCGACGGTCATCTGCGTTCGCTTGGCTCGAAGGGCGAACTTCGCACCGGTCAGCGCCGGGCCGGCTCCGCCTTCCAACCGCGCGCCGTGGCAGGCCGAACAGTTGGCCTCGTACTCTTTTGCGCCGACCACCGCTTGCGCGCGGGTGTAAGGCACAGCCGTCTTCGGCTGCGCGCCGCCGACGCGGGTCGCGACCAGGACCGCGGCCACCGCAAACAACACGCCGGCCGACGGGCGTGAGACCACGCGGACGCCCGCGCTAGCGAACCGCGGTCTGCTTGTGCAGTTCGTCAAGGTCCTCGAGCGTATTCAGCGCGATCGCGTCCTTCACCGAAGCGTCCTTGAGGCCGGAGGCCGCACGCATTTTGGCGCCGAGTTCGTCGCCGTGATTGTAGCCTCGGATGGCCGCGTTGTGCTTGTCGATCTTTTCCTTGGGGATCGCGCCACCGTTTTGCGCGACGACCCACTCTTCGAACTCGACGTACGTCGGTCGCCGGTCGCGTACGTAGTCGAGCGTTTTGCGCTTTTCGAGACCGAGCCCGTCGATCGTCATCTGATCGAAGCCGTCGCCGCAGAAGTCGTACCCGTCGAACAAATAGCCGGCGTTCCCGAGCGTTAGTTTCGTCCACAGCCGCGGGAGGTGGAGCGCGCCCAGCGGCCCTGCGGTACCCGAACTAACCAGCGGAACGATCCTCGTAACCGTGACGTCTGCCATTTCCAATTCCCTTCGCTAGGAGCGAGTGCTATGCCGTTGACCGAACCTCATCGTGGCCGTGCCGCGAGCCGAACGTCAATTCGGCGATGCCGGACTTGTCGAGTTCGCCAAGGCCGAGCGCAATCATGCGGTCGTACTGCGCGGCGGCCGCGCTCGCGAGCGGGAGGTGCAGGCCCATCCCTTCGGCGAGCGCGGTTGCAATGTGCGAGTCCTTGGCGGCGTGCGCGGCCGAAAAGTAGACCTCGTGATCGCGCGCCTGCATATCGGCGCCGTCGGTCTCGAGCACGCGCGAGTTCGCGCCGGTTTGTGCGAAGACGTCGCGCAACATTCCGAGGTCGAGACCGAGCGCTTCGCCGAGACCGAGCCCTTCGGCAAGGCCCGCCGTATTCACGTTCATCACCATATTGACCAGCGCTTTGAGTTTGGCGGCGCTCCCGGCCGGCCCGACGTAACGGAGCGACGAACTCAGCGCTTCGAGCAGCGGGCGCGCCTCCTCGAAGGTCGCCCGCTCGCCACCCGCCATCAGGTACAGCGTTCCGTTGCGCGCTTGGGCGATCGAACTGGCCATGCACGCCTCGAGGCTGCGAGCGCCGCGCGCGTGAAGCAACCGTTCGATCTCGACGTGCAGGTCGGGAGTAACCGTCGCACAGTTGACGAACAGTTTGCCGCGCGCCCCGACCAGCAGTGAATCGCCGGACTCAGCGTAGATCGTGCGCATCGCGGCATCGTCGCTGACCACGGTCAGGACGACGTCGGCGAGTTCGCTCACGCGGGCGAGCGAAGGCGCGGCTTCCGCACCGCCGGCGGCGCCGGCTTCGGCCGCTTGAGGCCGCGAATCGTAAACGGCGACGACCGGATAGCCGAGGTCGAGGAGACGAAGGGCCATGTTCGCCCCCATCCGCCCGACGCCGACCACGCCGATTTTTGGTTTCTCGCTCATGCGGGCGGCGTTCTCTACCTCGCGCGAACGGGTCCTGCGTGCCTCGAGCGCGTAGTCGCACGCGGTGACGATCGGGCTGGGTCTCCTTTTAGGACTCCTCGCCGGCGCGCCGGCATCGTACGTCGTCGTCGATGAAAACCGCGCGCCCGTCATCGGTGCGAGGGTCGTCTTCCACGACGCGCGGGGCGTTGACGACGCGGAGGTGAGCGGCGGCTACCTCACCGAGCGCGTCGACGTGAGGGCCGGCGATCAGCGCATCGTACTCCAGCGCGTGTTGCCCTCGTCGGCTGCGTGAGCGTCGCGACCGGGTCCGCAGTGAGTCTGCACCGCTTGCCGCTGGCGGCTTCCGTCTTGGCGCGCCGCGATTGCGGCGGCGCCGCTGCAGACGACCGACGCGTTGCTCCGCACGCTTTTCGGCCCTCAGCGCGGCCGATCAACAGCAAGAAGGGCGTCCGAACTACACGTTCGCCCGGACGCTGCAGTA
>JBDTCF010000088.1:0-11204 GCA_039923715.1 Vulcanimicrobiaceae bacterium
TGCCGGTCGGAATGCGTCGCTTCGCGGCCCTCACCGAACTCACGGCGAGGGTGCGGCCGGACCGTCGCCCCTTTCGACGCCGGCGTACGCATCGGCGAGCGCAATCCGGGGGACACCCTTGGGATACAGACCCTCCGGGTTGCGCGCCTGCCACTGCCGCGAGCGCACGGCCAGGTACTCGAAGTTCTCGTACTGCGAGTCACCGCGCCGTCGCCGCAAGATCGCGATCGCCGGTTCCAGCAACGTCCAGTAGTGAACGACGAGTTTGCTAAAAAGATCCAAGAAAGCACTCTCGGCGACCAGCCGGTTCTTCACCAGCGAGCCTATCTCGTTGAACCAGTTGCAAACTTCCATCTCGGGATGGCGCTGGGGATCGACGAATCCGATCCGCTCGAGTTCGTTGCGGAACGAAGGCTCCGCCAGACGGCCGGGAAGCTCGGCTTGGACGAACTGCAGCGCGCGTTGGAGCGAAGGTGAGTGGAAATCGCGCTGAACCGAGAGCACCGCCTCGAGTTCGTTGCTGGTCCGCAGGTGGCGCAACTGAACGGCCGCCACGGCCGCCGTCACCCCGATCACGATGAACTGGCCTAGGGTTGAAAAGGCGCTCAGAAGTTCCAGCGCGTGCGCATCGAGGCCCGGCACAACTCCACGGTTCGCGCTGCCCGGCGGCGTTCCCGGCGAAGGCGCCCTCCCTTTGGCCCGACGCCTGATGGGGCGGCCACCCAAACGGGGGCCGGGGCCGGCATGAACGGCGAGGGTCCGCTCGGAACTGTTGGCCACCGTGTCCATCGATAAATCGATCTACGTGCGCGATATGTTCGCTGCGATCGCGCCCCGGTACGACGCCGCCAACCGCGTGCTGACCGCCGGCGTAGACGAACTGTGGCGGCGTCGTGCCGTCCGGGAACTGGCAGCGCCAAGCGGCGGCCGCCTGCTCGATGTTTGCTGCGGTACGGGCGACCTCGCGTTTCATATCGCACGTTCGAATCCGACCCTCCGCGTCGAGGCCGTCGACTTCTGCGAGCCGATGCTTGAGGCGGCCCGCAAGCGTCAAGTCCGCGAGCGCAGCGGCGCGCGCGTAACCTTCGCAATCGCCGACGCCTTAGCGTTGCCGTACCCCGACGGGACGTTCGAGGGCGCGACGATGGGCTTCGCGATGCGTAACGTGGTCGACATATCGGCGACGCTGCGCGAGGTGCGGCGGGTGCTGCGGCCGGGAGCACGCTTCGTCAACCTCGACGTTTCAAAAGCCCCGAACCCGCTCTTCCGCCGCGCGTTCGACGTCTACTTTTACCACGTCGTTCCATTTGTGGGCGGCTTGGTCGGCGGATCGCAGAGTGCGTATCGGTACCTCCCGAACTCGCTGACGAACTATCCCGACGCCGACGCGCTCGCCGCGCGCTTCGCCGACGCCGGATTTCGCGAGTCCCGCTATCGCAGGTTCGCCGGCGGCGCGATCGCGATCCACGTCGGAGCCGCATGATCGACCGGCCCGCCGACGCCGACGCGTACGCCGACGACGCCGACCTGCGCGCGCTCATCGAAGCGTTCTTCGCGCAGTCATTCGCAACCGACAATCCGCTGATCACCGAGGCGGTGCGCCGCATGCTGGCCGCGGGCGGCAAGCGGCTGCGTCCGCGGGTGACGCTGCTGGCCGCCGAAGCGGCGGGGGGAGACCCGCGCGAGCACCTTCCTCTCGCGGCGTACATGGAACTAATTCACGTTGCGACGCTCATTCACGACGACGTGGTCGACCGTGCCGACATGCGGCGCGGCGTCAACGCGACCGCGATCGACTACGGAAACCGGATCAGCGTGCTGGCCGGCGACTACCTGTTCGCCTGGATCTTCAAGAACGTCACCGCTGCCTACCCCGCGCCGGTGCCGCACATCTTGTCGTCGACGCTAGCGGATATCTGCGATGGCGAAGTGTTGCAGTTGCGCGCCCTTGGGAACGTCGGGCTGACCATCGCCGGCTACGTCGACATCGTGCTCAAGAAGACGGCCGCTCTGTTTGCCGCATCGGCCGAATGCGGGGCGATCATGGGCGGCGCTAGCGCGCTGCGCGTGAAGGCCCTGCGCGACTTCGGCCTCTACTATGGCATCGCGTTTCAGATGCTCGACGACGTGCTCGACGCCAGCGCCGACCCGGGCGAACTCGGCAAGCCCGTCGGCAACGATCTGCGCGAGCGCAAGATGACGCTGCCGGTTATCTTCGCGCTCGAGTTCGGGCCTGACGACTTGCGGGCCCACTTGAAGCGCTACTATCTCGGCGCCGGCGGCGACGAATATCCCGGCGCCATTCGGCTTTTGCTCGACGGTATCGCCCAAGCGGGCGCGCTCGAGAAGTCCCGCGAAGCCATTGCCGGGTATGTCGAGCGGGCCAAAATGTCGTTGGCGCCCCTGGGGAAAGCCCGGGCGCGCACCGAGCTCGCCAGACTCGCCGACGCCCTGTTGCGCAGCGGCGAGCGCGCCACGCGCTAAGGAGCCACATGTTCGGAAATCCCATGGAAATCGCCATTATCGCGGGCGTCGCCGTGCTGCTGTTCGGCGGCGGCAAGATTCGGGACGTCGCACGCGGCCTCGGTGCGGCCAAGCGCGAGTTCTCGCTCGGGCAAGCCGAAGCCGACGCGGAGGCCGAGCGCATCCGTAGTCAAGCGCAGGCCCGCGCGCGCTCCGAAGCCCAAGCGGGCCTCACGACGCCGACGATTCCGGAAGCCAGCGGTTCGGGCGAGAGCATCCCGCCGCCGGTCCCCGAAGGCGGCACGACCACAACCTCGGGCGCGGCTACCGAAATCATCCCCCCGGAACGCCCCTAAGCGGCGCCGACCGAGATGCTGGCCGAGCGCCCGCCCCAGGTCGAACCGACCAAACCGGGCTGGGATCAAAAGGAGATGCCGTTCACGGAGCACCTGCGGGAGCTCCGTAACCGTCTGATCGTCTCGCTGACGACGGTCGGCGTGCTCGCGCTCGGCCTGTTCTGGCCCTCGCAGTTCGTCATCCGCTGGCTCAAGACGGAGTACTTGCCGCCGAACATCAACCTGCACGCCTTCGCCCCGACCGACGTGATCTTTACCGAGTTCAAGTTTTCGCTCTACGGCGCGCTCGTACTCGGCTTGCCCGTGCTGATCTTCCAGGCGTGGATGTTCGTCGTCCCGGCCATCCACCCCAAGACGCGCCGCGCGGTGTACGGCTATATCGCGCCGGCGTTTTTGCTGGCCCTCGCCGGGATCGCGTTCTGCCACTTCTTCATCATCCGGCGCGTGATCGGTGCGTTGATTCTAATCACCGGCGAAATCGCGGAGAGCACGTTCGGCATCGCGCCGACGATGAACCTCATCCTGCTGACGTTCCTCGCGTTCGCGCTGATCTTCCAAACGCCCGTCGTGATGGTGGCGTTGGCCCGGATCGGGCTGGTCAACGTGCGGATGCTGCGAACGTACCGCCGCTACGCGGCGATGGGGATATTGCTGCTCGGCGGACTCGCCGCCCCCGATGCTTCGCCGATCACGATGCTGCTGATCGCCGTCCCGATGTACGCCCTGTACGAGATATCCATCTGGTTGATCGTCCTGCTCGAGAAGTCGTGGCGGCGCCAGGGGGCCGGGGCGTAACGTTGGCTTCATGAACGCCGGGAGTGCCGCGCCGGAACTATCGCTGCGCGCGCAGATCGACGAGTTCGTCCGCGACCTCGCGAACACGTTCGCGAACATCCTGTTCGCGGTCTCCCTGTTCGCGGTTTGGGGCGTGCTGACGCTCATCGGCGTGATCGTCGATCAGAACAAAGACCCGAGCTTCTACACCGCCAACTACGCGCCGGTTTTGGCGCGCGTCGTGCTACGGCTTCACCTCGACAACATGTACCACTCGCCGCCCTACATCGGCATCATCGCGCTCATTTTGATTTCGCTGGGCGTCTGCACGTTCAAACGCGTGATCCCGGCGCGCCTGCCGCCGCTGCGCGCGGTTAAGATCGAACACATCCCGCTCAACGCGACCCTCGAAGTGCGTGGCGAGGAGCGCGACGTGCGCGAGCGGATCGCGCGGTTCTTTAGCGACCGTGGCTGGCAGGTTCGCAAGCGCGAACTCGGCGGCGTCGAGTGGACGTTCGCCGACAAGCACAACTGGGCGCGCCGCGGCGTACTGGTCGCGCACGCCGGCTTCGTGATCATCGCCGCCGGCACCACGCTCTACTGGTGGAAGGGTTTCAGCGGCACGAGTGCCGTCCTGACCGGAAATACCGTGACGATTCCGCAGACCGGGACGCGCGTCACGCTCGATCGCTTCCATTACCGCTTCGACCCCATCAAGACGAAGAGCGGCATCGTCTACCAGCCGATCGACTACGTTTCGAACGTTCGCATCGTCGGCCGCGACGGCCGCGAGCGGGCCACCACGGTGCGCGTCAATCATCCCATCGACGTTGGCGGAACGCTCTACTACCAAGCCAGTTTCGGACACGCGCTGAATCTGACGCTGACCCGCGAGGGCAAAGCCATCCGCGGTGTTTCCACCGCTCCGCTGATGGAGGGCGACGCGGTTCCCATTCCCGGCACGCCCGAGACGATTCAGTACGAGCGCTACGTCGGCACGATCGACCGCAAAACCGGTCAACCGGGGCCCGACCCGCGTGCCAACAACCCCGGCGTGGTTCTAAACTTTTACGAAGGCGACCGCCTCGCCGGCGCCTCGCTCGTGCGACTCGGTCAATCGATCGATCTTGGCTCGGGCTACCGGGTGCGAGCGGCCGGCTCGATCCTCTACAGCGGCTTCGAGTACCGCCACGACCCCGGCATCCCGTTGGTCGCGATCGGCGCGTTCGTGCTCTTGAGCGGCCTGTGCATCGCCTTCTACTTCTTGCCGGCGCGGCTGTACGTGCGCGTCGACGGGGAAGCGCCGTCCTGGCACGTGGGGATCGCCGCGACGACCGTCAAGGGGTATGATATCTTCGAAGAGCAGTTCCGCGCGCTCGTGGAAGCGCTCGAGCGCTCGGAACGTCCTCCCGCAACCGCGCCCGTCCCCCAAGGGCAGCGGGCGCCCTCACCGATTCCAGGCTGACCCGAGGTACGACCATGAGCATCGATCAGATATTCATCCTCATCGCAATCTCCGCGTACATCACGAGCACGCTCGCATTGCTGATCTACCTTCTCTCGCGCGAGCGCTGGGCCAGGACCATCGGCATCCCGTTCGCCTTTCTGGGGTGCATCACGCAGTTCGTCGAGCTGTTCGTGCGCTGGCAGACCTCGCATATCTGGCCGCTGACGAACCTGTACGGATCGCTTTCGCTGTTCTCCGCGATGAGCGTAGCGATCTTCATCGTCTTCGCGTTGCGCTACGACCTCTGGTTTCTCGGCGGCTTCGTGCTTGCGCTCGCTGCCGGTTTCCTCGCCTACGGCTTGACCTGGAACGAAGGCTACTTACCGGCTGTACCCGCACTGCAGTCGTATTGGATCAAGATTCACGTGCCGTTGGTCGTCTCGTCGTACGCGGCGTTCATGGTCGCGGCCGTCACCTCGGTGATGTACCTCATCAAGTACTACTTCGAGGGCGTGCTCGATGCGCGGCTGGGACGAACCGGCGGCCTGGCCGCCGCCGCCGCGGGCACAGCCGGCTCCGGGTCGGGCGACCTCGGCCTGCGCATGCAGGCGGGCAATCCGGCCGCCGAGCGGGTGACGATCTCGACGCTCCGCGACTCACCGAACATCGCGATCGCCGCCGCGCACGGCGACATGCTCGCGCAGTGGCTGGCGACGCTTCCGTCGCTTGCAAAGCTCGACGTCATGACGTATCGCATCGTCGCAATCGGCTTGCCGCTATTGACCGTCGGCATCATCACCGGCGCCTGGTGGGCGAAAGAAGCGTGGGGCGCCTACTGGCAGTGGGATCCTAAGGAGACCGCCGCGCTGTTTTCGTGGATCATCTATGCCGCCTACATGCACTTGCACACGCGCGGCGCCTGGCGCGGTCTGCGCTCGGCGTACATTAGCGTGGTCGGCTTTGCGTCCATTATGTTCTGTTACCTCGGCGTCAACATCTGGATCAGCGGCCTCCACAGCTACAAAATGTAACCCCCGCCCCTTCCGCAGCGGTAAAACGACCGCGATCGAGGGCTCCGAATCGCGAACGATAACGAGGAAGTCTCCCTATGAAGGTTCTCAGTGCGGCTACCTGCGCGATAGGCGCGTGTGGCATCGTTGCAATTCTGCTCGCGGGATGTTCGAGGTCGCAGGGCACGCAGGTCCTGCCCCTCGGTTCGCCCGGGTCGGCGCAGCCGATGGCGGCGTATTCGGGCCGTACCGCCGACCTCGTACGGGGTGGCCTGACAACCTCGAGGTTGCTCGAACTACAACTCGAGGGTAGACTGCCCGCACCCGTCCCGCCCGAAGCGTTGCGCTACGAGTTCGAGCAACGGGGTCACGCTCGGCCGCAACTCGCTTTCCATGCCGGGGCGCAAGTCGGGCTTTGGGCGTCGAATACCAACTTCAACTATCTCCTCGGCCAGAACAAGAGCGGGAACAAGACGCTAACGGCCATCGATGCGTCCGCCAACGGCTGCTATTCCCCGATCGCCCTCAAGGTAGACCACGCACGAAACCTCTGGGTAGGCTGCGAACTGCGGTCCTCCAGCGCCACCGCCGGCGTCGTGCAGAAGTACGGTAGCGGCGGCGTTCTGGAGAAGCAGTACATTCCAGCGTGCCCGAGCCCCGTCTCGGAGTGTCAGTCCTTCAACGGCTACGGGTACGACAGCGGAATCGACTCTAGCGGGCACGTCTTTGCGTCGCTGAATTTGTACGACATGGAAACGTGCAACCCGACCTGCAGTTCCACTCAAGGCGCAGGTTTCGAATGGTGGCATGCGCGTAAGCCGTCGGCCGCGCCGACGCTGATCTCGCTGGGGAGCAGTTGCGCTCCGGTCTGCGGCGTCGGCTACATGGACGTCGACGGTTCGGGCACCCTCTGGTTCACTTTCTCGGGGTACGATAGTAACCAAAACTACGGCTTCGGCCTCGGCAAGGTTACGAGCCCGACGACGAATCCGACCTTCACCATCGTAGAACCGCTCGGCACGTATGGATTCTTTGGCGGCGTCTACGTAAGCAACGCCGGGAAGACGCTGAACGTGATCGATCAAAAGCCTCGGACGATCTCGCAGTATAGATTGCCGCTGGCCCCGGGCGGAGCGCCGTTCAACGTCCTCGGCCCCACGCCGACAACCGTATTCGGCGTCGGCGATCCCGTGTCGGGCGGCTTCAACCAAGCGGAAACGGAAATGGCAATCGGTGATACCGGTGGGTGGCTCGACATCGGGACGGTCGCCTCGAACACGTGGTCCAGCAGATCCAATCTCAACTTTTACAGCGGCATCGACGGCGCCGCGTATACACCTTCGGACAAATAGAGGCAGGTCGCAACCCTCCACCCTGGCGGCTTACCAAGCGAGGCGAGCGAGCCGATGAATCCTCCGCGCGACGGGAGTCCTATTTTCGCCTGGAATGACACGAGAGCGTTGTGCGGCGCAGCAACTTTAGGTGCTCGCGGGCGGTCGATACGAACGTGACGACTCGCGCCGCGTCGTCGGAGACTTCGCGGCTTCACTTCGACCAAGGGTACGCTCGACTGGGCGCAGAGTTTGTCGAGGAGCGTACCCCGACGCCGCTCCCGGCACCGTACCTCGTCGCCTTCAATCCCGACGTTGCGGCGCTACTCGACCTTCCGCCCGGTATCGAACGCGAAACGGCCTTCGTCGAACTCGCGGCCGGAAACGCCGTGCCGCCGGGCACGAAATCGACCGCCGCCGTGTATGCCGGTCATCAATTCGGTTCGTACGTTCCGCAGCTCGGCGACGGCCGCGCGATTTCGCTCGGCGAGATCGCGAGCGCGCGCGGCGAGCGCTTCGAGTGGCAGCTCAAGGGCTCGGGCACAACGGCGTTCTCGCGCTTCGGCGACGGCCGCGCGGTGCTGCGTTCGACGATTCGCGAGTACCTCTGCAGCGAAGCGATGCATCATCTCGGCATTCCGACGACGCGCGCACTCGCAATCGCCGGCAGCCGCGAACCGGTGCAGCGCGAAACCGTCGAAAGCGCGGCGGTGCTCTCGCGCATCGCCCCATCGCACCTGCGCTTCGGAACGTTCGAATACTTTCACTACGCGGGCAACGCCGAGGCGGTCAAAACGCTCGTGGACTATGCGATCGACGGATTCTTCCCCGAGCTCAAAGGGTCGAGCCAGCCGGGCCGCTACGCTGCTTTCTTGCGCGCGATCGTCCTCCGTACCGCCGATCTGGTGGCGCGCTGGCAGACCGCCGGTTTCGCGCACGGTGTGATGAACACCGATAACATGTCGATTCTCGGCCTCACACTCGACTACGGACCGTTCGGCTTCATGGAGGCCTACGAGCCGGGGTTCGTTTGCAACCACAGCGATTACGGCGGTCGCTACGCATTCGACCGACAACCGGGCGTCGCGCTGTGGAACTGCCGCGCGCTGGCGGCGGCGCTCGGCTCGCTCGTTACGAAGGCCGATGCCGAAACCGCGCTCGGGGCATTCGAACCCGCCTTCCGCGACGCGTTCTTGAGCGGCATGCGCGCCAAGCTCGGCCTGAGCAACGCGCAGCCCGAAGACCCGCGCCTCATCGTCGACCTGCTCGATGCGCTCGCAGCCGCGCGGGCCGACTATCCCACGTTCTTCGCCGCCGTCGCCGAGCTGGGTCCCGAACCCTCGCCGCTCGACCAGCGGCTGGCAGCGATGTTCGGCGAACCGCAGACGCTCCGCGCTTGGCTCGCGCGCTATCGCATTCGAGCCGCCCGCCAAGGCGACGAGCCGCGGCGTGCAGCCACCGCGAGCGCGGCGAATCCCCGCTACGTCCTGCGCAATCACCTCGCGCAAACCGCCATCGAGGCGGCCGAAGCGGGGGATTTTGGTGAAGTCGAACGGCTCTGGAAGCTTCTTCGCGATCCCTATCGCGAGCATCCCGGCGCCGCAGCGTACGCCCGCCCCGCTCCCGCCGGGGCCGTCCCGGTCTGCGTGAGCTGCTCCTCGTAGCTGTTCAGCGGCTCCCGGCCCGCCTGGCGCACTTCTAGGTTCGGGTCCGCTCGGTTGCGAAGGCTACCCGCGAGGACGCTACAGAAGTTGTTGGCGCGCGTCGATTCGACACGTACGCTCGGGTAAGCTCGGCCGGCCCCCGGGCGACGTGAACGAACCGCCGTCGCCGTCGTGCACCCAGCAAAGCCGTGCCGCCCGTGCGAGAGGATCGAGGAGTAGTGGAAGTTCACGAAGCGCAGGCCTATAAGGACCCCGGGACGCCCGAAGAGCAAAGCCGGCGCACGTTCCTGGCCAACGCGACGATCGCCGTGGGCGGCGTTATCGGGCTCATCGTGGCGATTCCCGTGCTGGGATCGCTGATTCCCGAATCGCTCATCAAGCCCGAGGCCGCGAAGGGGACGTGGTCCCCGCTGACGCCCGAAGAATTCGCCGGGCTGCAGAAGAGCACGAACAGCCCCATCAAGATGACGATCACGTTCAAAGCGACCGACGGCTACTTTCCGCCCGCGAACGATTCGCAAGACGTATGGGGCATAAAGCTGACGCCGGAACAACGGGCGACCTTTCAGGCGAAGCGGCCCGACTTGTTCGCCAATCCGGCCGGCCGCGTGGACTTTCCGGTCGTGAACATGGGCTTCGTGATCTTCAGTTCCGTCTGCCCGCACCTCGGCTGCCACTATGCCTGGTCGGCCGAAAACAAACGGTTCATGTGCCCGTGCCACGGCTCGCAGTTTTCGATCGTCGGCGAACATCTCGCCGGTCCCGCGCCGCGCGGGCTCGATCCATTACCGCTCCGCGAAGCCAGCGGGACAGCCGAGGTTACCTGGATTCAATACCAGGCGCAACAGCCCGCGCGCGTCATCGTCGCTTACACTTAAGGAACGAAGGGGAATTCGCGAAGTGCCGAGCTTCATCGACTGGATCGAGCGGCGGACCGGAGCGGTCAGCCAGACGGTCAACTTCCTGACCGAGGACGTCCCCGGCGGCGCCAGCTACTGGTACGTCTTCGGCAGCGCGACGATCTTCTTCATGATCCTGCAGATCGTTACGGGCATCTTCCTAACGTTCTACTACGCTCCCTCGACCGCGACGGCGTGGGAATCCACGAAATACATCTACGAGCACGTCCCGATGGGCTCGTTCGTCATAAGTCTTCACTATTGGGGCGCGACGGCGATGATCGCGCTGTTGTTCCTGCACCTGTTGCAAGTGCTAATTTGGGGCGCGTACAAGGCGCCGCGCGAAATCATGTGGGTCACCGGAGTGCTCCTGCTGCTCACGACCCTGGTCCTCGGGTTGACGGGCTACCTTTTGCCGTGGGACTTGAACGCTGCGGCCGCCTCACAAGTGGCGATCTCGATTGCGGCCAGTGTCCCCATCATCGGGTCGCAGACGGCGCAATTTCTGTACGACGGTACGACGCTCGGAACGCTCACGATCAATCGCTTCTTTGGGCTGCACGTGTGGTTGATGCCGGCCGTCCTACTCCTGTTGATCGCCGGACACCTGACAATTTTCCGCCACACGACGCCGGCAGGGCCGCCGAGCGACGCTGAGATGCGCAAGCTTCCGCAGGGCCGCTTCTGGCCCGATCAGATGTTCATGGATGCCATCGCCTCGTTCGCCGTCTTTGTCGTGGTCGTACTGCTCTCGGTGTTCTCTCCCGCACCGCTCGACGAGAAGGCCGATCCGACGCGCGCGTTCATCCCGTTCCCGGCATGGTACTTCCTCGCACTCTACGGCTTGCTGCGCGTCGCCGGCAATCTGCCCGGTCAGATCGTGCCGATCGCGAACTTGTTCGCTACCGTCATCGTCCCGGGCGTTCTCGTACTGTGGCTGATCCTGTTGCCGTTTATCGACAAGAATCCCAGTCGGCGCCTCTCGAAGCGGCCGTGGGCGATGGGGCTTACCGCGATCAGCGTTCTGTTCGCTGTCGGTTTGAGCGTCTACAGCCAGATGGCAATCGCTCAGGAACAGGCCGGTAGCGGTACCCCTCCACCCGCCGCGGCCGCCGCCGCGCCGGCGGCCGGACAACCCGTGGCGGCAAGCGCGAACGCTAAAGGCGCGCAGGTCTACACGAACAACTGCAGCGGGTGCCACGGCGCGAGCGGCCAGGGACAGCCGGGCGCGTTTCCGCCGCTCGCCGCTAACCCGTACGT
>JBDTCF010000089.1:0-3267 GCA_039923715.1 Vulcanimicrobiaceae bacterium
CCCTGTTGGCGTGGACGGGCATCCCACTGCTCGCGTTCTTGACATCGTTCGCATTGTTCGCGAAGGTCGAGGTGTATTGGACCCTCGGCGCGTTCGCATCGTTGTGCGCGATGGCCGGCGTGGCGTACGTCGGCCTGTCGGTCCGAGCGCAAAAAATGTGGCGCGTGGTCGCTCTCGGCGGCGCGGTTCCGTTCTTGGCACTGCTGTTTGCTGCGACCCTCGCTCCGAGGGCGAGCTACGGTTTCATGCAGCGCGTCACCGGACTGCACCTCCGCAATAGCGGTCCGTTCGAAGTGTTCGCTTTCGCCCCGCTCGCGCGCGATGTCGCGCGAATCGCCGGCGACGCGAGCGTGATGACCGACGGCTACGGCTTCTCGTCGGTCCTGGACTTCGATGCTGGCATCGCGCCGGTGGTGATCGGTTACGACTGGCAAGGCCGCGAATCCCGAGCCTGGTACCCCTCGCAGCGTCACCCGGACCGGGCACTGTTCGTCGACAAGGAGCCGCTTGCAACGAGGCCGGACTTTGCGATCCATCTCGCGCGGGCGTGCCGCCGCGTCGAGGACGGCGGAACGCGGGCCTACGCCTTCGCGGGCGCGCCGCCGCGCCGGTTCTACTTCACCTGGTGCGAGGGGCTCGTGCCGGACGGCCTCGCCATCCTTCGCTGGGAGCGCGAACCACAGTAGCGTTTCAAACGCGAGTAGGTCATGGCCCTTGTTTTGCAACGACGTGAGCGAGAGGGTGGGCGCAGTACCATCACCCATCCCCTCGTGCTTGCCCTTGCCCAGCAATCCGAGCTGGCGTGCGATGCTGCCGGGTGGCGATGACGGCGAGGTAAAGGGCAGCACCTTCGAACAACCATGCGGCTATGAAGTCGTTTCCGCTTCCTGGCGCCCAGCCGCAGTACGGCCCCGATAAACTCGTCGTCGTCGAACACATCGACCTTCATCTGCGCCCGGACCTCGGTGCGCAACGGCTCGATGGCGTGTGCACGACGACCGTGCGCGCCATCGGCGAGGGGGTGCACGAGTTGACGCTCGACGCGGTCGACTTCACCATCGGCTCGGTCCGCGACGGTGAAGGAAAGCCTTTGCACTTCCACCGCGCGACCGGAACGTTGGCGGTCCAGCTTGCGCGCGCGCTGGCCGCCGGGGAGCGGACGACCTTTGCGGTGGCGTACCGCGTCGAACGTCCGCGAGCCGGCTTGTTCTTCATCGCGCCGACCGCGGAGCATCCCGAAAAGCCGACACAGTGCTGGACGCAGAGCCAGGATCAGTACGCGAGGTACTGGCTGCCCTGCTTCGATCATCCCCACGCAAAGCAGACGACCTCGACCACGATCGTGGTCCCGACCGGCACCTTCGCGCTCGGGAATGGCCGGCTCGTCGAGCGCTCGGACGACGCGGAGTCCGGTTACACGACGTTCGGATACGAACAGGACGTTGCCCACCCGACCTATCTGCTCACGCTGGTCGCCGGAACGTTCGTCGAAGTCGAGCAGCCTGGGACGCGGGTCCCCGTGTATTACTATGTGGTTCCCGGGCGCGAGGCCGACGGCGAGCGCTCGTTCGCGAAGACGCCGCGGATGATCGACGTCTTCGAAGAGCGCATCGGGACGCCATATCCATTCGCGCGCTACTCGCAAATTGCCGTTGCAGACTTCATCTTTGGCGGCATGGAAAACACCGCCGCGACGACGCAGACCGACCGCACGCTACACGACGAGCGCGCGCACCTCGATTTTTCGAGCGACTCGCTGGTCGCGCACGAACTGGCGCACCAGTGGTTCGGCGACCTGCTCACGACGCGCGACTGGTCGCACGCGTGGCTCAACGAGGGTTTCGCCACCTTCTTCGAGGGCGTATTCCGCGAAGCCGATCTTGGGTTGGACGAGTACCTCCTCGATGTGAGCGATTGGCTGGACGACTACGTGCAGGAGTACGAAGAGCGCTACGCTCGGCCGATCGTCGAGAACCGCTACCGCGATCCCGTCGAACTCTTCGACCGCCACTTGTACCAGCGCGGCGGCCTCGTGCTCCACGCGTTGCGCTGCGAACTTGGCGAAGGTGCCTTCTGGGCCTCGATCCGTTACTACGTAGCCAAGCACGCCGGCGGGAGCGTCGAAACGATCGACCTCGTACGCGCCGTCGAAGCGGCGACCGGCCGCAACGTCCGAGCCTTCATCGACCAATGGGTGTTGCGCGCGGGGCACGCGCAGTTGAACGTCGAGGTTCGCTACGATCGCGAGCTCAACCAACTCGTCGTACGCGTCAAACAGATGCAGACGATCGACGACGCGAACCCGGCCTACCGCCTCGCGCTCGAAATCGGCCTCGCCGCGACCGGGCCGGCGGTACCCGCGCAGAACGCGGGCGGCGCGCCGCTGCCCGGCGAGCGCCGCGTGCGCGCGATCGTGGAAGGTGGCGACCAGACTTTTGCCTTCGCTTGCGAACACGAGCCGGCGCTCGTTCGCGTCGATCCGGGCGCGGCTACGGTCGGAACGCTCGCGCTCGAAGCGGATGCTACCCTGCTCGCATCGATGCTTCGTTCGGAACCCTCGCCGCCGGCGCGCATTCGCGCGGCAGTGGCGCTTGCAAAGGACGCCTCGCCGGCGGCGTTCGACGCGCTCGCTGCCGCGCTCGAGAACGATCCGTTCTGGGGCGTCCGGGCCGGCGTGGCCAAGGCGCTCGGCTCGACCCATGCCGAGCGTGGTCGCGCCTTGCTCTGGGCCGCGCTCGCCGATCCACATCCGAAGGTACGCCGCGCCGTTGCGCAGGCGCTCGGCGCCTTTCACGATCCCGCAACCGCCGAGCGGCTGACCAAAGTAGCGCGTTCGGACGCATCCTACTTCGTCGTCGCCGCTGCGCTCGAAGCGCTCGGCAAGACGCGGGCAGGGACCGCGTTTGCAACCCTGACCGACGCCTTGAAGCGCCCGTCATGGCAGTCCACGATTGCCGTCGGCGCCGTCCGCGGGCTGGCGGAACTCGGCGAACGCCGCGCGGTCGAAGCGATCGTCGGCGTGCTCGACCCTCGCAACGACGACGCTTTACACGGCGCTGCGTTGGCCGCGCTTGCTCGCGCCGCGGAGGTCAGCGAACGCGGCCGCGATCTAGCCGTCGAGCAGATCGTAACGGCGCTGGACGCGCGGGATTTCGAGACGCTTCATCGGGCGGTGATCGCGGCCGGCAAAGCCGGGGATTCGCGCGCGCTGCCGGCCCTCGAACGCCTCGAGACCGACGCATTTGACGGACGCCTGCGCCGTCGCGC
>JBDTCF010000090.1:0-10048 GCA_039923715.1 Vulcanimicrobiaceae bacterium
CGCCGCGGTCGAGCCCGGGCGGAGCGAAGGCGCCTGCGGGCCGGCCGGAAAACCGACCGACCGTGGCTGACCGGGACTCGTCCGCGTTTCGGACCTTCGTCTTCAAGAACCGCGGCGCGTTGCTGGCGCTCCCCGCCCTCGCGTTGGTGGCGTTCGGCAAACCATCGGGCCGCGCCGTGGCGGTCGGTCTGCCGCTCGCGTTGGCCGGTGAGGCGTTACGCTGTTGGGCCGTCGGTTACTCCGGCACGACGACGCGCGCCGACCACGTAACCGCGCCGCGCCTCGTTACCGCCGGTCCGTACGCGCACGTTCGCAATCCGCTCTACCTCGGGAACTTCGCTACCGCCGCCGGCTTCGCCCTCGCGTTTACCGGGGGACTCGGGCGCCGCCGGGCGCGCCTTCTGCAGATCGCAAGTTTGGTAACGATGGTCGGGATCTACACCGCAATCGTCCCGCTCGAGGAAGCGTACCTGCTCGAAACCTTCGGGGAACCGTTCGCGGACTACGTCGATTCCGTTCCGCGCCTGATCTGGAAACGCGAGCCGTACGAACGCGCACAGGGTACCTACGACGCCTCGGTCGTCGCCGCCGCCGAAACGCGCACCTTCGTTTGGTTTGGCGCCATGCTGCTGGCGTTAGCCCTCAAAGCCGTTCGAAGCGGAAGGTAGCTCGAAAGCTGCGAGCGGCGGCGCCGCGCGCGATCATCGCCCCGGCCTTGATGCTACCTCGCGCACCGGCTCAGAAATCGTCGTGTCGCCGTCTGCGCTGACCATCTGCCGTTCCAGATCGGTAAACGCGTCCACGAGTTCGCGCGCCTCGAATGCTCGATTCCGCCGCCCAGCACGTGTTTTGGTCAGGATCCCCGCCGACACCAACGCGGCAATGGCGCCATTCGCAGCGTTGAACGATACGTCAAGGGCCCGTTCGACGCCCCGCGTAGTAACGAGCGGGGTCGTGGAAAGGCGGTCTATCAAAGCCAAGGCCGATGCATCCGAACGCATTGGTCCAAGTCGAGCCCGCCATTTCGCCACCAACTCCTCGACTCGCCGCTCGAATAGTTCTGCGTCGGCCACCGCCTGAGAACATGCTGCAGCAAAAAGGCCGACCCACTCGTCCGTCGCTTGAATTGCCTGCGGTGAATCGGGTGATCCCTCGTAGCGTGTCGACTGTAGAGCGGTTACATAGTCGTGTACTCGGGTTGCAAGAATCAGCGATACGGGTGGGAGGGTCCGCGTTATCAAACCGCGGCGGATCAATATCATATGGCTTAGAGCTCGACCAGTTCGACCGTTGCCGTCGACAAAAGGATGAATCGTCTCAAACTGCGCGTGCGCGATCGCTGCTTGTGCCACCGCTGGAAGCGAATCTTCGTTACAAAACGCGCAAAGATCGTCAAGCAGGGTCGGGACATCTTCGGGCGGCGGCGGCACGAAGGCCGCGCTGAAGGGGTTAAAGGACGTTCCCCCGATCCAGTTTTGTTCGGACCGGACTCTGCCGGCGTGCGGCATGAGACGCGTCGGCGCGAGCAGACGGCGGTGGAACTCAGAAATCCGCTCGACGCTAATTTCCGCGCCCACGCCCTCGAGGGCGTACGACATCGCGTCGACGTTCGCAAGGACCTCGAGTGCCGTTTGGTCGGTGGCCGGATCGCCCTCGGCCCGCGCGATGTCAGCTCGCAGCAGCCGTTGAGGGGAAACCGTGAGGCCCTCGATCTTCGAGGATGCTACCGACTCCGCTCGGAGCAGGATCCGCGCAAGCGCCTCGGTGTTCGCAAGCGCCCTGGCCTCGTGGTCTAGCCGGGAGACGTTGCGCTCTGCGTCCGCCACGTCGGCGGCTACGGCCGCTTTGAAGGAGAACTCCCTGCCAAGTAGCGGGTCCGGGAGGTACGCCCGATAGGTCCCGGACCGCTTCTGGTTTCGGGACAGCCCGCCGGTCGTGAATCGGCCGTGCCACTCCCGTTCTATGAATTTCCCCATTTCTTACTTTAGTTTACGCGGTAAACGAAAATATGCAATACAGTTATTTCAGTTTAAGGGCCTAAACGTAAATGCTGCGACCTTCGAGTGCGGCCTTTGCAGCTCTAGAGATCTTATGTCCCCGAACGACGTAGCCGCATACTAACAAAAACGTGCTATACTCTGACCTGGGGAAGGGAAACGCTCGGTCGCCCGTGGCCGAGTGGACCCGCGTAGCGCCGCCGCCGGCGACCGTGCGGCGGCACCGCGTTTTTGAAGCGCTCGGTCCGGGGGGCGCCGAAGTCTCGGGCGTGGCCCATCGCCCGCTCGTCCGGCTCCGACTCGCGCTTGCACTGACCGCGTGCGTGGCCGTGCTCGAACTCGTGGGCGGTCTGGTTGCGGGGAGCCTGGCGCTGGTTGCCGATTCCGCCCACGTTTTCATGGATACGGTGGCCCTCGCAATCGCGTTGTTCGCCGCGTACCAGGTGACGCGACCCGCGACCGCGCGACAAACGTTCGGATACGCGCGGTTCGAAATTCTGGCCGCGCTGCTCAATGGCGGCCTGCTGTTTGCCGTCGCGCTGCTGATCGCGGTCGAGGCGGTCCGGCGGCTGCAGCACCCACAGTTGCCGCAGGGTGACGTGATGCTCGGGGTCGCGCTCGTCGGGCTGGCGGTGAATGTCGCGATTGGGCTTGCGCTGCGAGCGGACGCGCAGGACGACCTCAACGTCAAGGCCGCGCTCTTTCACGTCGCGAGCGACGTGGTCGGCGCCGTCGGGGTAGCGATCGGAGGGGCGCTCGTACTGACCCTGCACGCGACCTGGGCCGATCCGGCCGTGTCGCTCGTCGTCGCCGCGATCGTCGTGTTCGGCGTCGTGCGCGTCGTGCGCGAGGCCGCCGACGTGTTGCTCGAGAGCGCGCCCTCGCACGTCGCGGTCGGCGACGTGCGCGATGCGATCGTCGATCTGGCCGGCGTCGACGAAGTCCACGACCTGCACGTTTGGTCGATCGGGAGCGCGCGTCACGTCCTTTCGGCGCACGTGTTGCTGCCCGACGGCCGAATCAGCGAGGCAACGGCGATTTTGAAGGCCATCGAAGCCCGTTTGCGCGAGCGGTTTTCAATCTCGCACGTCACGATTCAATTCGAGTGCGAGTCGTGCGTGCCGGCCGGCCGGATCATCTGCACCCAGAGCGGGGTAGACGAGTAGCGTGGCGCCGCGCGCATAGGGGCGAAAACCATCCATCGGGAAATCCGGCGGCCTATGAAATCGACCACCGTCGTGCTTGCGACCGCGCGGACGCCCTTCGGGCGCCTCGGCGGGGCGCTCGCCCCACTCCATCCCACGACGCTCGGCGGGGAGGCGATCCGTGCCGCGGTCGAGCGCGCGCAGATCGACCCGGCCGACGTCGACCACGTCGTCATGGGCGAAGTTCTCCAGGGCGGCGTCGGCCAGGCGCCGGCGCGCCAAGCGCTCTATAAGGCCGGCCTGGCCAAGACCACCACCTTCGAGACGGTCAATAAAGTCTGCGCCTCGGGGATGAGCGCAATCGTGCACGGCGCGCGCTTGATCGATGACGGGGACGCGAGCGTCGTGGTCGGCGGCGGCATGGAGTCGATGTCGAACGCTCCGTACGCGCTGCCAAACGCGCGCTTCGGCTATCGTTTCGGCGACGGTGCGCTGGTCGATCTGATGGGTCACGACGGCCTGCTCGACCCGTATTCCGGCTTGACGATGGCGAGCGCGCAGTCGCGCGTCAACGCGGACCTGAACATCACGCGGGCGATGCAGGACGAATTCGCGCTTCGTTCGCAGCAGCGAGCCGCTGCCGCCACGGCGCAGGGACTGCTCGCGGGCGAGATCGTTCCGTTGCGCGTCGCGACGAAGGCCAAGGGTAAACTGGTCGTCGGCGAACTTCCGAAGCGAGCGCGCGCGCGGGTTCCCGCCGGCGTCGGCGCCAACGGTAGCGCGGGCATCTGGCACGAGCCCCCGGCCGAGCTCGCGCCCGACCTCGAAGCGTACTCCCCGTACGTCACCGGCGACGTGCCGGCGACGCTCGTCGACAAGGACGAGGCGATTCGCGGCGATGCGTCGCTCGAAGCGATGGCGAAACTCCCGCCGCTCGACCGCGGTGGCAGCGTCACC
The DNA here is from genome assembly GCA_039923715.1 of Vulcanimicrobiaceae bacterium. Taxonomy (GTDB): domain Bacteria; phylum Vulcanimicrobiota; class Vulcanimicrobiia; order Vulcanimicrobiales; family Vulcanimicrobiaceae; genus JBDTCF01. The sequence goes on from JBDTCF010000090.1 coordinate 4,100, forward strand.
GCGGGAAACGCTCCGGGCGTGAACGACGGCGCTGCGGCGCTCGTCCTGGCGAGCGATGCGTATGCGCGCGAACACGGGCGCGAGGCGCTCGCGACGATCGTCGATCACGCGGCCGCCGCGTGGGACCCGGCGTATCTCGCACTCGTCCCGGCGATGGCGGCCCACAACCTGCTCGAGAAGAACGGGCTGCGCGCCGCCCAAATCGACGTCTGGGAAGTCAACGAAGCTTTCGCCGCCGTCGCCTGGAGCACGGCGCACTTGCTGGGCATCGATCCCGAGAAGATCAATGCGCTCGGCGGCGCGGTCGCATTCGGGCACCCCATCGGCGCTTCCGGCGCCCGCATCGTGGCTTCGGTCGTTCACCAGCTCCGGCGTCGCGGCGGCGGACTTGGCATCGCCGCGATTTGCAGCGGCGGCGGTCAAGGCGACGCGGTTCTCATCCGCGTCGGGTAAATTCAGGAAACGCAACGAACAACGCGCAGGACGACCCGGCCGCTCGCGGAAACGCGGGCGGCCGGCCTGCGCTCGACGAAACGTACGAAGGAAGTGATCGAAGCATGAGGATTCTGGTCATCGGCGCGGGCCAAATGGGCTCCGGGATCGCGCAGGTTGCGGCGGCGGCGGGCAACGAGGTCCTGCTGAACGACGTGAACCAGGCCGCGATCGAGCGCGGCCTACGGGCGATCGAAAAGAACCTCACGCGCGCGCTCGAAAAGGGGCGGCTCACCGAAGCCGAACGCGGGAACATCCTCGACCGGATCGACGCGCGACCGCAGTGGGCCGACTTCGACGTTGAGGTCGCGATCGAGGCCGCGACCGAGAACCTCCCGACGAAGCTCGAGATCTTCCGGAAGATGGATCGCGCGACGCCGCCAGAGGCAATCTTAGCGAGCAACACGTCGTCGATCTCGATCACGGCGTTGGGAGCGGCCACCTCGCGTCCCGAGCACGTGATCGGGATGCACTACATGAACCCGGTCCCGGTGATGAAGCTCGTCGAGATCATTCGCGGACTCGCAACCTCGCAACAAACCTACGCGAAGATCGAAGCGCTCGCCCGCAGCCACGGCAAAACCCCGGTCGAGGTCCGTGACTTCCCCGGTTTCGTCTCGAATCGCGTGCTGTGCCCGATGCTGAACGAAGCGATCTACGCGTTGTTCGAGGGCGTCGGCTCGATCGAGTCGATCGACACCGTCATGAAGCTCGGCATAAACCACCCGATGGGCCCCTTCGAGCTGGCCGACTTCATCGGCTTGGATACGCTGCTCGCGATCATGAACGTGCTGTACGATGGCTTTTCCGATTCCAAGTACCGGCCCTGCCCGCTGCTCAAGCAGTACGTGGCGGCCGGATGGCTCGGAAAGAAATCGGGCCGCGGCTTTTACGACTACCGCGAGGGCACGCCGAAAGTCGCCGCGCCGCCGAACGGTGCGCCGCGCATCGTCGCTCGCGCCTAAGCGATGGTCGACGCGCCGGATCGCAGCCCGTTCGAGGTCTCGCCCGAGGCGCGTGAAATCGGCGACCTCGCGCGCGAGATCGCGGCCCGCGAAATCGCGCCGCACATCGCGCGCTGGGATCGCGAGCACACCTTTCCGCGCGAACTGTATACGAAACTCAACGCCGCGGGCTTAATGGGTATCAGCGTTGCCGAAGAGTACGGCGGCGTCGGCGCCGATTCGGTTTCCTACGCGCTGGCGATCGAGGAGTTGGCGCGCGTCGACGCCGGGACGGCGGTCACGGTTTCGGTTCATTCGATGATCGCGGTCGCGATCGCACGCCTGGGCACCGACGAGCAGAAACGCACCTTTCTCACGCAACTTGCGAGCGGCGACGTCATCGCCGGCTTCGCGCTGACCGAACCCGGCGCCGGCTCGGACGCGGCCGCGATTCGTGCGACCGCGACGCGCGAGGGCGGTCACTACATCTTGAACGGTCGTAAGCAGTGGTGCACGAACGGGTCGTTCGCGGGTCTCACCATGGCGATGTTTCGCACTGGTGGCCCCGGCGCGAAGGGCATTTCCGCATTCATCGTCGAGAACGCGACGGCGGGGATCGTCGTCGAGAAAGTTACCGAGAAGCTCGGCATCCACACCAGCAATACGGTCGATCTCGCGTTCGAAGGAGCGCGCGTCCCCGCCGGCGCGCTCCTGGGAGAAGAAGGCGAAGGTCTTTCGGGGGCGCTCGGATGCCTGGCCGGGGGGCGCATCGGAATCGCTGCGCAAGCTTGCGGAATTCTGGCGGCGTGCCTGGATGCGTCGGTGAAGTTTGCCAAGGAACGCGAAGCGTTCGGCCAGCCGATCGGCGCCTTCGAGGGTGTTTCGTTCAAGATCGCGCGCATGGCAACCGATCTCGAAGCCGCCCGCCTCTTAACGTATCGCGCGGCCGCCTTGCGCGACGCCGGCAAACCGTTCGCCGTCGCCGCGAGCCAGGCCAAATTGTTCGCCTCGACCGCGGCTCGCACGCACTCGGCCGAGGCCATCCAAATCCACGGGGGCTATGGATACACGACCGAGTTCCCCGTCGAGCGGTACTATCGCGACGCCAAAATCACGGAGATCTACGAGGGTACCTCGGAGATCCAACAGGTGATCGTGGCGCGCTCGCTGCTCGGGCGCCTCGCGTGAGGCGCAACTACAAAGGAGTACCATGTTCTTTCTAGCTCTCGCTCCGGTCATCGTCATTCCGCTTCCGACCTCGACGCCGCTCAAGGAGATCGGACGCGTCCGCGCGAGCGTAACCTGCACCGCGCTCAGGGCGATTGCGGCGCCGACGCTGGTCGGGCTGGTCAAGAACGACGAAGTCATCGGCCGGGGCCATCAAGTGGTCATGAAGATGCGCGACGACTTGAAAAATAATTCGAGCACCGCGCTCGACCTCGATCGCAGCTACATGGAGACGGTCGTGCGGGCGCTCGCGCACAACCTCGAAATCGTCGACAAGCTCCTCGGCGACAGCAAACGTTTTCCACGGTTCGCCAAAAACGACGACGAGCGTCAGGCGTTGGCGATGCGCGATCAGCTCCAGGCCGTCTCGACCTCGCAAATGGCCGCGCTAAACGTTCTCGACGGCCAGCTCGAAACCGATCTCCTCGGGCAGATGCAGACCACTCCGGGTCTCGACACGATGAAGAGTGTGATCGGTCCGGAAACGCGCAACACCCCGCCGCCCAGCGCGGCGACCCCCGGGCCGCCCACGTACCTCAGCGTGGCCGGCCTGCCGTCGACGGATCCGCAGTTCGACCCACGTACGCTCGGCGCTTCCGGTTTGCTCGGGAACACCGCGTACGATAAGTTTCTCAGCGCGATCGAAGTCCAGCAAGTCCGGGTCGATTCCAACGAGCACGTCGCCTCGGACACGATCGTAAAGCTCGCGCCGGGCTGCGGTGCACGCGCGGTGCCGGCGCCGAGTCCGACGCCGCTGGCGCCCTCGGCATTCGCGCTGCCGACCTCGACGCCCGCACCCGCGGTGACGCCGCCTGCGAAACCATGACCGAGTGCAAACGGCGAGCGCGCCGGCGAGCGACGTTTGTCGTCGAGGGCGGCGCGCACCGCGCGTCTAACCCCGAGTCGCGATGAAACTGCTGGAGTATCAAGGGAAGAAGCTGTTCGAGCGTGTCGGCATCTCGACGCCGCGCGGAACGTTTGCGAACGGCGTTCAGGATGTCGAGCGTTTCGTCGCCGCGAACCCCGGCTCGTGGGTCATCAAGAGCCAAGTGCTGATGGGTGGTCGCGGAAAAGCCGGCGGAATCAAGTTTGCCGATGACGCACCCCAGGCCGCGGCGTACGCTCGGGAACTGATCGGCAAAACGCTCAAGAACGCCCAAAGTCCCGAAGGGGAAATCGTGAAGTCGCTTCTGGTCGAGGAGAAGTTGGCGATCGCGAGCGAGGCCTACGTTTCGATCGCGATCGACCGCGCCACCAAAAAACCGGCGATCATCGTGAGCGCACAGGGCGGCATGGACGTTGAAGAAGTCGCCGAGAAAACGCCCGAGGCGATCTGCAAGTATTGGGTCGACGTCGCGATCGGATTCGAACCCTTCATGGCGCGCCGGCTCGCGTTCGCCGCGAACCTGCCGGCCGGGTTCCGCAAAGCGTTCCCCGCAGTCGTCGGCGGCCTCTACGAGCTGTTCATGGAATACGGCGCGAACCTCGTCGAGATCAACCCGCTCGTCTTGACGAAGGGCGGCGCGGTCGTCGCCTCCGACGCGAAGGTCGACCTCGACGACAACGCGCTGTACAAACACTCTGAGCTGGCCGACTGGAGCACCGAGGGGCCGCCGGACGAAGATCAAGCCGCCGCTTTGGGCGTCGGTCTGGGGCGCTCCAACTACGCGAAGTTGACCGGCAACGTCGGCGTGATCGCGAACGGCGCAGGCCTCGGCATGGGGACGATGGACGCGATTCGCAACGCCGGCGGCGAAGCGGCGAACTTCCTCGACATCGGCGGCGGCGCGCAAGCCGACCTCGTCCGCAAGTCGTACGCCCTCGTGGTCGGCGACGCCAAGGTCCGCTCGCTCTTCATCAACATCTTCGGCGGGATCACGCGCGGCGACCAAGTCGCGCGCGGGATCGTCGAGGCGCTCGCCGGCGACGGTCTGCGCAAGGTCCCTCTCGTGGTGCGCTTGACCGGCACGAATGAAAAAGAAGGCCGCGCGATTCTCGAGGCGGCCGGCATGGCTGCTGTCGAGTCCATGGACGAGGGCGCGCGCCGAGCGGTCCAGCTCGCGAGTGCCTGACGGTAAGAAGGATAACTGACGGTGGCGATTTTTCTTGACAAGAACTCGAAGGTGATCGTTCAGGGGATCACCGGACGCGAGGGCGGGTTTCATACGCAGCGCATGCTGGCGTACGGGACGAAGATCGTCGGCGGGGTGACGCCCGGCAAGGGCGGGGTTACCGTCGAGGGCGGCGTGCCGGTGTTCGACACCGTCCACGACGCGGTCGATGCGACTGGCGCAACCCACACGATCGTCTTCGTGCCGCCGCCGTTCGCCGCCGATGCGCTCTTCGAGGCCTACGATGCGGGGATTACCTTCGCCGTCTGCATTACCGAGGGCATCCCCGCGCACGACATGCTGCGGGTGGTGGCGACCACGCCGGGGATGCGGATCGTCGGCCCCAACTGTCCGGGCCTCGCCTCGCCGGGACGCTCGCTGGTCGGGATCATGCCCGGCCACGTCTTTAAGGAAGGTCGCATCGGGATGATCTCCCGCTCGGGGACGCTCACCTACGAGATCGTGGACCTCCTCTCGCGCGCCGGGCTCGGGCAGTCCACCTGCATCGGGATCGGCGGCGACCCCATCATCGGGACGACTTTTGTCGATTGCTTGCGGGCCTTCTCGACCGACTCGGAAACGGATGCGGTCGTGGTTTGCGGCGAAATCGGGGGCTCGGATGAGGAGGACGCGGCGGCGTTCATCCGCGAGCACCTGCCGGACAAGCCGGCCGTCGCCTTCATCGGCGGCCGCTCGGCGCCGCCTGGGAAGCGCCTGGGCCACGCCGGTGCGATCATCTCCGGAAACACCGGGACGCCGCAGAGCAAGGTCGCCGCCTTCGCCGCCGCCGGGGTTCCCGTGGCGGACCGCCCTTCCGATATTCCCAAGCTGCTCGCCCAGCAATTGAGCGTCCTGGCTTAGCTCCACGAACGTGGGGCCGGCAGAGCGGGCATGGGCTCGTTTGGCTGGGAATCGGCAGGGTCGCCACATAAAGAAAGGGTTAACGCGCGCCCGACCGAATGGATAGGGCGGGTGCAGGGCGTGCGGCTCATGGCCTCGCGCGCGTCGCCCAACCCAACCATGCAAAAAACTTTCAACGAGGAGCCAGCATGCTGAAACGTAGTTTTTGGCATTCGCTCGTCGCCGCTCTATTGTTCGTCTCACTGCTGTGCCAGGGAACAGGGGTTCTGGCCGGTACGACGGGCGGATTGAGTGGGACCATCGTTGAGACCGGG
>JBDTCF010000091.1:0-10124 GCA_039923715.1 Vulcanimicrobiaceae bacterium
GCGTTCCGGCGGGCTGGTCCAAGTGGGTGGCAGGCCCGCTCAGGATGCCGGATGGCGCGATGTTGCCGTTCCCCGTGCGGGGAAAGGTCTCGACCATGTTCGAGCTCGGGATTGCGACATAGAGCAGTCCCGCCGCGTCGGGGGACACCTGGCGGAGCTGAGAACTGGGGATGGCGTTCAAAGCAGCGGGTGCTAAGGAACCGCCACCAGCGCAAGCAGTGGTCGACACGGCGGCCAATGCGAAGGCCGACAGAACGAGACGGTGGACGCGCATCTTCATACCTCAAGAGCGATGAGCACGAGAGCACGCTTTCGCCTAGGTGCTAGCTAAATCCCTTATGCTCGCCGTGCGGGTGGGTCGGTTTCACGCGTCTCGACTACTTCAAGCACACGCAGGGGATAGCGCGCGTCGAAGCGGCGCGGGCTGCAGCGGCCGCACGAGACGTACTCGGGCGGGTAGCGCTTGCGCAAAAGTTCCATCGTGCAGCGGTCGCAGCGCAAGATGTAGCGACGGGGACTCTCTCGACGCGGAACCGCGGTTCCGAGATCGTGATAGATCGAAACGAGACCCAGCTGGCGCATCTTCTTCTTGAAGGTGGCGGTGTGTCCGGGGTTTTCGCCGCGTGCGTACAGCCACGCGTGGACCATCTCGTGTAGGAGCGTCTCGCGCAGGGCCTCCGGTTTTTGCTCGAAGTGCTTTGGCGAAAGCTCGATCAGCGGCGGCTTATAGGTAATGCGGCCGGCGAGGTTCGAGAAGCGCGCGTTGTAGGCGATCCGATGGGTTGGAATCTCGCCGCCAAAAAACTCGTTGTTCAGGCTCGCGAACATGAGCTGGAGCGTCGCGACGTCGGGCAGCACGTCCTATTTCTTTGCAGCGGACCGCCATGGCACCCTCCCGCGGCGGGTCGTCGCGGCACGATCGCGTATTCCTCCGAAGTGAACGATTCATCCGGGCGCGGTTTGCCGGCACGCGTCTACCTCCCGATCGTCGTCGTCGTCGGCCTCGCACTGCTCGGCGCCATTGGGTACTTGCTGCGCATCGGCCTCAACAGCGAGGGATCCGCGATCTCGACCGGTGTGGTGCCGGCGGTCACCGCGTCGCCGCAAGCCGGGCCGAACGGCCCCTGAAACGCCCGGTCGGGCTGGAAGGGGAAGCGGCGAAGGTCGGCCCAAACAGCCATGCTGGCGGTCGGCGCTGTCCGAGTCCGCAGAGTCGTTACGTCTTGGTGGGGGTTCGGTATGAACAGCGGGGCTTTCGTTCGTCGTTCGGTTGCGGTTGCAGCTGCTTTGGCAACAGCCGGTTGTTCGTCCGGCACGAGCGCGCTCGTTTCGCACTTGACTCCCGCAGCGCCGATACGCAAGGCCATCGAGCGGCTCTCCGCGCCGAGCGGTTCGGGCAAAATCCAACACATCGTCATCGTCGTGCAGGAGAACCGTAGTTTCGACAACCTGTTTCAGGGCTACCCCGGCGCGAACACCCAACCGTACGGGTACGACTCGAGCGGAAATCAGATCGCATTGAAACCGGTCGGCTTGGAATCCGGCTTCGACTTGGCACACTTCTTTCCCACGGCCGTAAACGACATCGACTATGCGAAGAGCGAAGCGATGGACGGTTTCGCCGCGACGAAATGCACCAAACCGTCTTGTCCCCCGGATTTTGCCTATTCATACGTCCCGAGGTCCGAGACCAAACCGTATTGGCAAATGGCGCGGCAGTTCGTGTTGGCCGACAACTTCTTCGCCTCCGACCTCGATGCAAGCTTTGTCGGCCACCAGTTTCTGATCGCCGGCCAGGCGGAACAGACCTGGGGCCTCCCTGTGGGTGGCGCGGCATGGGGCTGCGACGGTGGACCGAGCGAGGTCGTTGACCTGTTGGACCCGTCATTCGTACCGGCGCACACGACGAAGAATCCGCTGCAAACGTGCTTCGATCCACCCGTGACTGCGGCGACCGACACCACACTCGCCGACGAGATCGACGCGACCGGAACGTTGACGTGGCGCTATTACGCTCCAACGTACGGTCAGCTCGGTTACATCTGGTCCGCGTACGACGCAATCAACCACATCCGCAACGGACCCGACTGGGCGAACGACGTCAAATCTCCGGAGACCACCTTCATCACCGACGTTCAGGGCGGAACCTTAGCGAACGTGACCTGGGTCATTCCGTCTTTCTTCAACTCCGATCACTCGGGCATCGGCACCAAAACGGGTCCCGACTGGGTCGCTAACGTCGTTAACGCCGTCGGCACGAGTCCGTTTTGGAACTCGACGGCGATTTTCGTTTTATGGGACGATTGGGGCGGGTGGTACGACCACGTCGCGCCCCCATTGCTCGACTATGACGGGCTTGGCATTCGCGTGCCGCTACTCGTCATCTCTCCGTACGCGATCAAGGGCCCCAAAGGACACTCTACTGTAACGCACACGCAGTACGAGTTCGGCAGCGTTTTGAAGTTTGCCGAAACGACCTTCGGCTTGAGTTCGCTTGCGGCGAGTGACGCACGGGCGACAAACTTCGGCAGCGACATCTTCAATTTCTCGCAACCAGCGCGCGCGTTCAGGGCCGTTAAGGTGAACGTCGGTCCGAAGTACTTTCTGGGTCAACCGCGTTCGCTGCTTCCGCCGGACGAGGAATAGTTCGCGCGAACACGCGCAACTCGGCGATGTCGCGCGGAAAGAGCAGTCCGAGCGTCCAGTCAAACGCGACCCGAATCCGGCGGTCGAGACCCGGGAGCCGCAGCAGGTAGTACGTCCTCCACAGAAACCATGCGGGGAAACCGGTCAAGATGAAGCGGCCGCCCAGATCGGCCACGCCGCGTCGCGCGCCGAGCGACGCCATCGTCCCGAGCGACGCGTAGCGAAACGGGGCCGTCGGTCGGCCGCGTAAGACGGCGACGATGTTTCGCGCGAGCACCGGGCCTTCGCGAATCGCATGCTGCGCGGTCCCCGGATACGGCTTTCCCGACGGGCTCGGGATGGAGGCGCAGTCGCCGATCGCCCACAAGCCGGGATGCCCGGGGACCGAAAAGTCGGACGCGGTGCGGATCGCGCCGCGTTCGAGCGTGAGACCGAGCGAGGTCACTAGGGGCGAGGGACGGACGCCCGCGCTCCACACGACGGTTGCCGCCGCAATCGTGCCGCCGCTCTTCAAATGAAGCCCCGCGTCGTCCAAACCGGCGACGAACTCGCCCAGCACTACGCGCACGCCGCCGCGCTCCAGCGCACGCCCGCTATATTGACCCATCGCTTCGGGCAGGTCGGGGAGCAACCGGTGCGCACCCTCGACGAGGTAGACTTCGATGTCGGCCGGCGCGATCGAAGGGTACAGCCGAACGACGCTTCGGAAAAAGTCCAACAGCTCGCCCGCGGCTTCGACGCCGGTGTAGCCGCCGCCGACGAACGCGAACGTCAGTAGGCGTTTGCGCTCGGCAGAGTCGACTGCGACATCGGCAAGCTCGAGCATCGCGATCGCGCGGTTGCGCAGGCGGTCGGCGTCTTCGAGCGACTTGAGACTCAGCGCTCGCTCCTCGATGCCGGGAATGCCGAACGTCGAGCTTACCGAACCCAGCGCGAACACGAGCTGATCGTAGGCGAGGCTTCGCCGGGTCCCCGTCAGCGCGTGTTCGACCTCGACGTTGCCAGCGGCGAGGTCGATCGCACGAACGTCCGCCAGGAGAAACTGCGTTCGCCGCAGTTGCGCGCGAATAGGCGTCACGACGTGTCGCGTCTCGAGGCCCCCAGATGCGACCTCGGGAAGCATCGGCGTGAAGAGCGTGAAGTTCTCGCGGCTCACCAGGGTGAGCGTAGCCTCATCGCGCCTGAGCGCGCGTTCGAGATGCGTTGCGGTTGCGATCGCGGCGAATCCCCCGCCCAAGATGAGGATCCTCTTCACGCCGCGCGGCTCCCGCGAGGACGCCGTGAGGAGAGGGGAGAGCCGAGTCGTTCGGCGGCGAAGGTCCCGCCCGTGATCGAACCCTTTGCCCAACCCCACGCCGCGAGCGAACCGATCGAAGGTGAGTACCAGCCGCCCGGCTCCGGGAAACCGAGTGCATGGAAGCGTGCCGGCGCAGCGGCCGTCGGGATCGGTCTGCTTTTTGCCAAGTTCAAAGGCCTGTTGTTTTTCCTGCTCAACATTAAATGGATCCTGATAGGGAGCAAGGTCCTGCTTTCCTCGCTGTCTTTTCTCGCATCGATTTGGGTCTATGCGCTCCTATGGGGCTGGAAGTTCGGCATCGCCTTTACGCTCTTGTTGCTCGTGCACGAACTCGGTCACATGATCTTCATGCGCGCGTTCGGCATCCCCGCGACGCTCCCGTATTTCATTCCGGGGCTCGGCGCATTCGTGGCAATGAAGGGTCGCCCAGCCTCGGTTTTGGCCCAAGCGTACATCGCGCTAGGCGGGCCGTTCGTCGGCTCGATCTGCGCGCTGGCCGCAGGCGCATACGGCGCCGCCACCGGCGAGCCGTTTTGGATCGCGGTCGCCTATACCGGTTTCTTCATCAATCTGTTTAACCTGTTCCCGGTGCTGCCGCTCGACGGCGGACAGATCGTCGGCGCGATCTCCCCCCGCATCTGGATCGTGGGCCTGGTCGCGCTGGTCGTCGCCGCGGTCGCGTTCCACTGGTTCAACCCGCTGATCTTCATCTTGATCCTGCTAAGCATCCCGCAAGCGGTCGCCGCGTTCCGGGGGCAACTCGATCAACGCTATTTCACGCTCACGACGCCGCAACGATTCGGGGTCGCGTGCGCCTACTTCGGACTCGCCGGGCTGCTCTTCTGTGCGATGCTCGCCGCGCGCGTACCGCCCGTCGCGCACAACCTCGGGTAGACCTTAAGTCCCCTTTTCCGCGCCGAAGTAGTGGATGAACTTGAGCGTGAAGGCGGGCAGCGTCGAGAGTTGGCTGGCGTCGCCGTAAGCGGCGTAGAGTTCGTCGTGGGCGATCCTGCGATGATATGCGAACGACAGATTCCAAGCGCCGGTACACCGGCCGGGCGCTCCTGCGACGACGTTTGCTACGACGGTTGTGCAGGTCACCGGGGCGGCCGCGTTGATAAGTGGTGGCGTGCCGAGGATGCGACGCACACCGAACGCGAACGATGCGGTCGGATTGGGAGTGTAGGTGTAGCCGAAGCGCTCGAGCCACTCCACGTTCGTCCCGCCGGCGCCCAAATATTGTCGCGCATCGTCGACCTCGGCTGAAAACGTTCCGCGGTCCCCCACCCGGATGGTCGAACTGCGCGTCCACGAATCCACCCTGCCCGGCCCGAAGCGGCCAGTATTGAAGGTCAGGCTGGTTGGCGTTGAAGACGACCCGTGATTGGGGAAGTTTCCCGGCGAGTTCACCGTTCCGCTGTGCCAGGTAACGCCGAGCCCGTTCTGCGAGATCGGCGTGAATACCTGACAGTAGGCGTAGCGCTGATAGTTCGCAGGATTGACGTTGATAACGTTCCCTTGCGCGTCGGTACAATTGTTCGCCAACAGATACGCCGATCCGAGCGAGAGCTGAACGTCGATCCGATTGCGCGTGAGCGCATCGAACAGCAGGTTGTTGTCGGTTTGATTGTAAGGGCCGGCCGCATTGTGGTAGCGGTCGAGAAACTCCGAGACACCGATGCTGTTCATGACCGACTTGTCGCTGAATTGCCAGATTTTGGCCCCGTAGAGCGCGTACCCGGCGATGTCGGTATGCTGCACGAACCCGTCGGCGGGGTCGTAGTAGTATCCAATTTTCCGCGAGGACATCGAAAACCCGGCAGTGTTGTTGTAAACGTAGAAACCGCCGTCGTAGCGCTGGGCTTGGTTGGGGATCGCGACGTTGCTTCCGCTGTCGCTGCCGTAGTCGAAGTACGCATCCACGTGCTTCCCGTCGTTGTACGACAATCCGCTGGCGCTCACGTCGTCGTGGATCGAGGGCAGCCCAAACGGGCAACTGGCGCTATTGGGTATGTTGCAGTCGGCAGAGATTCGTTCCGTCGATGCGCGCCAGTGGCCGTCCGGGGTCTGATACGTCAATGCCTGGGCAGCGTCGTTGCGGCTGGTTCCCACCGAGTCGAACGCGCCGAATGAAATCGGGCCTTGCTTCCCTTCGACCGCATAACCGTCTCGCGGCGTCGGGATGCTCGGTGTGTAGAGTTGCGCGATCTGCGGACAAGCATCGCAGTCGAAGTTCTCAAACGAGTTGCGGCCCTGCGTGAAGAACGGTCGGACTTCATTGTAGAAGCGTGCGAAGGCCGTCGGCGAGATGGTTGCCTGATCGACTTCGACGTTGGAAAAGTCGGGGTGGAGGGTGGCGAAGAACGAGGCTGTTGACGTCAGCGGGATCGATAGGTCGGCCCCGACGCGAGAGGTCGTCAGTCCAGATGCCCCCGAACCCGCGACGCCTAAGGCGTAGACGCCGATCCGGGGCTTCGGGCGACGCGCCGAGAGCTTCGAGAGACCCTGCATCGAGCCTGCGAAATTCACGTCGTCGCCGTTGGTCTGGGCGGGCGCGTAGGACCAGATCTGTCGTTCGCCGGTCGAACGTACGATGCGAACGAACTGCACGCGCCACCCGCCGCCGCTCGTCCCTCGCAGTACGTCGAGCGGAATTTGCATCGTAGCCGTGAACCCGCCCGCGCCGGCGGAGCCGTAAGACTTCCACGTCGGTGCGTAGGCGGTGTTCTCCGAGGAGTATTGATAGTGCGTTCCGTTGGACGTAACCGCGAACTGATAGTAAAAGCCGTTGGCCCCATTCGGCCACAAGTCGACCCAGACTTCGTCATCGGTCCCGTCGCCGATATCGTTCGCGTGCTGGTTCGCGAGCAGCGTCTCCCGCTGCTTGACGTCGAACCGGACGTAGATGGACTGACCATCGGTAGCAATTCGTGCAGTGCTCGATTCGCTCGCCGGTTTCTCGTTCTGAACGTCCCAAGGCAGCGTGACGGCGGGGACGTGACTCCAGGTCGAGACGTCGGCCTTCGGGTCGAGGGAAGGCGCCGCTGGGACGGTCGTGATCGAGAGCGACCCAATCGTCGTGGCCGCAGCCGCCAGGGCCGGTAGAATCGTGGCCGTCCAAGCCAACCCGAGCAGGGCAAGAGCCCACGGTCGGTTCGGCTTGCGAACGAAGAATATCATGCGCGGCTTCGGCCCCCTGTGGAAAGGTGGAATCGCCTCGAATACGGGCCACGCCGGCTTGCTGTTTCGCTCCGCACCGGCGAAAGACCGGGCAATCGGACCGTTGAGGAGGCCCCCCCGCCCCTAGATGCAATGCCTAGTCCTGCGGGCAACGCCATCAGGCGTCTCGCTTCGGTGAAGGAGATCTCGCTATGACGCGCGTTGATAAGTCGCTCGCTTTGGCATTCTCGGCGACCATTGCTGCCGGGGCGCTGTTCGCGATTCCCCACGCGGTAAAGGCCGAGGCTGCGATTGGAGGGTTCCTGAAAAACGTCTGCTCGAGCGTGAAACCCTGCATCACCGCCTTCAACAACGGCAGCGGCTCGGCGGTGACCGGTCGAAGCGCGAGCGGTTCGGGCCTCGTCGGTATCACGACGAACGCGTTCACCGTGACCGGCCACCCGAAAAGCGGCGTGATCGGGTACGATCGGTCGACCGACAACGGCGGCCAAAACAATGGCGCCGCGGGCTTCTCGTCGAGCGGCTACGGTGGACTCTTCGTTACCAAAAATCCGAGCAACACCACGCACTACCCGGAGGTCGGTGTCGCTGGTGTCGACGCCTCGACGGATGGAGGTTTGTATAACGTCGGCGTGTTCGGCCAGTCGAACGCAATCGGCGTCCTCGCCGTCGGGCTCGCTCCGCCCCAGTCGCCGAGCCAGCCGCAGGAACCCGGACTGCTCGCACTGTGCGCCGGCGGCGGTCCGGCCATGATCGCCAACAATGGAACGGCCAGTCCCGGCGGCGACATCATGTCGCTCGACTGCGGCGGAAACATGATCCTGACCGGCACCCTGACGACGAACGGCACGCCGCAGATCGCGACGCAAACTACGACCGGAACGAAAGTCGCGGCCTTTTCCGAACGCGACGCGCAGGCGACGATCGACGATGTCGGGGACGCCGATTTGCGGGGCGGCTACGCCGCGGTCCGCCTCGAACCGCGCTTTGCCTCGGCAATCGACCCACACGTGAGCTATCGTGTTTTCGTCACACCGGAGGGTGACAGCCGCGGCCTGTACGTCGCGCAGAAAACGATGAACGGCTTCGTGGTTCGCGAAAACCAAGGCGGGCGCTCGTCGCTCGCGTTCAGCTATCGAATCGTCGCGACGCCCTACGGCGCAACGCTCAAACGTCTTCCTGCACTTGCCTCGGTCGAACATCCGGCGGTTCGCGTCCCCAGCCGAATCGAAGCGCTGGCGAACGTTCGGCGACGGTTCGCGGTGCACGCGTTGGACGCCACCCAGCTTTAGCGAACAGGGCACGCTAGAGAGCGGAACGCGTGCTGCGTCGGGTCGCGCTCGGCGGAGCGTTCGCGGCGATCGCCATCGCGTTGGCGTTTGCCCGGCCGGCCGTTACGCCGGGTCCGATGCTGCGCGACTTCGAAGCGTACGACGCGGCCGGGCGAACCTGGGCCGTCGCGGGCGACCCCTACGGGCGCGACCTGTGGCGTTCGGAACGAATCGTTCCGGGCGTGCGGCCGGACCGCGATGAACTCTTGCCGTTTGTCGGGCCACCGTTCTCGCTACCGCTCTGGCGGGCGTTCGCGCTCCTGCCGTACGAGGCGGGTGCGCGCCTATGGGGAGCGGTACTCGTCCTTGCCGCGGCGACGTTGGCATTCGGAAGCCTGGCGCTGGCCGGGGGTCGCCGCTCGGTTCGGAACATCCTGGCAGCCGCCGCCTTGGGGCTCGCGTTCGGGCCGCTGACGAGCGCCTTTGCGCTCGGTCAGGTCGCGCTTCTGTCTGGCGCGGCCGTCGTCGCGACCTTGCTCGCGCTGCGCGCCAGACGGGCGCGTTCGGCCGCTGCGGGCGCCATCCTGGCGGCGCTCCAACCGAATCTCGGCATCGTCTTGCTAGCGCGTTTGAGCGATCGGCGGGCCGCGTTCGCACTTGCTTTCGCCGCGCTGGTTGCGGCGGGGGGTTCGCTTGCCGCCGTCGGTACCGCCGGAATCGCCCGCTACCTGGCTCTCCTCGCAGCGCACGGCGCCGCCGAACGAACGCTCGCGATTCAAACGACCGTCGGGGCAATCGCCTACGGGTTCGGCCTCGCGGAAGGAGCCGCGCGCACGCTCCAAGTCGCGGTCAGCATCTTCGTCGTCGTGCTCGTGACGCTGGCATGTGCGCGCACCCTGAGCGATCCAATCGAGCGTGTCGCCGTTGCCGCTGCGGCCCTGCCGGTTGCGCTTCCCTTCGCACACGAGCACGATCTGCTACTGGTTCTCTTCCCCGCGCTGGTCGCTCTGCGCAGAGCGACAGGTGTCCTTTGGGCGCTCGCGACGAGCGGGACGGTTCTCGTCGCAGTCGACTGGCTCGGGCTCGCGCAACGTCCGAGCGGTTTCGCACAAAGCCTGCTGCTAGCGTTCGCGAGTTGCGCCGCGTGCGTCGCGCTCGCCCCACGCCCGCTGCGCATCGTCCACGCCATTCCATTCGCGACGCTCGGTCTCGTCGTCGTCGCCGGACTGCTCGCAGCGACGCATCCGCTCCCCGTTTGGCCCGACGCACTCGGGAACTTCCACGCGCCGCTCGCACTCGACGCTCCAGCCGTCTGGCATCTCGAACAATTGCGCACCGGCATCGGCACCCGTGACTGGGTCTGGGCGAGCCTTCGATCGCTCTCGCTCCTCGGCTGCGCGTTGCTCGCATTCCCTACCTGGCGCCTTGCCCGCGCGCGAGGCGACCTTTTCAACTAACAGCCGCGCTGCGAAGCGCAGATCGTCCGCCTAGCCAATTCGATGACCTCCTTTGCGACGATGGCACGGCGGCGAGCCTGAAGTGCGACGTGCCGTTCCACGCATCTTCCGTTTACGCGTCCGAGCGTTCGTAGGGCGCGCTTCGAACGACCAGGCATACGAGGTGGCCGGATCGGACGCTAATCGGACGGACGGAACAGTAGGGTGGGGATACACCGCGGGCGAGGACCAGCTCCATGCCGAGCGGACCACAACCGAAAGGACCACCTACAG
>JBDTCF010000092.1:0-4915 GCA_039923715.1 Vulcanimicrobiaceae bacterium
TCGCAACTCCGCAGCCGCTCGCTCCCGCAGCAGTATGGCGAACGCTTCGCCAGCGCGTTGGCGGAGGCGCTGTGGTCGGCCTGGCGCGGCGACTTCTCGACGGTCGTCGCCATCGCGTCGATCGCCGGTAGCGCCTCGCTGCGGTCCCGCGCGGAGCGAGCGTTATGTTCGGCGCTCGAAGCGCTAGGGCAAGCCGTGTTGGG
Organism: Vulcanimicrobiaceae bacterium; assembly: GCA_039923715.1. Taxonomy (GTDB): domain Bacteria; phylum Vulcanimicrobiota; class Vulcanimicrobiia; order Vulcanimicrobiales; family Vulcanimicrobiaceae; genus JBDTCF01. The sequence continues at coordinate 204 of JBDTCF010000092.1, forward strand.
CGAGGTTTCCCTCTCAAGGCGGCAGGCGCGGTACGCCCTCGCACTCGCAAGCCTCCACGGTCCATCGCCACACTCTCCATTAGATACGCGGTACCAGCGGATCGCGCGGACCGTTGCCGCCGCCGCCTGTGTCATCGTCGGCGACACCACGCGCGGGAGACGCGCGCTCACAGCAAAGGGGTTTCGGGGCGACGCCGATATGCAGTCCCTCTTCCGGGTCGTCGACAGCGGCCGCTGGGAGGCCGCACCGCCACGAATTCGCGGTTACGCGCGGGCAATCGCCGAGGTGCGTCAAGGGGTCGCCTCGAGTCTGGCGGCCTCGCCGCTGACGCCGAGCGAAATCGCCGTTCTCCAGCTTCTTGCCGACGGGAAAAGCGCGCCGGAAATCGCGCGGTCGTTGGGACGAAGCGTGTACACCGTTCGCGCGCACACGCGCGCCATCATCGAAAAATTCAACGCGCACGGCCGATTTGAAGCGATTTCGCGGGCGAGGCGAGCCGGCTACTTACGCTGAGGACGAACCGTTAGCGTTAGTTTCCCGAGACCGTCATTTCAGCGATCCGGAACGATGGGGCGACGATTGCGCCGTCAAAGCGCAAGTCGCTGGCCACGCCGTCGATCGCGCCGAGCATCGCGGCGAGATCGCTCGCGATCGTGAATTCCTCGATCGGGTAGGCGAGCGCGCCGTTTTCGATGTAGAACCCGCGTGCGCCGCGGCTGTACGTTCCGGTGACGTGCTCGGTCGCGAAGCCGATCGTGTCGAGCACGAAGATGCCGCGCTCCGTTTGGGCAATCAACGCCTCAAGCGAGAGCGTCCCGGGCGCGAGGTAGAAGTTGTTCGGCCCGATCCCCCCGCCCGCACCGTTTCCCGTCGAGGCGGCGCCCAGCTTGCGCCCGTAGTAGGTGTCGTACAGGAACGTTTTGAGCACGCCGCGTTCGAAGACGGTGGTGACTCGGGTCGCGACGCCCTCGGCGTCGAACGGCGACGAGCCCAGGCCGGCCGGGCGCAAGCCGTCGTCGAGGATCGTCACCAATTCGCTGCCGATCTCCGCGCCGATCCGGTCGACGAGAAACGAGTTGCCGATTGCAACGTTCGCCGCACTGAGCGACGAGAATACGTCGGCCAAAACGCTGCCGGCCACGTCGCGCTCGAAGATCACCGGCAGGCGTTCGGTGGGTGGCTTGCGCGCGCCGCACATCCCGACCGCGCGCTCGGCGGCGATCCGCGCGATTTCCTCGACCGAGTCCATCGCCGCCCACGAGCGCGCGGCGAAACCGTACGCGGCATTGCGCTTCTCCTCGCCGTCGAGCGCGATTGGATTCGTGCCGACCGAGACGCTGGTCGAGCGATACGCTCCGCGAAAGCCACGCGAGTTGGCGAGGGCGGTCGTAGTAATCGCGTCGACGAGGCGCGAGCCGCCGGAGTTCTGAATTCGCGGGTCGTGCTTGCGGATCAAGTGCTCGAGTTCGAGCACCGCCGCGAGTTTTTCCTTGGCGGGTCGCGCGGGGACATCGTCGGCGTAGAGCGCCAGCGCGTTTGAATCGGCCGTCGGCGCGAACGCATCGGGTAAGCCGGAGAACGGGTCGGCGGCGACCGAGCGCGCGGCTGCGACCGCTTCGGCGGCCAGCTCGTCGAGCCGCTCCGGGGCGAGATCGGTCGTCGTGAGCGTCGCCTGACCGCCGTTCGCGAACACGCGCACCGAGAGACTGCGCCCGATCGACTGTTCCAGCTTCACGATCGTTTGGTCGCGCGCTTCGGTTGAGAAGCGTTCTACGATCGCGTGGGTCGCTTCGGCGTCGCTCGCCCCCGCGCGCAGCGCCGCTTCAACGGCGCGCTCGGAACGCTGCAGCGCATCCTCAAGCAACGGCCGAACCCCCGACCGTCACGCGTTCGATTTTCACCGTCGGCATCCCGACGCCGACCGGGACGTACTGGCCGCCCTTGCCGCAGGTGTACGAGCCGCTCGCCAGGCGGCTGTCGTTCCCGACGGCGACCACGCGGGTCATCACATCGGGGCCGTTGCCGATCAGTGTCGCGCCGCGAATCGGGCGCGTAAGCATACCGTCTTCGATCAAATAGCCCTCGGCCAGCATGAACACGAAGTCGCCCTTGCTGATCTCGACTTGGCCGCCGGCGAACGAAGTCGCATAGACGCCGCGTTGCACCGAGGCGACGATTTCGTCGTGCGTCGATTCGCCGCCGGGCATGTAGGTGTTGCACATGCGCGGCTGCGGCATCACGCGAAACGATTGACGCCGTCCGCTGCCGGTCGAGGGGGTACCCATCAGACGCGCGTTCATATGGTCGTGCATGTAGCCGCGCAACACGCCGCGCTCGACGAGCACCTTGTGTTGCCCGGGCGTTCCCTCGTCGTCGACGGCCAGGCTGCCACGCTCGCCGACCAGGTTGCCGTCGTCGTAAATCGTCACCAGGTCGCTTGCGACCCGTTCGCCGATCCGGCCGCTGTAGAGCGAGGTGCCCTGGCGGTTGAAATCGCCCTCGAGCCCGTGTCCGACCGCCTCGTGCAGCAACACGCCACCGCTCCCGGGTCCAACCACCACCGGCATGTCGCCCGCCGGCGCTTCGATCGCCTCGGTATTGACGATCGCAACCCGGGCCGCTTCGCGCGCGATCGACTCGGGAGTTCGCGAGTCGAAGTAGGCAAGCGTCGTGCGACCGCCGTCACCGGTGTAGCCTTGTCCTCGTGTCGCGCCGATCGCGACGCACTGCACGCCGAGCGCCACGAGCGGCCGCCGGTCGGTCACGAAGCGTCCGTCGCTGGTCGCGATCGCGACCTCTTGGATCTCTTCGAGCACGAACGCATTGACCGAGTTGAGTCGCGGGTCGAAGGCACGCGCCGCTACGTCGGCTCGCGCGAGCAGGTCGACGAAGCGGGCCGCCTCGGTGGGTTCGGCCGCGATGGTTCCTTCATAGACGCTTTGGGCCGCGCTTGGCGCCGGCAACGCGACGGTCCGGACGCGCGCCGTGGGGTCCCGGGCGATCAGCGCGGCCACGCCGGCGGCGCGGACGAGCGCTTGGGGCGAAAGGTCGTCGGAGTGGGCGTAGCCCGCCTGCTCGCCCGAGATTGCCCGAATCCCGATGCCGGTGATAACGGTTACGCCGGCATCGTGCACTTTGCCGTCCTGGAAGCGGAACGAACGCGAAACGCGTCGCTCGTAGAACGCATCGGCGTAATCGCCCGCCCCCAGCGCCGCCCCAAGAATGCGCGAGAACAGCGCGCCGTCGATACGTTCGTCCATAGACACCGCGCCCAGGGTTCGCGCGCGGGGCGAGAACTCCGCCAGCGCGGGCGCTATTGGGGGGAGTTCACACCGGCGCGGGCCGCATCGAACAGCTTGAGCGCCAGCGCTCCGTGCGTCACCGCAGCGCCCGCGCGCAGCGCCGCGGCGATGAAGACCGTCTCGGCAACCTCTTCGCGGGTCGCGCCGGCCGCCTTCGCTTTCTTCGTGTGCACGTCAAGACAATAGGGGCATTGGGTGGTGCAGGCGACCGCGATGGCCATCAACTCGCGGTACTTGGCCGGAATCGCGCCGTCGGTGCGGCCGACGATCGAATCGAGTTCGACGAAGCCCGCAAACTCCATCGGGGCGAGCTCTTTGAATTTGGGGAGCAGCGTAAGATCGGCGCGTTCGTGATAGTCGCTCATGGGATTCCTCCTGCGTGACCGGCTAGGGTCCACCGACGTTCTCCGCGACCAAACCGAACTTCTTCTCGCGTCGCAACTCAAATCGCTCGAGCCGCGAGGGCCGGCCAGGAAAAACCGCAGTCCGGAAGGCTTGGGTGCCTCCCGGACTGGGTTGGGGTCGCCTGTGGACGTCTCGCGAGAGCGTTAGGGCGTTGCGAGGAATCCGTGGCAACTCGGAGCCGACTGCCCGCAGTTTCCGTAGAAGCCGACCAGGTCGTCGTTGTCGTTGATTCCGTTGATGAGCGTCGTTCCGACGCCATTCGGATCGTCGATCGACTGCCAGCGGGCGTGGCGGAGCGGGTTCGAGAGCAAAAACCCGTGGGTGTTGCCGGTGCCGTCGACATACGCGCCGACGATTTGGTCGCTCTTGTTGATGCCGAAGGGTGTGGTGTTCGTCGATGCCGGGAAGTCGAACTCGCTGAACGCGCCGTTCTTCATCAGGAAGCCCGCCGTCGTGCTGCCCGAGGTGACGATACCGGTCACGTCGTTGTTGTCATTGATGCCCGTTGCGATGACGCTACCGCCGCCGGGGGGAACGATGGCCTGAAAACGGCCGGTGGCCTGGTTGACCGCGTAGCCGTGGTTCGTGCCCTGACCATCGGTGTAGAAGCCGACCGCGATTCCGCGATCGTTGAGGCCGAGCAACTGATTGACCGTGCCCGTACCGGTGTGCGGGTTCCGGTACGATGTGGAGACGCCGTTCCAGCGAATGAACCCGAAGTTGTTGCCGTTCCCGTCGACCCAGAATCCGGCGGTATCGTGACGGTTGTTGATGGCGACGACTTGCGTCTGCGCCGAGCCGGGGAAGTTCTCGTTGCGGTAGTTGGTCTGGCCGTAAGGGGATACGAGGCGGTAGCCCTTGTTCGGATGTCCGGTGGCGCCGCTGCCGAAGTAGCCGACGATGATTCCCGCGTTGCTGATGCCCAAGAGCTGGTTGAACGTGGGATCGTTTTGGTTGTCGAGGGTCGTGAACGTCCACGAGGACGGCGAGGCGATCTGCGGCGC
>JBDTCF010000093.1:0-34699 GCA_039923715.1 Vulcanimicrobiaceae bacterium
TCCGACGCGATGAGTACGACGTATTGCTCGAAGATGGAACGCTCGCGCGAATCGCTTGCGACGATCCGCGCGAGCCAACGCGCCGTTGGACGCTCCGAGGAACCTATGATTAGAACGTTAGATTGTAGTTGTCGTTCGAGGTACTGCAGTTCGCACCGGTATTTCCGTGCATGTCGAGCGCGAATTGCAGCGTCGTCGTTCCTTTGCCGGCGCCTGCGTTACGCACGAAGTGGTACATCCACACGTACGACGCGCCCGCGCGCAACGGAGGAATCCCCTTGGTATCGACCTTGACGTCGAAATGACTGACGTTGACCGACTGCAGGACCTTGGCAGTTTGCCCCGCGGTACCCGCGTTCGTCACGACGACCTTGATGGTGTAGTGGTTCAAGCCGCGGCCGTCGGTGCTAACGCTCGCGACCTTCACCGCGCTCAGCGCGGGATCCGGACCGGAGCACGCCGCCGCCGCCGTCGGCGCTACCGGGAGCAATGCACCCAAAAGAAACGTCGCCAGTAGTGTAGGAGCGATTCTCACAAACAAGACTCCCTTCCAGCTTGAAGGTTCCCGGCGGCGGAATGTCGCCCGCCGGCAACCCACCGTCGAGCGGTGGATTGTCTTTCCCTTCGGAGTAAACGTCGCGGTCCTTGCCTGGCGCCGAACACCACTACCAAGCACCGCCCAGATGCAACGGAGTCTAGGCGGTGTAGGGTTCGTTCGGGGCGACGGGGGCGAGGATCTCGTCCATGCGCGCGAAGATCGCGGGATCGACGTCGAGATCGGCCGCGACCACGTTATCGTCGACTTGCTCGACCCTGGAGGCACCGGCGATCACGCTGCTGATTTCCGGCTGTCGCAGGCACCACGCGAGCGAAAGCTGGGCGAGCGTGCAGCCGGCTTCGGCCGCGAGCGGCTTTACGCGTTGCACCGCGTCGAGGACGGGTTGGGTGAAGTAGTCTTCCATCATCTCGCGCTCGACCCGGCTGGCACGCGACTCGGCCGGCGGGCGCCCGACGGTAGCGTACTTCCCGGTGAGAATGCCCATCGCGAGCGGCGACCAGACGACGTTGCCCAGCCCGTATTCACGCGTCGCCGGTAGGACGCGCTGCTCGATCCGCCGCCACAGCGCGCTGTACTGCGGCTGGTTGCTGACCGGCTCCGCCCAGCCGCGCGCGCGGCAGAGCGTAACCGCCGCCGCGATCTGATCGGCGGTCCACTCGGAAACTCCCCAATACAGAATGTCACCACGACGTACGTGGTCGTGCATCGCGGCACAGGTCTCTTCGAGCGGAGTGTGCTTATCGTACCGGTGGCATTGATACAGATCGATGTAGTCGACCTGGAGCCGCCCTAACGAAGCTTGGAGTTGCTCGCGAATGTGCTTGCGCGAGAGACCGCGATCGTTCGGGCCGTCGCCCATCGGGAAGTAGACCTTCGTCGCGAGTACGATCGACTCGCGCGGAAACCCCGCGATCGCTTTGCCGACGACTTCCTCGGCCGCACCGCGCGCGTAGACGTTTGCGGTATCGAAGAAGTTCACGCCGCGCTCGTAGGCGCGCCCGATGCACGCCGTCGCCACGTCTGCTTCGACCGAGCGCCCGTAGGTCAACCAAGAACCAAGGCCGACCGCCGAGACGCGAACGCCCCAGCGTCCCAGCTTGCGATAGCGCACGCGATCGCTAGGAGGCGTGCCGGGAGGCGGGAGCCGGTCGCGGCCGTACTTCTCGAATGACCGGACGAGGTGCGCGCATCGGCGGCGCCGCGACGACGCCGCCCGGGCGGGGCGCGGCGATGGAACGCGGCACGAAGAAGACACGCGGCGCCGCCGGGAGGATCGAGCGCATTTGGCTGGGGACCATCGGCGGCGCGAGGTGGAGTTCGCGTTCGATCGCCACGCGGCGCGCGCGCGGCGCGGGATCGCGCAGGTGCACGACGTGCGGCGGGCGCTGCAAGCGCACGACGATCGGTTTACGATGGCGTGGCCAGAAGTGGCAGACGATCGGCGGGTTCGGGTAGACGTAACCGACTGGAATCGGTACGAAACCGTAGTACGTACCTGGTCCATACGGCAAGAGATCGAACACGCCGGGAATACCACCGTACGTCATGTACCCGTAGCCGCCGGAGGGTCCGTAAAACATAAACGGGATCGAATCGCCCCAATAGTACGGCGAGGGTCCCATCGGTTGGAGGGTTCCATCGGGATAGCTCCCTCCCAGATAGTCCGATCCGTAGTTCGAACCGTAGCCGTCCAAGGATGGTAAGGCACCGGCGATCGGCGCGGTTTCCTCGCTCGTGCTTGCGGTCGTCGCCTGCGGCTTCGCGTTTGGATCGATTCGGAACGCCCACTCGTACGTGGCGCGGCCTTGCGCGCCCCGGTCGACGACGACCTGGATGCGATGCGCACCGTCGGCTAGATCGCGCGCCGCGTATGTCAACTCGACGCCGGAAACGGAGATGCGCTCGCTCAGATCGCGTCCGTCAAGGACAAAGCGAACCGTATGGGGATCGAGGTTCGCCGAATCGCCTGAAACAACGTCGACCACGATCGTAGGAGCGTTCGAGGTAATCGCATCGTCCGGCGCGGGCGAAACCGGCACGATCGTGGTTCCGTTGGCGCGAACCGCGGCTGGGGTCGCGACCAGGACGAGAAACGATGCGAGGGCGAGCGCTCGGCGGAACGAGGAGTGCAACATGTCCGAATACCTCGCTCCTAGACTTCGCGAACGGCTCCCGCCGCCCATTTCTCGGTGCAAGGCGGCGGTGTCGGTATCCAGCCCAAGCTTCACGCGCCTCGCGTCACGAGGGACCTTGGGGAAGCGGCCAAGGTGCGAGGTGCGAAGGCGCGAACCTACGGCGCCGTACTGATGCGGAAAACGGCGACAGCGCGAGGGGTCCGGCGCTCGGGAACCGCACGTGGCGCCCCAGGTCCACTGGTCGTTGCTGCGGTCGACGCTTTCTATCGCGCCGAGTATGCGACGTGCGCGGCGCTGTTGCAAGCCCGGCCGAGCGTATCGGCGCAGGACGCCGGTTGGCTCGAGTTGCTCCGCGCGCGAGTCGCCCGCATCGAAGACGACGTCGCGACGTGGTCCCAGGCCGCGACGGCGGCGGCGCGTCTGCACCCAACCGCCGAGGGTCGCCTCATGGCGCTCGCGCTGCAAGCCGCCGCCGCGAAACGCGCGGATCGTCTGCACGAAGCGACGCGACTCTTCGATGACGTACGCGAGCAGCTCGCGCGCGATCCGCGAACCGACACCGGCGAGACGATCTACTTACTCGCGCTCGACGCCTGGGAAGACGGCGACTTCGAGCGCGCCGAGCGGATCGTTCGCGCCGGCCTTTCTATCGAGGGGAATCGAGCCGAACGGGTCGCGCTGCTCGCTTGGATCGCGGTTAAACGCGAAGCCTACGAGGCGGCGGGAAAGCTCTTCCGCGACGCTTTCGAATACGTCGTCGCCGATGAGCCGGTCGACGTGCGAGCGCGAGCGCGGATCATGCACGGCGCGGTCATCGTCGCGAGCGAAACGCCCGCCTTGGACCTTGGACGGCAACTACGTTCGGCCTACGAAACAACGAGCTTCCCCTCAAGTCTTACAACGACGCGGTTTCACATTCTCGCGGGACTGCGCGTCGTCGCGCTGCTCGAGGGCGACCTCGAAGCGGCCTGGATCTACGCGCGTGACGCCGCCGCCATCGCTCCGAGCGCGCAGTACGCGGCGATGGGCGAAACGCTGGCGGCGGCAACCAGCCTCCTGCTGGGAGAGCGCAACGCCGAGAAACGCCAACTCGCGCGCGCATGGAAAATCCTGCGCGGGACGACGTGGGCAGCCGCCGACGACGAAGCTCGCGTGGCCTTGACAAACTTTGCTATCGACGGCGCGCGTACCATGCCGGCCGAGGCGCGCAAAGCGATTACGCTCTATCAGTCGCTGCGCGCGCGCGCCGCTCCCCTCAATACCCTCAACGACCGCCGCCTCACCGCGTTCGAGGCCATTGCCGCCGCACGCGTCAGCGAAGCGCTCCAGCGTCGCGACCTCGCGATCGCCGAATATCAACGTGCGTTCGACCTTTGGAATCAACTCGGCTATCGGGTGCGCGCCGCCGAAGTGGCCCTCGATCTGCGGCGGCTCGGAATCGCGCACGAGACGCACGAAGCGGCGATCGCGACCTTGCTTGCCCTGGCTCCAAAAGCGTGGATTTACGAGGAAGCGCAGCGCGCGCCGACGCCGGTGCAAGGACTCACGCCGGCGGAGCGTGCCGTCTTGGCGGAGCTCGTTTTGGGACATTCGGCGAAAACGATCGCCCACGATCTCGAGCGTAGCCACTTTACGATCATCAATCACACGCGCCGAATTTTTGCCGTATTCGGCGTGCGTTCGCGCGCTCGCTTGATCGCGCGCTGTGTGGAACTCGGGATCGTGGGCGAACCTCAGACGTCTGCTGGGTCAGCCCGGGCCGCCGCCCGAAACCGGACCGCTGAGCGCCAACAAAAGCGCCAGCAGATGTAGCGCTGCGGAAGCGAAAACGTGGAACATCCGGCGAGTCTCCCATCGTGCGCCGGCGGCAGAACGCCACCGGACGATTGGAGACTAGCGAGGGATTAGGACACGCGTGTGTCAGCCGGTGCTTCGTTCGTTCGCGCGCTCGACGCCGTACGACGCGAGCATCGCTTGCGCAAGATCGCGCGCGAGATCGACCGCTGACGACGGCGCAACGACCCGCGCCTCGCCCCCGAATCCAAACGCCCAGCGCACGGCTTCGCCCAGATCGAACACCTCGAAGGCGATCGTCGCCGAGCCGTCGGGTGCGCTCGTCGCGCGTTGCGAGCGTTGCCAGCTGCGGGCCGTAACGGCGCCGGCGATCCGAGCCGAGAGTGCGATCGTCACGCACACGCCCGGCCCGGTTTTGAAGAGACCGACGGCGTCCGAACCGTGGTATTGGGGCGGCACCGTGCGCCGCACGAACGTTCCCGCCGGTCGCACGGCGCCCTCGATGCGATCGAGCGCGTACTGACGCCAGCCGCCACTGCGCGGCCGAACGTCGAACCCGACCAGGTAGTAGCGGCCGGCGACGTAGTTGACCAGATAAGGCTCGACCGTTCGTTCGAGCCCGGGACCGCCGGTCTGGGTCGGATATCGAAAACGGACGCGCGCGCCCTTGCCCCAGGCCGCGCGGACCATCGCGTAGGTTTTCGCTACCGTCGTCTGCGGAATGAGGCGCGGTAAGCCGACGCGCAGGAACCGATCGATCGGACCCGCGTCGAGTTCGACGATCGCCCGCAGATCGGCGGCGACCACTTCGCCGAGCGCATCGGCGAGTGCCCGGAGTACGTCGGCGACGTTCCGCTCCACGTCGCGACGGGGCTCGAGTGCGTCGTCGAGTTTCGCAACGCGAATCGCCCCGCGCTTGAACTTTCCGAGTTCGAAACCGAAGCGCCGCCCGAGCTCGCGAAGCTTCGCGATGTCGCGTTTGAACGTGCGGTCGCCGCGTTCGAACATTCCCGCGTAGCGCGGGTAGTCGACCTCACGATTGCGGATGAGCCGAAGTAGCAGCCAGATGAGGCGGGTGCTGTCTTCCGGCGCCTCGTTTGCGCGCCGGACCGTGTCCGGGTCGAACGGAAACGCCGCCTGCTCGTGCCGGCCGTCCGCAGAATCGCTGGGATCTGTCACCTCGCCTCCTCACTGGGACGTGCCGGAAGGGAATCGCCCGACCCGACTCCGTATATGGCAAAAAATTACTATGCCCTTGGCGGCCGTCGTTTGACGAGCCGGCCGCGTCGCAATGCTGTCTCGAACGGAGTGGTGGCCGGCATGGACCTTTCGCTCAACGATTCTTCGGTGATTTCCTGGCGCAACGCGACGGCCTTCGGCAGCGGCTGGCTCGTCCTCGAACACGCCGGCGGGACTCCACCTTCGCTCGCGTCGTTTCCGTTCGCCGCAGCCGGCCTTCGCAACGCACTTGCCGGCATGGCGCCGCAACTCGACGTGACGCAGTTCGCAATCGTTCCGCTGGCGGATGTCGGCGCAGCACACTCCAGCGGATCGCTCCAAGGGGTCGCCATCGTTCTGCGGAGCGATTTCACCGACTTGCCCGCGCTGGTTCGCACGCTCGAAGCGTTGCTCGAGCACGACGGCCCGACGCTTCGCGTTCCTTTCGGACCGCTCGAGTGGCGTCTACGCCGAAACGAGTCGTCGCGCGCGCCCGCTCTTGAGCCGGAGCGGTGGCTCGGTTTCGTCGCGGGCGGCGGAACCCGCAGCGCGACCAGATGGGCGAGCGCGACGCCCCTCATGCTCGGCCGACCCCGCCAGGAGATAACCTGGTCTCAGCGCGAGCACGCACTGCAACGCCTCATCGAAGACGCCTGCACAGAGGTCGCGCTGCCGTTGCCGAGTCGCGTCTTTTCGAGCCCGGTTTCGCCGGTTCGCGGGACGCGTCCGGTACCGCCGCACCGGCGCTCGCGAACGCTCACCCACGCCGTCGTCGAGTTCGACTACCCCGTGCCCGGTCCGATTATCCTCGGCCACGGCCGTTCGTTGGGGCTCGGCCTGTGTCTGCCGATGCGCGCGTAGCCCGGACGGCTATCCCTGGGACCGTTCGCTCGTCAGTTCGGGCGCGTGCGCGTTGACCCACTTCTCGACTCGCTCTTCTTTCATCGTCCACGCGCGGTCGCGCGAGAGCGTCGAGGTGACGTCTTCCGTGAACTGGCCGTACAGTTTCGCAATCCGGCCGCCAAACTTCGTATCTTTGTCTTCGAAGTAATCGTGCAGAATCGCGACCGACAGTTCGTCGGGACCGGCGCCGTGGAAACCCCAGGCGAAGTGCGGGGCGAACACGTCCAGGCTCAACAGTTTTGTCGTCGTCGCCCCGCTTTGCACCGTGACGTGTTTGTGACCGCGGTTGATCGAACCTGAGTAGACCTTCAAATCGAGTAACCTTTCGGCGTTTAAGCAACTGGGAAACTGGTCCGTCCGCCGATCGTGATGCTTGGTAGCCATCAAAGCCGGCCGACTCGCCTCTTTACCCGTGTTACGGGGAATTGGAAGGTTAGTCCTTTTTCTGATCCCACTCGGCAGTCTACTCACGCCCCTCAGATACAAATCGTCTCCACTTCATATTTTGAGAGCGTTCGGTCGCTCGTCACGATCGTTAGACTTTCGGCCCGAGCCTGCGCGATTAGAGTCGATCGAAAACGGCTCACTCGTTCACCTCATCCAGAAGGTGACGCGCGTTCGGCTGCGGCCAGCTTCTCCGCAGCCGTGCGGATCAGATCGGCGAGTTCGACTCTTTCGCGCCAGCGTTCGGGGATCGAGCTCCATCCGTGAAGTGCGCCGAGAATGTTCCCTGCGATTGCGCCGGTGCTATCGCTATCGCCGCCGTGGTTGACGGCCAGACACACGCCGTCCTCAAGACCCTCTGCGGTAAGACCGCAGTAGAGTGCGATCGCGAGCGCCTCTTCGCCGACCCATCCGCCGCCCAACGACGCAACCTTTTCCGCCGTCGCTGGGCCGTTGCGTGCGAGCGCTCGGGCTCGCTCGAGAGCCTGCGACGTCTCGCGGTGTTGCGGCCAATCCGCGAGTAGTATCAGCGCTTCGGTAACGCCCTCGCCAAGCGAACGACCTTCGAGCACGAGCCCAACGATCGCGGCGAACGCTCCCGCACTCAGGTATCCCGATGGATGGCCGTGGGTGAGCGCTGCAGCTTCGGCGGCAACCCGGAAGACGCGCTGCGGACCACCGAGCCGCGCGCTGAGTAGCCCGATCGGGGCGACGCGCATCACGCCGCCGCAACCTTTGCGATCGTTGATCGGATCGGCCGGCGTTCCCCGGCCGCCATGCCGCAAAGCGCCCAGACACGTCGGCCCGGGAGCGCGTTGCGACCACAGTTCCTCGCACTTAAGAAGACCGAGCGCGCCAACAAACGAACCATTCGCACCCGGAAAGCGCTCGCTTTGCGTGCGAAGCCACCGCAGGTAGCTCGCGCGAATGCCGTCGACGAGGACGTCATCCGAGGCCGACGCGTCGATGGCCAGCGCGTCGAGCAGACCTTCGGCCGTAAAGAGCGTCATTTGCGTGTCGTCGGTGATCGCGTTCGGGAGACCATAGGCGCGCTCGAAATCGCGTATGCCGCCCGCTCCGTGACGCGCGCGGATTTGCGCAGACGACTGGAACTCGACGGGCGCTCCGAGCGCATCGCCTGCCGCACCCGCAAGCAGACACCCGAGGCTACGCTCGCGCGTAGCGAGCGTCAACGGTCCGGGCACGACGTCGCCTTCATTACGTGCTGCCGTTGCGCTTCGGTTTCGATTGCGTTCGCGCGCGCCGCGCGCACGCTAAGAACCGCTTGCGCCGCGTTCATTCCGAGTTCGACCAGAAGCCGGCCCGCGATCGTTCCCGTTCGTCCCAACCCGGCGCGACAGTGAATCAGCACCCTTTCTCCATTCCGGAGGTGCGCCCGAAGTCGGGGCCCTTCGCGCGCCCACGCGACTTCAAACGCGGAACTCGGAACGTCGGCGTCGCGGATCGGGAGGTGCAGCCACGGCAAACCGTGTCGCGCGAGCGCCTCGCGAAACCCGGGCACGCCCAACAGCGCGAACTCGTGCTCCTCGACGAGCGTCAGCACGACCGCCGGGTTCCAGGCTTTCACGACATCCAAATCGGCATCGAGGTCGCGGTCCCAAAAGCTCGGATGGAGCCGGTCCCGCCGACCGGGGCACAACGTCATGCCGATCTGTCCACCCGAGCCTGGAACCTCGAGCGCTTTGATCTGCAGCGGGTCGGTGACGCTCGTGCGCCGCGCAATTTGACTCACTTCAAAGTCTTGGTCGCTTCCTTCGGTCATCCTTGATAGAATAGCGCGCCGGCGCGCCGGACGGGTGGCGCGTGTGACGTCACCTTCGACGGTGGCGGAGCAGGAGAGCCTCGGCCGTCGACGCCAAGGAGGCGGCATGGACACCTCGCTCGCCTTAGAGCGCGGGGCTTCTCGTTTTGAGGGCCACGCGGTTTGGTGTTTCGGGAGATGACGCCGGCCACGCACCAGTTGGCGATCGCGTTCGCGGAACCGACGATCGAACAACTCACGCTCGAACTCGACGGTTGCGATCCTGGAAGCCCGTACAGTCAAGCCTTGCGCGCCGCCTTCGAAGCGCCGGCGCCGTGGAGCGAGCAACGCCTCGAGATCCTGCGCTTGCTCGCTGAGGCACGGCGCGCCGTCGGCGGCGCCGAGTCGCCACGACTGGCCTACTACCAGGCGCGACTCGAGGACCGCGAGGAACGGGACGCCGCGCCTGTCGTCACGATCGAACGCTGGAAGAGCGTCAACGACGTTTGGTGCCGAGCGCTCGGCCTCGTATCGGGTGACGCTTGCGCGCACGTCGGGAAAGCCTACTTGCGGCTCGGCGACGGCGATGCAGCGCGCGACTTTCTGGATGCGGCGCTCGTGTCGTTCGAGCGTGCGGTTCGCGAACGCAGGCGGCCCGAAATCACCGCGCGTGCGGACCGTCAATGGAGCTTCGACGTCAAGCTGGCTCGCGCTCGCGCCCAGCTCGTTTCGATCGATCCACAAGCGTTTGTCGCAGGCATCCTCGGACTGTTCGAACTGCAAACCGACAGCGACGCGCTGGCGCGCGGCGGCCGCGGTCCCGCCGACGAAGCGCGCGACGCCCTCGAGCGCTTGGTCGCGGCCGATCCCGACGACCCGCGCTTGAGCGCGGCGCTCGAACGGCTCACCGAGCGTTGCCCGTGCGGTTCTCGCATCTTCGCTCCGACACGGATGCCGCTTGCCGATGCACTCGCTTTCTTCGCCGGGGCGACGCGCAAACTTCTCGCCTCGGAGCATGCGACGGCCTTCGAACTGGCGAGCGCGTTATGGCGCGTCGACGGCGAGCGCTTTGCCGACCTGCTTGCGGCCGTCGTTGCGCGTGCGCCGGTCGGCGAACCGCAGGGCGTTCGGCTGGCGTCGAGCGCGCTCTCCAAAGCGGAGGCGGCCTTCGAACGTCGAGCGTTTGAAGAGGCGCTCGACATCTTAGCCACGATCGAACGCGAGACGCCGGAGGAAGCCTTTCGGGTCGCTTATTGGCGCGGCCAATGCCTACGCCATCTCGACCGCTGGGTTGACGCGGCGGCAGCCTTTCGAGAGGCGAGGGGCAGCCCCGATCCTTTGCTGCAAGCCTGGGCACGGTTCCGCTCCGTCGAGTGCTCGCTTCGGATCGGCTCGGTGCTCGAGTTCTTCGAGCGTGACGGAGCGCCGCTCCGCGCGCACCTCGCGACCTTGCTCGCGTGCCGCGAAACCGCGCCAAACAGCCGCCGCATCGCCTTCGCGACCGCCTGCGCGCTCGCAGCTGACGAGCGCTTCACCGAGGCGCTCGCAGCACTCGATGCCGTTGACGTGTCGTTCGGTTTTCATCGCGCCGCGCAGTGGCTCGGGTGCCTGGCCGCACTCCAGGTCGAACCTCCCGATTGGGAAGTAGCACTGCGCAGCATCCGCCGCATCGACGACCGGATCGGCCGAACGATTCCGGTGACGCGCGCCGCAGAGATATTCGCGCTCTGCGAGCGCGATCCGGAATGCGCGGCGGGGATTGCGAATGCCCTGTTCGGCGAAGCGACCCAGGCCACGGACGAGGTCGCCGCTTGGGCCGCTCTTCTCGAAGATGCCGTGTTATCGGCGCATTTCTCCAACAAGCACCTACTGGCAGCGCTCGATCGAACCTTCGAGCGCGCACTGGCCGATGGCGAACCGGTCGCGCTGCTCGAATCGATCGCCGAGGCACGACTCGACGTCGCCGCGGACCTCGGTGCGGCCCGCCGGACGGGCGTTTCGCTCGACAACGCGAAAGTCTTCGGCGCGATCGGCGACCTCGCGACGGCACAGCGCTATGCCGTGCTCGCTCTGGACCAGCCCGCGCTCGATGGGATCCCGGTCGCCCTCGAAGCCGCCTCGCTGCTGCGGAGCCTCGGTAAGGACGACGAGGCGCGCACGCAGCTCGAACGTTGGCGCTCGACGCTCGCGGCGAACCGCGAAGCCATCGCGTCGCTCGATCACTTTCTTGGCGACGACGCGCTGGAAGCTGCGGCCGTACAGTCGCTGCCGGGAAGTGGCAAGCGAATTGCGTTGTTCGGCGGACACGCCCGGCAGCGCACGAATTGCCTGCGCGAACTGGAGGCGCTCGGCTTTCGGAGCGACGCGATCGCATGGCGCGTCGCCGACGAGGGGCAAAACCTCCGTTTTTCCGACTGCGAACAACTCCTCAAAGGCACGTCGGATTACTTCATCGTGGTCACCTCCACCATCGGCCACGCGACCAGCACGCCGATCATCGCTTACCTTCGCGGCACTGCGAAACGCTGGTGGCCGCTCGCCGTGAACGGCTACCAGTCGTTCGGTCGCCGCGTCGCGACGCTGCTGCGCGAGGATGGACCCGGATAAACGCACGCGTCCTGGGTTGACAATCGAACATACGTTCGATTACGATGACGACCCATGCCGGGCTTGCGGTACGCCGAACTCCACTGTTGGTCGAACTTCACGTTTCTCGAGGGCGGCTCGCACCCCGAGGACGTCGTCGAGCGTGCGGCCGAGCTGGGGCTGACCGCGGTCGCCCTAACGGACCGCGACGGTCTCTACGGGGCCGTCCGTTTTGCCAAGCATGCGAAAGCCACTCGGCTCGGCGCAATCTGCGGCGCGGAGCTGACGCTTCAGGCCGGCGACCGCATCGCGCTGCGTCGCCCTTCCGCGGAGAACGTCGCCGAGTTCTCCGCGCGTTTCCCGCGCCTCGTGCTCCTGGCCGAAGACGAGGCCGGCTACGCGAACCTCGTCCAACTCATTTCGATCGCGCAGATGCGCGGCCGCAAGCGCGACGCGCGCCTTCACCTGGCCGATCTCAACGGAAAGACCGCCGGCCTCATCGCGCTCTCGGCCTCGCATCACGGCTACGCCGAAGAGGCGCTGCTGCGCGGAGACGACACGACGGCACGCGAACGCACAAACGAACTCCGCGACCTCTTCGGCGCGCGTTTCCACCTCGAACTCCAGCACCATCTGCGTCCCGAAGACGCCCGCCTGATTCACGCCCAACTCGCGCTCGCAACCGAACTCGACGTACCGTACGTCGCAACGAACGGCGTCGCCTACGCACGCGCCGAAGACGCGCACCTCGCCGATGCGATCGCGTGCGTCAAGTACAAGACGAACCTCGCGAACGCCGGCACGATCCTGCGCCCGAATCACGAGTTCTTCCTCAAAGACGCGCGCCAGATGGCGCGCCTGTTCGCCGCCTATCCGCACGCGCTTCGCAACACGCTCGCAATCGCCGAGCGGTGCGCATTCCGGCTCGTCAAATTTGCCGGTCAGTTTCCGCGCTTCCCGATTCCACCGAACGAGTCCAGCACGCACTCCCACCTGCGCACGCTGACCTTCGCCGGCGCGCGTAAACGCTACGGCGACCCTCTCCCTTCCAACGTCGAACGCCAGCTCGAGTACGAACTGGGGATCATCGCACGCATGGATCTGGCCGGCTATTTCCTCGTCGTGTGGGACATCTCGCACAAAGCCGAAGAACTCGGAGTCCTCGCCCAAGGCCGTGGTTCGGCGGCAAACTCGGCGGTCTGCTACGCGCTCGGCATCACGGCCGTCGACCCCGTCGGGATGAACTTGCTCTTCGAACGCTTTCTCTCCGAAGAGCGGAACGAAATCCCCGACATCGACATCGACTTCGCGCATCAAGACCGCGAACAAGTGATCCAGTACGTTTACAATCGCTACGGACGCGAACACGCCGCCATGACCTCGGAAGTCATCACCTATCGCACGCGTTCCGCTCTCCGCGACGTCGGCAAAGCGCTCGGCCTCACCGCCGCGCAAGTCGACGGCCTCGCCAAAGAATACGACGCGAGCGAGTCGCTCGCCGGCGCCGTCGGTGCCCGCACCGAAGCGCCCGCCGGCACGCTGCCCGCCTCGATTCGAAAACGTCGCGACCTGGACTCGGGCTCGAACCAACGCCTCTCCCGCGCACTCGCCGGCGACCAACCCGCCGCCCGCCCTCCGGTCACGACGCTGCCGAACGCGAAGCAATTGCACGCGTATCTGTCTTCGCAGAGCGAGGTCGATCCGGGGGCGGCCGATAGCCCTACGGCCGGTAGCCAAATGGGTGCACTGCTATTAACGTTGTGCAGGCGGATCGACGGCTTTCCGCGCCACATGGGAATCCACTCAGGCGGCATGGTGATCACGCGCGATCCGCTCGTGCGGGTCGCGCCGGTCGAGTGGGCCACGATGCGCGACCGTACGATCGTCCAGTGGGACAAGGACGATCTCGCCGACCTCGGCTTGATCAAAATCGACCTGCTCGGCTTAGGCATGCTCTCGCTCTTGCGCGACGCATTCAACCTCTTTCGGCGGTGCTACGGCGAGACGAAACCCGTGCTCTCGCTGGGGACGATCCCCGCCGACGACCCCGCCACCTACGCGATGCTGCAGAAGGCCGATTCGATCGGCGTGTTCCAAGTCGAGTCGCGCGCGCAACAGTCGATGCTGCCACGTTTGAAGCCGGCGTGCTTCTACGATATCGTGATGCAAGTTGCGATCATTCGGCCAGGTCCGATTCAAGGCGACATGATCCATCCGTTCCTGCGCCGCCGCAATGGCCTCGAGCCGGTGACCTACCCGCACCCCAAACTGAAGCCGATCCTGGAACGGACGTTGGGGGTCCCGCTTTTTCAAGAGCAAGGAATGCGGATGGCGATCGAAGCCGCGGGCTTTTCGCCCGGACAGGCGGACCAGTTGCGGCGTGCGATGGGCCACAAACGGTCGCGCGATCGCATGGCCGAAATCTACCCAAAACTCGTCGAGGGTATGGTACATACCGGGATCGACCGCGCGGCTGCCGATCAGCTCTTTCATATGCTCGAAGGTTTCGCCGACTACGGTTTCCCGGAATCGCACGCCGCCAGCTTCGCGCTGCTCGCGTACGCATCGGCGTACGTGAAGTGTCACGAACCAGCGATCTTCCTCGCGGCGATCCTCAACGTGCAGCCAATGGGTTTTTATTCGACGGAAGTGTTGGTCAACGACGCGCGTCGCCACTCCGTGGTCGTCAAACCGGTCGAGGTGAACGCGAGCGAATACCGGAGCTTCGTCGATACGAGCGGCGCAACGCGGCTTGGATTCCACCTCGTTCGCGGCCTCGGCGAGCGCCAGCGCGAGCAACTCCAAGCCGCGCTCGGGCAAGGCCCGTTTGACGATCTGCTGGAGTTCGCGCGTCGGACGAGGCTGACGAAGAACGCAATCGAAAACCTGGCCGTGGCCGGCGCCTTCGCACCGTGGTTTCCAACGCGCCGCGAGGCGATGTGGGCGCTGCGTGGCCTCGACGAACGGGAAACGCGTGGCGAACTCGGCCGCGCGATGGAGATCGACGACGAACCCGAGCCCCAGTTCGCTGCACTACGCCCGATCGAAGAGACGACCTACGACATCTGGAGCCTCGGCCTGTCGACGACGACCCAGCCAATCGCCCACTTCCGCGAAGAACTCACGGCGCGCGGCGTGCTCTCCGCAACGGAACTTGAAGCCAGGCCGCATCGCTGCATCTGCAAAGTCGGCGGTATGGTAATCACGCGCCAGCGCCCCGGAACCGCAAAGGGCTTCGCGTTCCTAACGCTCGAGGACGAAACCGGCCTGGTGAACGTGATCGTGCGGCCCGACGTCTACGACCGTAATCGCCGCGCGATCCGCCAATCGGTTGCGCTGATCATCGAAGGCACGCTGCAAAAGGAACAAGGCTGCATCGACCTCCTCGCCAAGCGCTTCTGGCCGCTCGATACCCAAAACACCGCCGGAGGCGTCCACGCGCGTAACTTCCATTAGTCACGTCCACCCGTTGCGAGGAGCGCGGACGACGCTCCGGGTAGACCATTTTGCGGCCTCACCCCCTACGATGGCCTGAACCGCTCGAACAGGAGGACCGGCTTGCCGTTGAGCGCGGCTTGCGAGAACACAAAGTATCCGCACTTCGCCGCAACGCGGATCGAAGGCAGGTTGTCCGTGTCGATGAGGCAGACGGTGCGGCTGGACGGTAGGCGCTCGTCGCCCCACGCAATGGCCGCGTGCAGTGCTTCCGTCGCATAGCCTTTGCCGTGGGCCTCGGGAACGAGCGCCCATCCGAGCTCCGGTACGTCACGCATCGAGGGATCCAGATCGCGCTTGAAGTCGGCGAATCCGACCTCACCGATAAAACGACCGCTCGCCGCTTCTTCCAGTGCCCAATAGCCGAAGTTCATGAGTTGCCAGTGGCCGGCATAGCCCAAGAGGCGCTGCCAGGTTTGCTGCGGCGAAGACGGCTTGCCGCCGATGTAGCGCGTAACTTGCGCGTGCGCCCACATCGCGCAACTCGCAGCATAGTCATCAAGCCGATGCCCACGCAAGCGAAGGCGCGGCGTTTCCAGGACGGGGACCGTCATCGCTCGCAGGATGCTACTCGAGCAGCGCGATCGCGCTGTCGGCGGTGGCGAGTTGCTCGAGCGTGCACTGGCGCGGCGCCTTGTCCGAACGCCAGCGGACGGGCCGCGTGCCGTGGCGGATCCGGCCGCCGGTCACTTGATCGAACTGCACTTCGAGCACCAGCTCGTGTTTCAGTTTGACATAACTGCGGTCGCGGGTTTCGCCTCGGTCCCAACGGCTGGGCGCGCTGTCCGGTGCTCCGCCCGTGAAGCCGGGCTCGCCGACGTGCGGCTGCAAACGCTCGAGGAGCGCCTTCTTTTCCTCGGCGCCGAACGCGCTACAAAAACCGATGTAGTCGAGCAAGGCATCGTCGTCGTAGAGTCCGAGCAGCAGCGAGCCAACCTGTTCCCTCGAGCCCTTCGCGTAACGAAAGCCGCCGATGACGCAGTCGGCCGTCCGCGCGCGCTTTACCTTGACGGCGGCCTCGCGCGAACCGCTCGCGTAGGCGGCCTCGATGCGTTTCGCGATGACGCCGTCGAGCGCGCCACCGACGCGAGCGAACCACTCGTCGACGACGCTGCGATTCCGCGTCGCCGGCGACAGCCGCAACGTCGAGCCGTCGAAAGAACCGGCCAACTCCTCGAGCCGCGCGCGACGCTCGCTCAACGGCAACGTCACCAGTTCCTCGCCTTGGAGCGCCAACAGATCGAAGATCAAGTACCAGGCCGGCGTTCGCTTCGAAAGCAGCGCAGCGCGCGAAGCGGCCGGGTGAATGCGCTGCTGCAGCGTATCGAACGAAAGCGCGCCCGCGAACGGAACCACGAGTTCACCGTCGAGAACGAACTGCTTGAGGTGAAGAGCGCGAAGCACGTCGACGATTTCCGGGAAGTAGCGCCCGAGCGGCTGACCGGCCTTCGACTGCAATGCGACCTCCTCGCCGTCGCGAAACGCTAGGCACCGGAACCCGTCCCATTTGGGCTCGTACTGCCACTCGGGGCCATCGGGAATGGCCGCAACGGAGCGCATTTCCATCGGAGGATAGCCGAATGGAATCACGATGCGACCTTCCGCTTCTTGGCCGGCGCCGGTGCGATCATCCGCGCCAGGTTGAAACGGTCCGCTTTCTTCCGCATCGGGGCCCACAGGTCGCCCATCTCCACAAAGCGCCCGCGCACGTTCTCGAGCCGAAAGTCCTCGATCTCGATGCCGGCCTCGATTTCGTCCCACCCGACCGGCGTCGAGACCGTCGCTTTCGGTTTGGCACGCACCGAGTAGACCGATGCGAGCGTCTTGCCCCAGGCGTTCTGATTGTAGTCGACGAGCACGCGGCCGCTCGGACGCCGCGCGATCCGATACTCCGCCGTGACGACATCGGGGTGAAGTTTTTCCATCGTCTGCGCGAACGCTTTGGCGAAGGTCCAGACCTCCTTTTGCCGCGGCCCGCGTTCGATCGGGACGTAGACGTGGATGCCCGACGAACCCGACGTTTTTGCGTAAGAAGGAATCCCGAGTTCCTCAAGCGCCTCGTGGACGTGGAGTGCGACGGTACGGACGGTCGCGAACGAAGTGCTTCCGTCCTTCACCGGGTCTAGATCGAAGTGCAAGTAGTCGGGCCGATCGATGTCGTCGCAGCGCGAGTACCACTCGTTGAGGTCGATGCATCCTAAGTTCACCACCCACAGCAACGATGCCAA
Organism: Vulcanimicrobiaceae bacterium; assembly: GCA_039923715.1. Classification (GTDB taxonomy): domain Bacteria; phylum Vulcanimicrobiota; class Vulcanimicrobiia; order Vulcanimicrobiales; family Vulcanimicrobiaceae; genus JBDTCF01. The sequence goes on from JBDTCF010000093.1 coordinate 17,125, forward strand.
GTCGTCGATGACCGGGAAGGCGATCACGCTCCCCGAGCCGTGTTCGATCGAGCAGGTGCGCAGCCACGGCGGGGCGTTCGCCGGCGTGCGTTTCATGTAGAAAAACTCGCCGCCCGCTCCGTGCGGGTAGCGCTTCATCACCTCCGCCCGGTCCGCCAGGTAGGGCACCAAGAAGGGCGCTACGTCGGCGTAGTACTGAAGCAAGTCGCCCTTGGTGATGCCGATTTCCGGCCAAAACGGCTTGCGCAGGTTGCTCAAAACGACGCTCCGCTCGCCGACATTTAGGGTCGCGGCGTCGCGATCGCGAGGGATCGGGAACGATCCGGGCTCAATGCTCGATGCTGTGTTCCGAGTCATCACGTGCAACCTCAATGGAATCCGGGCCGCTGCCCGCAAGGGATTCTTCCGCTGGATGGACGCCCAGGCCCCCGACGTCGTGTGCCTCCAAGAGACGAAGGCGCAGGAACACCAGTTCCCGCCTGAAGCGCTCGACCTTTCGGCCTACCCACACACCGCGTTCGTAGATGCTCAGAAGAAAGGATACTCGGGGGTCGCGATTTACTCCAAACGCGAGCCCACTAGGGTCGTGCGCGGCCTCGGGATGGACGACATGGATGCCGAGGGACGCTTCGTGCGGATGGATTTTGGCGAGGGTCTGTCGATCGCGTCGCTCTACCTACCTTCCGGAACGAGCGGTCCGGCGCGTCAAGCGGTCAAAGAAAACTTCCTCGGCCGCTTTCTCCCAATTCTTGCCACGTTCAAAAACGAGGGCAGGCCGTTCATCGTGTGCGGCGACTACAACATCGCGCATCGCGACATCGACGTCTTCAGCGTCAAGTCGTGCGAACGTACGACCGGCTTCTTACCCCAAGAACGCACCTGGTTCGACGACGTGATCGATCGTTTGGGTTGGGTCGATGCGTTTCGCGAAGTGAACCACGCGCCCAAGCAATTTACCTGGTGGTCCGGGTGGCGTGGTGCCTGGGAGAACAACCTCGGTTGGCGCATCGACTATCAGTTGATCACTCCGGAGCTTGCGCAGCACGTGCGCGCCGCGTCGATCTATCGTGACGAACGCTTCTCGGACCACGCCCCCGTCACGATCGACTACGAGCTATAAGGCGAGCCCCGCTGCACGCTCGGCCGCAAGTGCTTGGCGGCGCCCCGAAAGCCAAGGGTTCTTTTGGGACGGGGATACCGAGCAAGCGAGCCAGAAGGGTCCGGTGCTAGCAAAGGCGGTCTCTATGAGTCGTACCTTATCGTCTCGCATACGAACCGCGAGCGCCGTGCTCGTCACCGGGTTGACGCTCACGCTCGGGACCAACGCGCTACGCGCCCAAGGCACCGGGTTACGCGTCGTCGTCGACGGCAACACCGCCTCGCTAAGTCCGGGGCCGATCGAGCGGGCCGGACGCGTGTTCGTCCCGCTACGCGGGATATTCGAGCGCCTCGGCGCCAGCGTCGTCTATCACAACGGCACGATCAACGCGACCAAGGGCGACACGAACGTCTCGCTGCGGATCGGCTCGACGCAAGCGAAGGTCGGTGGACAGGAACGCTACCTCGACGCCGCCGCGTTCATCGTTGGAGCGACGACCTACGTTCCGTTGCGCTTCGTCGCGCAGTCACTTGGCGCAGTGGTTGGGTACGACGGCCAGAATCGGGTCGTTACGATCGCCAGCTCGGCTGCGCCAGCGCCGGCCCCGCCGGCCGTCGCGATGCGGCTGCGCTCGCAGCAGCCTGCGCCCGATACGACGAGCGCAAACCGCTTCGCCACGATCTCGGCGGAATTTTCGCGCCGCGTCAATCCCGACAGCTTGCGAATTTGGCTCGACGGGGCCGACGTCACCTCGCGTTGCGGACGTTCCGCAACCACGTTCTCGTACGCGCCGCCGGCGCCGTACGATCTCGGGTCTCACACCATGCGCGTCGCGGGCGATGACCTCGCGGGATCGCACTTCGACCGGTCGTGGTCGTTCACGGTTGGACGGTCGGCGCCGACGACGATCTTCCTGACGATTCGGCAACCGAGCGCAAACGGGCCAGTCGGTCCGAGCTTCCTGGTCGTCGGCAGCACCGTCGCCAACGCCAACGTTGAGGTCACCGCCGGTGCGTCGGCTGCGGGAACCGGCCAGTTTGCCGGAACGACGACTGCCGGGCCGCTCGGCAACTTTACGTTGAACGTCAATCTCAGCACGCTCATGGGCCAACAAGCCGTGACGGTCAAGATCACCGCCAGCGATCCCGCGAGTTCTCAAACGCTCACCAAGACGCTCTACTTGCGGCTTGGCCAGTGAACGCGCTCCGAACGGTGACCACGACGCTCGCAGCGCTCGTCGCGCTAGGCGCACCGGCAACCGCTAACTGCATTGCGCACCAGCCCGCCAACGCGGTCTTTTCGCCGCCGGCCGCGTTGCAATTGCAATGGGACTGCGTGACCGCGGGCAGCCTGTACGACCACGCCAAGCGCTGGTACATTTTAACGTTCAAGGCCACGAACGCGGACCAGCGGCGACTGGTCGCGATGAAGCTTCGATACGATCTCGTCGATGCGTTCGGCGAGATCCTGATGACGGTTCCCGTCGTCGAAAACGCCAAGCTTGGAAACGGCGATTCCGACGCTGCGGTCTGGGCGTTTCACCCGCAAGTCGATCCAAACAGCATCGATCACGTCGCCTTTCACGTCCTCGCCGCGAAGTTCGATACCGGACCGCCGTGGACGTCCAGCGCCGCTCTGCCCAGCCCGGGCCCGACGCCGGCGCCGCGCGCCGGTCTCCAGCGTTTTCCCATTCACTGGAATACGTACGACATGGGCAGCGTGATCGCGCCCTCGCCAAGCCCGAGTCCAAGCCCAACCCGAACCCCGCGCTAGCTAGAGGAGGCCAACCGTGAAACGCAACCGTCTCGTGCATTTCGTCGCCGTCGCTTGTACGATTGTCGGCGTGGTCGTCCTGTTTTCCGGTCGCGCTTCGGCCGCCAGCCGCGAGAGCGCGTTATACAACTTCACCGGCGGGAACGACGGCGGCAATGCCGCCTCAAGCGTGATCTTCGATGGTTCCGGAAATGCTTACGGGACGACGGTCGTCGGTGGAACCTCGAACTGCGGAACGGTTTTCGAGTTGCGACCAAGAGCACACCACCGATGGGCGGAATCGGTGCTCTACAACTTCTCGTGCTTCGCTGACGGAAAGAATCCGCATGGCGGTGTGACCTTCGATGCTGCAGGAAACCTTTATGGGACGACCGTTGCGGGAGGTTCCGGCGGCATCTGCGCCGGCGACGGTTGCGGTGTGATCTACGAGTTAACGCCGAGCGGCGAACGCGTGCTGTATAACTTCACGGGTGGAAACGACGGCTTCGGACCGGGCAACGCGGTGGTGTTCGATCGAGCCGGCAACCTCTACGGGATGACGCCGGATGGTGGCGCGTATTCTTCGGGCACCGTTTACCAGCTGACGCCGCAAGGAAGCGGATGGCAGGAAAACGTGATCCACACCTTTACCGGCGGCAACGACGGGGCGGTGGGTTCGCTCGGCCCGCTTTTGCTCGATGCGGCCGGTCAACTGTATGGAGTGACCGAACTGGGCGGCGCGCACGAGGCGGGCACCGCGTTCAAACTCTCGTCCGAGCCCGCAGGCAAATGGAACCTCCGGACGCTGTACGCCTTCCAGGGTCAACCTGACGCCGCGTTTCCCTACGGCGGTCTGATTTCCGACAAGAGCGGAAACTTTTACGGCACCACCTACTACGGCGGCACCCAAGGCGTCGGCACGGTGTTCGAACTGAGTCCGAAAGCGCGCGGGCCTTGGGCCGAACGCAAGCTGTACGACTTCAAGGGCGGCACCGATGCAAGTTCGCCGACCGGCACGCTCGTGTTCGATGCGAGCGGGAACCTCTTCGGTACCAGTTCGGCGGGCGGACGCCCGAGCTGCGACTGCGGCACCGTCTTCAAACTCGCTAGCAACACGCGGACGGAACGCGTCGTCCACCGCTTCGGGCTCGCTTTGGACGGCGCGTACCCGTACTACGGTCTCACCCTTGGCCCGGCGGGCAACCTCTACTCAACGACGGTGGCGGGCGGCCTCAATAACCAAGGGACGGTTTTCGAGCTTACGCCGTAAAGCTTCGGGGAGCTACTTCACGCTGAACGAGTATGTGAAGAAGACGCTCCGAAACGGCAATCCGTACGCTTCGGTCGCGCCGGTGCCGATGTACGGAACGTACTGCCCCGCGCTCGCGTACTGATTGAGCGGCAGCGGCCGGCCTTCGCCGATCAGACCGACGTACTGAACGTACTGATTGAATACGTTGTTGACGGCGACGTTGAAGGCGCCCGGGCCAGCCGGGACGTTCAGCGAGACATCGCCGTAGTTGTAGGCATCGATGTTCTTCGAGTTGTTCGCCGCGACGAAGTACTGCGTCAGTCGCAAATCGATCCCTCGCCCAAAGGTTGCATCGGCGGCGATTTGTTCTTTGTGGAGCGGCACGCCGGGAAGCTGCGAACCGGGGATCAGGATCGGGTTATTCTGGAGAAGCGTTAGATCGGCAGCGCGCAGCGCCGAGGATTCCGTCGAGTAGTCGTAGTCGAAGAACAGGTGCCTCGAGACGCGAGCACGCCCCGAAATATCGATCCCGCGTGCGAGCAGTCGCCCGATGTTCGCCTGCGAGTTGACCCCCACGCCGTTCAGCCCCGTCGTGCCGCAGGCCGCGTTTATACGCGTTTCAAAATTCGCGAGGGCCGCTGCGGGAATCGAACTTCCCGGTAGACCGGAGACGGGTATGATGTCGCTGTATATCTTGTCGTTGACGTTCTCGTTGTAAACGGTCGCCTGAATTTGCGAATCGCCAAAGAACCGATGCCCGAAACTCAGTTCCGCATCGTTGGCTTTTTCGGGTTGGAGGTTTGGGTTTGCAACTTGCCCGATTGTCGTCAACCCCGTGCAGTTCAGATTTCCGTTCAAGGCCCCCAGCGCGATCGGTGAATACGGTAGGTCGATGTAGGTCGCGTACGGCTGGACCGTCGTAGCACCGGCCGCAACGCGCAAGACATCGTTCTTCGTGAGGTTGTACACCAAAGCTAGGCGTGGGTCGAAGACCGTCGAGTGCGTGATCGTCGACGTATTTTCGGACGCGTTCAAGTACGCGCTGTAGTGCCCGTGCGCGGGGCGGTACACGTCTTGTAGAAAAATGGCGTCGTCGTGCACGATCGGCGACGGTGAAATCGCACCGTTTGCTTTGAAGAGATACGCATAGTTGTTGAACGAGTAGCCGACGCCGACATCGTTGTTCGTTCCCGGCAGTTCGTCGGTCACCGAAACGCCCGTCGTATTGACGGACGGGCTGAGCGTGAAGAGATTGTCGCCCGGTACCTTGACGAACGGCAGCTGGAACGAACGATCGTAGAGTTGGAAGAAGCGGTTGGTGTAGACGTTCGCGGTTAGGTTCGTCGCCCCGGCCGGCTGTTCGTATTTGAGGTGATAGTCGGCGATCGAGAAGGCCTGCCAAGTGGGCCCAGCGCCTTGGTAGCCGCTCTCAAACTTGGCGTACTGCTGCGGGGTAACGCAATTCGTTCCGCCGTCGGGCTTGCCGTCCGGACCGAAGCCCCAGGGCGCGCCGTTCGGGTTGAGGCCGAGGAAGGTCCCCGCGCCGCAAGCGGGCGGGTTCGAAGGACCGTAGGGTGGCGCCAGCGGGGCCGAGGGCGGGGAATAGCCCGCCAGACTCGACTTGCCGATGGCGAGCGCCGTCGGGTACGGCAAGAAGTCTTGGTCGCCATTACCCGTCTTGTCGTCCCAGTAGTATGCCGAGAGTGCCGAGGCCGTGAGATGCGCCAGTTTTTGCGGGTTCCCGAACTCGTAGCGGAGCTTGAGAAAATCGCCGCGATTCACCACGGTCGTGTCGTCTTTGTAGATTCCGAGTTGGTGGACCGGCGAACCGCTTGGGGCCGACGGGTCGAACGCCGATGCGGGCTGGTACAAATACAAGTTCTTGTACGGGCCGTCGAGCGATTGGGTTCCCGCTGCCACGGCAAAACCGAGGCGCTTAGAGAGCGGCCCACTCGCGTTCAGCGTCGTTACTAATTTGTCGAACGTACCGAAACCCTGCGTAAGATTGAAGCGATAGCGAGGCCCCGGATCGATCGTGAGCATGTCGACGACGCCGCCGACGGCACTGTATCCGCCCAGCCCCTCGCTGCCCGAACCAAAGTTGACATTCACGCTGCGAAGGGCGAACGTTGGCGAAATTTCGAAGTTGTAACCGAGGTTCTTGCCTCGATTGACGCCAAAACCGATCGGGTGCCCGTCAAGAAGCGCGACGGTTTCGAGACCGCCGATCCCGCGGATGTCGAGATAGAGATCGTCGCCCGGCGAGGGCGTATCGCTCCCTCCGGTTGCGGCGCTCAGATTGACTTGCGGCAACGAACGCAGGTAGTCTCCGACGCGATAGTATCCTTGGCGCTCGATCGATTCGATGCTCTGCGTTTTGTAGATGGTCGAGGAGTGTTGCAGCGATTCGGACGCACGCACGCTGGTGTGCCCGATCTCGCTCAACGTTTGCCCGCCAATCTGCTGGCGCTGCAAGGACAACGTCACGTTTGCTGCCTGCCCCGCGAGCACGTCGATCTGATCCGAGAGCGCGCTCTGATAGCCGTGCAGGCGGATCTCCAACTGATGGATTCCCGGCGGAACCGATTGGAGCGTGAACTTCCCGGACTCGTCGGTCGCAACGCGAGCCGCGCCTGGTCGCGCGAGCCCGACGGTCGCACCCCCGAGTGGAAGGCCGCTCGCGGCGTCCACGACGACGCCCCCGATGGCGCCCCCCTGCGTCTGCGCCGAGGCTGCCGCTGAAAACGGGACGAGCATTGCAACGAGGAGCACAAAGAATCGCACCATGGCGAAGAAGCCTGCCTTCAATTCCGAACGGAGTAACATCCGCTCGAGGATACGCGACGAATCTTATCCTAAACTTAAGGAAGGCAAAGAGAGCATTATGACGCGTAAAACTTTTTCCGGTGGCTTGCGCGGACGGCGCTACGCGTTCGTCCGTTGCAGCGTGTAGTTTCCGTCAAAGAATAGCGGCGACGAAATGAGAAAATCGGCCGAACTGCGGTTGCACGCGATCGGCACGTTGTAGAGCACCGCGAGCCGCAGCAGGGCCTTGACGTCGACGTCGTGAGGCTGCGTCGTCAGCGGATCCCAGAAGAACACGATCGCATCGAGGCGCCCCTCGGCGATCATCGCGCCGACCTGCGCGTCGCCCCCTTTCGGACCGGACAGCAAGAGGTCGACCGGGAGCCCCAGTTCCGCAACGAACCCCCCCGTCGTCGCGGTCGCGAAGAGGTGACAGCGCGTTAGCGTCCCATGGTTGAACCGCGCCCACTGCGCCATCGCTTCCTTGCACGCGTCGTGCGCGATCAACGCAACGCGCGGACGAATTGGATGGGCTTCGATCACCGAAGATTTAGCGCTCATGCAGCGCAGTATACCACCCAAGGCCGATTTTCGCGTGCGCGCTCGACGCCCCACGGGACGAGCGGCGCCGCGCGTAGGCGGACGCCGCTCGTTCGCTTAAGCTATTTGAACTGCGAGGGGCTGACCGCTACACCGGACGGGTTGTTGAAGCCGCCGGCGACGGCGTACCGGTACGTCCCCGACGGGTACGCAAACTCGGCTTCCGTATTGGAGGTCGAGTCGCCGGCAAAGAGCGCCATGTTCTTCCGGTTAACCGCCAACGCAAACGGTTGCCCGTTGTCCGGGAAGGTGATCGATTGCGACGCCTGCGTGGCGCCGGGCGGAAATACGAGGATCGCGGATGGTTGGACCTGCTGCGCGACGAGAATATCGCCAGTCCCGTCAACCCGAACCGACCCTCCGAACTTATAAACGAGGTGCAAGTTCGTCCCGGTCGTCGAACCCGGCGCATACTCGTTGACCGCGTCGTTACCGCTACCGTTCAGATCGTACTGCACGTAGAGATTACCGCTCGAATCCAGGGCTACTCCCAGCGGCGCGCCCCCGTTGAAGTCCGAAATGCGGTACTCGTTCGAGGTGTTGCCTTGCGGATAGACGCTGACCCAGCCGTTCGCCAGGCCGTTGAAGTTCGAAATGTAGACGGTCCCGTCGTGTGCGACTGCGACGTCGGTCGCCGTCGAGAGGTCGGTGGTATACGTAAGGCTCGGCGAGATTTGGCCGCGCGGATAGACCGTCACGTTGTTGGCACCCTCGTTGACGACGTACAAATTCCCCTTGTTGTCGATCGTCATGCCGGCTGGAAAGTTGATACCGTTGGTGATGGTCCCCATCGGCGTCTGGTTCGCGCCGTGATGCTGGAAAATTTCTACCGAATTACCGCCCAAATTGGCGACATACAGCAACGCATTGGGGCCGCCCGCGTCGGGCGAGATCCAACCCCTCCCGCGCTGGAGACTTCCGGCGCGAAGTTGCGCGGGGGTTTTCCCGTTGACGGCGCCGATCGGATACGTCGCGGCGCCGAGGGGCGGCGCGGCGGCGCGCTGTTGTGCGGCCGGCAGAGAGTTTGGCCCGGAGCGCGCGAGCGACGAACTCCCACCTCCACACCCGGAAAGAAAGACGACCGTGGCTCCCACGGCGAGAGTACCCAGCGTTCGGACGATCATGATGTTTGCAAGCCTCCGTAAGCGATGTGGGCTGAGGGTCTTTCGCGCCCCTCGCACGACTCCCGCCCACGCGCGATATCCGTTTACCCGGGTTCGGGTCTCGTTGGATCAAAGTGTTTTTTCAGGCCCTGCCAGCAGCGGAAGTATTCGGGTTGAAGCTGGGCGGATTCGAGCGCGAAGCGGGTCGGGCGGATGACGTAGCGGCTCTCGAACATGAAGGCCATCGTGTCCCGTATTTCGGTAGCCTGCATGGTGTCGGCGCGCGACGCAGCCTCGAAACTTTCGGCGTCGGGCCCGTGGCCGCTCATGCAGTTGTGCAGGCTAGCGCCGCCGGGCAAGAAGCCCTCCGCCTTGGCGTCGTACGCACCCTCGATCAGGCCCATGAACTCGCTTGCGATGTTGCGGTGGAACCACGGCGGCCGGAACGTGTCCCTCGCGACCAGCGTGCGCGGCGGGAAAATGACGAAGTCGATCGCGTCGACGCCCGGGGTATCCGTGATCGCCTGCAAGACGAGAAAGATCGAGGGGTCCGGGTGGTCGTAGCCGATCGAACCGATCGTATTGAAGCGACGCAGATCGTATTTGTACGGCGCGTCGTTTCCGTGCCAGGCGACCACGTCCAGCGGCGAGTGATCGATCTTTGCGCTCCACAGGTTGCCCGCGAACTTGGCAAGCAACCGGAAGTCGCCCTCGCGGTCCTCGTACGCGGCGACCGGCGTCTGAAAGTCGCGCGCGTTCGCCAGTCCGTTGGACCCGATCGGGCCGAGGTCCGGCAGGCGCAGCGGCGCGCCGTAGTTTTCGCAGACGTACCCGCGCGCCTCGGTGTCGAGCAGTTCGACTGCGAAGCGCAGACCGCGCGGAACGACCGCGATCTCGAGCGGCGCGACTTCGAGGACGCCAAGTTCGGTGCGCAGCCGCAAGCCACCGAACTGGGGCACGATCAGCAGTTCGCCGTCCGCATCGTAGAAGTACCGCTCGCGCATCGAGCGGTTCGCAGCGTACAGATGGATCGCGCAACCAACCTGTGCGGCTGGACTGCCGTTGCCCGCCATCGTCACCAGCCCGTCGATAAAGTCGGCCGGCGCGCTCGGAATCGGCAGGGGGTCCCAGCGCAGCTGATTCGGCGGGGCGGCGACGCGGTCGAAATCGCTGAGAATGCGTTCGTTCGCGAACGGCTCGAACGGTTCGTGCATTGCGGCCGGCCGGATGCGGTACAGCCACGAACGCCGGTTGTGGCTGCGCGGCGCGGTGAACGCCGTGCCCGACAGCTGTTCGGCATACAAGCCGTACGGCGGGCGCTGGGGTGAGTTGCGCCCGACCGGAAGCGCTCCCGGCAACGCTTCGCTCGCGAATTCGTTCCCGAACCCCGAGTGATAGCGCAGAGCCGTTTGCGGCCCGGCGACCTTCATTCGGTTCCTCCCAGCGAAGATTTTGCCATCAAAACCGGCGGCTCCGCCACAGACGGCGGTACGAGTTCGGGCGTCCGCGGGTGCTCGGGCCGCACGCCGACGCCGACCAGCCAGGCCGGCAACGTGCGCAGGAGCGGTAGACGTTGGAACGCGTCGAGGATCGCCGGAGCTGCAATCGGTCCCTTCGCTCCAAGCACGCGCCCGATCACGCGATTACCGATGAAAACTTGAACGCTTTGGATGACGCGCGTCGGCCACTCGCGACGGCGCTGCACGCGCGCGAGATCGTCGTCGGTCAGGCCGCCGGCGCGCAGGGGAGCAGCCAGGATGTTCGCTGCCGCGACCGCATCCTGAACGGCCATGTTGATGCCGACGCCGCCGACCGGCGACATCGCGTGGGCGGCGTCGCCGATACAGAGTAACCCTGGTTTCCACCACGTTCGCAGGCGATCGACGCGGACCGTCAGCAGCGACACGTCGTCCCAGCTCGCGATGGCGCCAAGCCGGTCGGCAAGGAACGGTGCGATCTCGGCGAGCTGCGCGCGCAAAGCGTCAATGCCGGCCGCCCGGACCGCATCGAACCCTCCCTTGGGAATGACGTACGCACACTGCCAATACGTCCCACGATCGAGCGTCACCAAAATCTTTCCGCGCTCGACCCGTCCGAGCGCTTGGAACGCGTCGCTCGGCAGCCGCGGCAGGCGCATCCAGAGCACGTCCATGGGAGCGCCCAGGTCGTCGCTGACAAAGCCGCCTGGGGCGCGCATCGTCGAGTGCCGGCCGTCGGCTGCGACGACGAGGTCCGCGCGCACTTCGAGCGGCCCCTCGGGACCGCTCGCACGCACGCCGACGACACGACCGTTCTCCTCGATCGAATCGGTGGCGGCGGTTCGCATCCGTAGATCGAAGGTTCCATAACGGCGGCCGCGAGCCGCCAAGAAGGTGAGGAAATCCCACTGCGGCATGAGCGCGATGAACTTACAACGCGTCGGCACGTGGGTGAAATCGGCCAGCGTCAGTTCCACCTTTCCGACCCGCGCGCTTAACTGCCGCACTTCCTGGTGCGGCAGAGCAAGAAAGTCTTCGAGCCAGCCGAGATCGCCCATCACGTCCAACGTCGAGGGGTGGACGGTGTCGCCGCGAAAGTCGCGCAAGAAGTCGCCATGCTTCTCAAGAACGACGGTCGCGACGCCGGCACGGGCGAGCAACACACCCAACATCATGCCGGCCGGTCCGCCGCCGACGACGCAGCAACGTGTACGAACTTTCGACGCTTCCATCTCCATCCCAGTCGCCCGAGGTGGTAGGCTTTCCTCCGCTCGCGCTAGTGAAACCGCGCTCCCAAAGGCCCCACAGGAAGCTTGCATGTACGTCCGCTCCTCGCTCGCCGCCGCCGCGCTCGGCGCCATCCTGCTCGCGGCAACCGTCGCGACCGGCGCCCAAACCGACCCAAACGATCCGCTCGGCCTTGGCACGAAACTCGGCGTTCAGTCGCTCAACAACTCGGGGCAAGTCGGGACGATCACCCTGTTCCGACGCGGCGCGCACAAGACATTGGTCGACCTCTCGATCTCCGGCGTTCCCGCCCGCAAGGTCGAACTCGCATCGCTCCGGCGCAGCCGGGACTGCACCGCCACGATCGCTCGCAGGGTCGTCTTCGCGCTCGAAAGCGTCCGCCACGCGCGCAGCCGCACGCTGCTCGCGGCGACCGAGGACTCGCTGCTTTCGGGTAACTACATCGTGCTCGTCGCCAGCCAGGAAAAACCGAGCCACTATCTCGCCTGCGGGCACCTCTACCGCTAGCGCTCGTCGAGCACACGCGCAGGCGACGCGCTCGGGGTGCGAGGCTTTGGCGCGCGGTGCGGGAACCGTCGAACGCATGAGCGAGTTCACCGATCCGACTCGCGCGACGAGTCCCAGGCTCAAGCGTCGCACGTTCGTTGGAATGGGCGCGACCTCGGTCGCCTTCGGCGCGTCGATCGCGGCGGCGCTCGCTGCCGGCGAAGGCTTCGGAAGCCCTCACCCACCCATCGTCGCCGAGGACGATCCTACGCTGACCGCGGCGGCCACGACCCTCACCCACGAAGACCGTACGCTCGACGCCTACGGGGCGGTCCCGCGTGACGCGGCGAGCACCAAGGGCGGCGTCGTCGTGGTTCAAGCGATCTGGGGAATCGACGCGCAGTTGCGCGACGTCGTCCGCCGCTTTGCGAAGGCCGGTTACGCCACGATCGCACCCGACTTGTACGCGGGCATGGGCGCACCGAGTGCGGACGGGGCCGCCGATTACACGGTGTTCCGAACGTTCGCCGGGCAACTCGTGGCCGCAACGGTCACCGCCGATCTGCTTGCCGGGCGCGATTGGGTGAAATCCCATAACGCCGCGAAAGCCGGCATCACCGGCTTTTGCATGGGTGGGGGGATCGCGCTACGCCAAGCGGTCGCGAACCCGAACTACGACGCGGCCGCGATTTGGTATGGAGATGTCGGGCCCGTAATGGGCGACGCCGGCGACATTTCGCTCCCGTTGCTGGGGAGTTACGGCGGACGCGATACGTCGATCCCGGCCGAGGACGTGCGCAACTTCGAGAGCGCGCTGAGCGACAAGCACGACATTAAGATCTACGACGACGCCGGCCACGCGTTCTTTGACGACACGCGCTCCTCATACGTCGCGTCGGCGGCCGCCGACGCTTGGACGCGTACCTTGGCCTGGTTCGCGAAGTACCTGCACGGTTGACGCGGCGGTCGTGCGCTACACGCTCGTTCACTGCGCCGACATCCACCTCGAAACGACGTTCGCCGAACTGCGCGGCGGAGCCCGGCGGCGCGCCGCGCTGGCCGACGCATTCGTCCGCGCGATCGATTTGGCGCTCGAGCTCGGCGCCGACGCGCTGACGATCGGCGGCGACCTCTACGAAGCCCAGCGCGCCGGGCCGCAAACGGCGCGCTTCATCTACGAGCAGTGCGGACGCTTTGGCCGACCGGTCTTCGTCGCACCCGGAAATCACGACCCGTTCGGGCCAACCTCGCTGTACGCGCGCGCCGACGTTCCCGCGAACGTGCGCGTCTTTAACGAATCGGCTTGGAGTCCGGTCCCGCTCGCCGAGGGCATCACGCTTTATGGTTTCGGTCACGCACCGGCCGAACCCGATCCACCGTTCGTGGGCGCGCACTTCGAACGTGTTGGCATCCGCCTTGCGCTGGTGCACGGCAGCGATGCGGAGCGCTGTCCGCCGAACAAGCGCGCGACGGCGCCCTTCACCCTGGCCGAGATCGCACGTTCCGGCGCGACCCTGGCGCTCGCCGGCCACTATCACGGCGGCTACGTCGCACGCGCGGACGGCGCCACGCTGGCCTATCCCGGATCGCCCGAGCCGATCAAGTTCGGCGAATCCGGCACGCACGGCGCCCTCGTCGTCCGCATCGAGGCCGACGCCGCGCGCGTCGAGGCCGTCGAATTAGCGCGCACGCGGCTCGTCGATCGGACCTGCGACCTGAGCGGCGCTTCGAACGAGCCGGCCGTTCTGAGCTCGGTCGAAGCCGCGCTCGCCGGCCTCGGTACCGACGACTTCGTGCGCCTGCGTTTGGGCGGACAGGTCGCCGAAGGAACGCGCGTCGATGCGACCTTGATCGCCGAGCGCTACGGCAGTGCTCTCGGCGCGCTCGACGTGCTCGACCGTACGCGCGCGTACGATTACGCGCGGCTCGCGCACGAGCCCACGGTCCGTGGCCGGGTCGTCGCCGACTTGCTCGCGCTCTCGAACGGCGAGGACGCGCCGCTCGCCGCCGACGCCGAGCGTGCGCTGCACTACGCGCTCGATGCGTTCGACGGGAGCGACCTCGCTCCGTGAAACTCACCCGCCTTCACCTCGACGGGTTCGGAAGGTTCGGCAATCTCGAGATCGCGTTCGATCCCGCAATGACGGTCGTGTACGGGCCGAATGAAGCCGGTAAATCGACGCTCGCAGCAGCCGTCGTCGCGCTGCTGTACGGGGTCGGGCGAAAGGAGGACCGCGATGCGTGGCGGCCCTGGAACGGCGCGCGCTACTCCGGCCGGCTCGCGTACGAGCTGGCCGACGGACGCGGCTTCGAAGTCGAACGTAACTTCGAGCGCGATTCCAAGGCGGTGCGCGTTCGCGATCGCAACGGCAACGACGTTTCGGCCGAGGCGTCGCTCGGCAAAGTGGTCGCGCCGGGTGCGGTGCACCTGGGCATTCCGCTCGACGTGTTCGTAAACGCGACCTGCGTGCGGCAGGGGTTCGTCGCCATCGACGGCGCCCGCGCCGAAGCGATCGGAACCTCGCTGGCGCACGCGCTCGACGGTGGGCCGCGCGAAGATGCCGCACTCGGCGCGCTGGCGACCCTCGACCGCGCGCTCGCAACCCACGTCGGAACGAAGCGGGCGACCGTCAACGCGCCTCTGCGCCGGCTCGAAGCACAGGTTCGCGACGAGCGGGCGCGCGCCGCGACGCTGCGCGGGCAACTGCGCGCGCTCGACGACCTGCGCGCCGCACGCGAACGAACCGCGGTCGCCGCTGCCAAGCTCGGAGAGCGACGCAGCGAACACCAGCGCCGCACGCGGAACGTGCGCGCCTATGACCTGCGCGAACGCATCGAGCGGTTGCGCCGCATGCGCGGTGAGATCGCCGCCCTCACCCAGGACCGGGCCGCCTATGATGACGTCGCTGACTTTCCGACGCAGCGCGTCGCCGAGCTGCAGACGCTTTTCGCGCGCGCTCAAACGTGCGACGCACTCGCGGTCGAAACCGAACGCGCTCTGCTCGACGCGCGCCTGACGCCGGCGCAGCAAAGCGAGCTGGAAGAGCGCCTCGCCGACGGCGGCGGCCTCGGCGACGCAGCGTTCGCCTCACTCCAGGCAACCGCAGCGCAGGGCGAAGAGGCGCGCGACCGCGCGAGCTTTGCAACGGCGCAAGCGATGGCGGCACGGCGCGACGTCGAGGGCGGCGCGAGCCTGCTCGGCGCCGCCACCGCGAGCGCCGTCCTGCTGGCGCTCGCAACGATCGTGCTGACGCTCGAGCGCGCGTGGCCCGCGGTGCTCGCCGCCGGTTTGGTGGTCGTCGCCTGTGCGTCGTTCGTCGTGACGCGACTGCGGCGCCGGCGCGGTGCGGCGGTTCGCGTTCGAAGCGCCCAAGCCGACTGCGATGCCGCAGCCGTTATCGAAACCGCGTGTACGCTCGAGGTGGCGCGGACGCTCGAGCGGCTGCACGTCCCTTCGCTCAACGAACTCGCACGGCGGCGACTGCGCGCCACCGAATTGCAGGCGCGCAAGCAAGCCGCGAGCGACGCGCAAGCGCGCGCGCGAACGGCCCGCGCGAACGCGCTTGCGGCGGCGGCTGCGTTCGACGCCCTGGCGACCCGCTTGGCTGGGAGCGCCGGAA
The DNA here is from genome assembly GCA_039923715.1 of Vulcanimicrobiaceae bacterium. Lineage (GTDB taxonomy): Bacteria > Vulcanimicrobiota > Vulcanimicrobiia > Vulcanimicrobiales > Vulcanimicrobiaceae > JBDTCF01. Next base: position 32,568 of record JBDTCF010000093.1, read on the forward strand.
CCCGCGACCAACGTGTTGCGACGGCTCGCGAACGCGGCGAGCGGAGCGTCGCGCGCGAAGGTCTGGCGCTCCAACTGCAAATGCTGCAGGTCGCGCGCGGCGACGTCTTGGGCGACGACGACGAAATCGAGCTCGAGCGCGAACTCGCGGCGCTGGTCGCGGAGGGTGCGGTTCCCACGCGCCTGGACGACGGACTTTCGAGCCGAGCGTTCGCCGCCGAAGGCGACGACCTCGAGCGCCGCGAGCGCGCCGCACTGCGCGAAACCGATCGTCTCGGCGCAACGCTGGCCCAAGCCGAGCGCCAAATCGGCGACCTCGCAGCGCTCGACGAGGGTGTCGCGCTGGCCGAAATCGAGATCGCACGCTTGACCGCCTTCGAGCGCGCGATCCTCCTCGCGCGCGAACGCATCGAGGAGCGGACCCGCGAGGCGCACGAGCGGTTCGCGCGACGGCTCGAGGACTATGCGGCCGCGACCTTCGAGCGCATCACGAACGGACGGTATGCCGAGGTGCGCGTCGATCCGACGACGCTGCGCGTGCGGGTTCGGGCGCCGGAAACCGGGACGATCTGCGAGATCGAACGACTCTCGGCGGGGACGCGCGAGCAAGCCTACCTCCTGGTCCGGCTTGCGATGGCGCGCATGTTCGCGGAGGGTGCGGAGCGGTTGCCGCTGCTGCTCGACGATCCGTTTGCCTTTTGGGACGCCGACCGCATCGGGCGCGGGCTGCCGGTCTTGCAGGCCGCGGCGGCCGACTCGCAACTCGTCGTGTTCACCGCCAGCGCCGGCCTCGCCGAGGCGGCCGCCCAACAGGGCGCCCGCCGGATCGACCTCGATCCAGCGCCCGAGCCGGCTCGGCTACTAAGACCTTAGTTGACACGGCGGGCCGGCGGTGGTAGTGTCCTACTAAACTTTTAGTAGGCCCAAAGCGAGGAGCGCGCGTGCGCAAGAAGCCCAACCCGTTGACCCGCGGCGAACTCCGCATTATGGAAGCCCTCTGGGAACGGCGACGCGCTACGGTCGCGGACGTCGCCGCCGGGCTGGGCAGGCCGCCGCTTGCGTATACGACGGTCCTCACGATGCTGCGCATCCTCGAAGCGAAGGGCGTGGTCGGTCGCGATCCCGACGGACGCGCGCACGTATACTATCCGCTGGTCGAGCGCGACGAGGCGGCGCGCTCGGCAGTCGGCGAAATCGTCCGCTCGTTTTTTGCGAACAGTAAATCGGCGCTCGCGGTCCGGCTGATGTCCGAAGCCCGTCCGTCAAGCGACGAACTTGCCGCGATCAAAGCGCTCGTCGCGCGCTACGAGGAGGGCCGCTCGTGAACGATCCGTTTGGTAGTTTCGGAACCTTCGCGCTCACTTTTCTTGCGAACGGGTTGTGGGAAGCACTGCTGCTGGCGGGGGCGGCGGCGTTCGTGCTGCGACTCTCGCCCGCGGCAAATGCGACGACCCGACACGCGGTGCTCGTCACCGCCCTGGTGGCCGCGATCGCGCTGCCGGTCCTTACGACCGCCCTCGCCTTCGCACCCCACCCGGAAGCATCGCAGGCGACCCGCGTCGCGACCGTGCCGCCCCTCAAGACGGTTCGCGCAACAGTTGTCACGACGCGCGTCACGAGCACTCGATCGAACGCGTCGGCTTTGAGTTCGAGCCTTCAGATCGGGCCTGGGGTCGCGCGTCCGCAACTGACCCTTCCTCGCCTCGCGATCCTCGCGCTCGTCGGCCTTTGGCTCGCGGGCGCGTTGTTCTTCCTCGTGCGATTGGCGATCAGCCTCGTACACCTCGAGCGTCTCAAGCGCGATGCGCTCCCGCTACCGATCGCGTTCCGCGAGCAGCTCGAACGCTGGACCGCAGTCGGGCGAGGACGCCGCGACGTGCGGCTCTGCCGCTCGGCCGAAACCACCGTTCCGATCGCCGTCGGCCTGTTCGACGCGATGATCCTACTACCGGATCGGCTGCTCGAGGATCTCGCCCCCGAAGATCTCGATCGCATCGTGCTCCACGAACTCGCGCACTTGCGACGCGGCGACGACTGGAGCAACGGTTTCGAACGTCTCGCTGAAGCGGTTCTGTTTTTCAACCCCGGCGTGCGCTGGCTGGTTCGCCAGCTCGATCTCGAACGCGAGGTCGC
>JBDTCF010000094.1:0-12931 GCA_039923715.1 Vulcanimicrobiaceae bacterium
GACCTTGCCGGCCTCGTTCGCAAGCGCAAAGATCGCGGTCGCGTAGCGCCGGGCGACGGTCTGATTCTGCATCAGGAGCGCCCCTCGCGGCGTTCGATCGTGTCCATGACTTGGCCGACGACTCGGCGATCGGCTGCATCGTCGGCGGTCGCGGCCGCGTTGCGCGCGATTCCCACCGCTTTCGCGATGAGTTCTTCGCGCAAGAGGGCGCGCGCCGCGTAGCGCCCGCGGGCGAGTTCGCCTTCGGCGTTTCGCACGATTCGCTCGCCCTCGGACTGCGCCTCCGCGAGTAAGCGTTGCCGTTCGCGAACGGCGTCGCGATCCGAGCGTTCGCCGATCGCGGCCACGTCGCGCGTTGCCGCTTCGAGTTCGGCACGGGCACGATCGGCATCGACCTTTGCGTCGTCGCGGCGCCGCTCGGCCTCGGCGAGTTCGGCGTTTTTGTGCTCTTCCGACGCCCGCACGGCCGGGATCACGAAGCGGACGAAAACGTAAACCAGTCCGGCGACGAAAACCGCCGCCCCGGCGATCTGACTCCAGGCCGCAAGCGACTCGTAGTAACTCGACCCGATCACGGGCTTTGCTCCGTCCTAGTACTCATCGTGCGAGCGCCTCGAGCGCGCGGTCGAGCAGCGACCGCCCTAAGCTCTCGGCCAGCGCCGGCTCCTGCCCACGGGCCGCGGCGACTTCGCGCTCGACGGTCGCCCGCGCTTCCGCCGCGATGGTCGCGGCACGCGCCGCGAAGTCCTGGGTCAACCCGTCGGCCTGCGCCAGCGCAGCGGTGCGCGCCTGCGTTACGCGCTCGACCCCCGCCCGCCGGGCGGCCGCGCGCTGTTCCTCGGCTTGCGCGCGCAAGTCGCGGGCCTCGTGCAGGTAGCGGTCCGAGTCGTGTTTCACGCCGTCGATGTATTCGCGACGCTGACGAATCGCCCGACCCACGGGCCGCAAAAAGACCACGTTCAAAATCGCGAAAAAGATCGCGAAGTTGAGCAGTTGGACCCAAACGGTGCCGCCGATCTGGAGAAACATGCTCGGTCCGGTTACTTCGCCAAGTGCGCGACGAGGCCGGGAAGATTCACGAGGCCGTACAGCATATAGAAGGCGAGCCCGATCGAGATGATCGGGAACGCTTCGACGAGGCCGACGCCGAGGAACAGAAACGTGAAGATGTTTCCGCGCGCTTCCGGTTGACGGGCGATCGCCTCTACGGCCTTCGACGCGACGAGGCCGTCGCCGATGCCCGAGCCGAACGCGACCCCCAGGATGATCAGGCCAAAGGCGACGAGGGTCGCCGCGATGACCAAGCTTTCCGAAGTCAAGACTGTGCCTTTCTCGAGAGGTTAGGCGCTAGTGCTCTTCGCCGAGTGCCAGCGAGAGATACACGATGCCGAGGAGCGTGAAGACGAACGCCTGCACGGTTCCGACGAAGAAATTGAAAAACTGAATGAAGAACGGTAGGATCACGGCGGCTGCCGAGACGTTGACCGGGCCGATGATGATGTTGCCCGTCACGATCGAGTAGCCGATGAAGAACAGTAGTTCGCCAACGAAGATGTTGAAAAAAAGACGCGCGGTGAGCGTAAGGATGCGGCTCAGCTCGTCGAGGATGTTGAGCGGCAAGAGCGGCCAGAACGGTTGGACGAAATGGCCCAAGTAGTGGCCGAGTCGCCGGCGCCCGATCACCGTCGCGTAGATCAAAACGTAGACGATGGCGGTGAGCGGGACGATGGTGTTCAAGTCGGCCGTTGGGGAGCCGCCGAACGGAAGCCCGAGCGCCTTGAGCGGCAGAATGTCGAACTGGTTGAGGATGAAGATGAACAGAAAGACCCCGATGAAAAACGGGACGAACGGTTCACCGGAGGGTCCGATCGCGCCATAGACCAGATCGGCGATGAAGGTCACGATGCCTTCGAAGACGGTCTGGCGCTTATTGACGCGCGCCGAACGATAGCTGTTGCCGATCCAGCCCAAAAAGAGCAGCGCGACGACCATGGCCAGCCAGGTCGTCATAATGGTGTCAGCGTGCACGCTGCCGATCACCGGGAGCGTCCACGTGCTGTGGGCGCCGATCTGTTCTTTCAAAACTTACGTCAACTTCGTTCGCGGGGCGCGCGCTACGTCGATCGCGTAGAGCGTCAGTGGCGTAAAAAACCCGATGAAGTAGGAGCCGAACGTCCACCACGGACCGTGGGTCCCGAACCCCACCGGTACTATACCGAACACGAGGATTCTTAGAACACTACTAAAGACGAAGGAACCGACGCTGCGGTGGTCGACGAGGCGCTCGTTGCCGCGCATCGACAGGAGCGCATTCATTAGCCCGCACGCGACGCCGACCAGAACGGAAAGCGAGGCAAGCGGCGAGACGGCCAGGAAAACGAGGCCGAGCGCGAGGCCCACCAGGGCCGACCGCAGGACCATCGGACGCTTGCGGGCGCGGTACGCCCGCACCGCGGCTTCCGGTCGCGCGGCGTCCCCCAAGTTTGGGCTCGTCGGGGTCGAACCCTCCTGCTCGCCAGCGTCCACGCGGCTCCGCTAGGCGACCTGGACCTCGAACTCCTCTGGAATCGTCCCATCGCGTAGCTTAGCAAGCAGCCAAGCGACGATGCGGGCGGCGGCCCGGCCGTCGCCGTAGGGGTTGTTCGAGCGAGCCATCCGGGCATATGCGACCTCGTCTTCGAGGAGCCGCCGCGCCGCGCCGACGATCTTGGTTGGGTCCGCCCCGACCAACTCAAGCGTCCCGGCTTCGAGACCCTCAGGCCGCTCCGTCTGCTCCCGCATGACCAGGACCGGCTTGCCAAGGCAGGGCGCTTCTTCCTGAAGGCCGCCGCTGTCGGTTAGAACCAGCCGGCTGCGCGCGATCGACCGAACCGTGGCGTCGTAGCCCATCGGCGCGACTAGGTGGACATCCTCGATTCCGTCCAGCACCGCGTGCGCGACCGGCGCGACCTGTGGCGAGGGATGCACGGGCCACAGGATCTGAGGACGGGACGGAAGCGCGGCGATCGCCGCCAGGGCTTCGCAAATGCCGCGCATACGCGTGTGGTTCTCGCGCCGGTGCGCCGTCACGAAAATCAGCGGGCGCGCGGGAACCAAACCCGCCCACTCGGCGGGATCGGCGCCGTACGCGCGCGCGGCGGTTTCGAGGAACGCGTCGATCACGGTGTTGCCGGTGACGAAAATCGACTGCGGGTCGACGTTCTCTCGCTCGAGGTGCCGCCGCGCCCGGCTGGTCGGCGCGAAGTGATAGGACGTTAGCCGGCCGGTCAAGCGCCGGTTCATCTCTTCGGGATACGGTTCCCAAGCGGTATTGGTGCGCAATCCGGCTTCGACGTGTCCGACCGGAATTTTCGCGTAGAACGCGGCGAGCGCCGCCGCCGTGCTCGTTGCGGTATCGCCATGAACGAGCAAGACGTCGGGCCGCGCCTTCGTCAAGATCGGCTCCATCCGCTCGAGGACGCGCGTGGTAATCTGGGTCAGCGATTGCTGCGAGGTCATGACGTCCAGATCGTAGTCGGACGCAATCCCGAAGAGCGCGAGCAGATCGTCGAGCATCTTGCGGTGTTGCGCGGTCACGCACACGATCGGCGCGATTGCTGGGCGCGCCGCGCGCAAGGCGTGCACGACCGGCGCCATCTTGATCGTATCCGGACGCGTCCCGAACACCGTCATGACTTTAAGAGGGGTGGAACTCACTCGCTTAAGGCTTTGGCTGCGGTGACGACGTGCGCTGCAACCGGCCGCACGGCGACTTTCGGGTGGGTCGGCCCCGAAAGCAGGTAGGCGACCGCACCGAGCACCAGCGAGACCGCATAAATGAGCAGCACGGCTTGGCGAACGTTGAGTCCAAAGCGGAAGATCAAGACGTGATGGAAGTGGCCGCGGTCCGCTTCGGTGATGCGCTTGCCGGCTCGTGCGCGCCGGAAGATCGCCGCCGCCGTGTCGACTACAGGCACCGCGAGCGCGATCAGGGGAACGATGAGGCTGACCGCGACGGCAACTTTCGCCGTGATGATGATCGAGACGGTTGCGAAGACGTAGCCGATAAAGAGCGAGCCGGTATCGCCCAGAAAGATCTTCGCCGGGTTGAAGTTGTAGGGCAAAAAGCCGAGCGTCGCACCGATCAGCGCGCACAGCACCAGTGCGGCCACCGCGTGGCCGTGGCCGATCGCGATCGCGACTAGAAAGAACCCCGAAATCGCCGTGACGCCGGCCAGCAGACCGTCCAACCCATCGAGGAAGTTGATCGCGTTCATCATCCCGAGGTACCAGACGAGCGTCAACGGGTAGTCGATCCACGCCGGCAGATCGACGTACTGATCGGTGAACGGTACCTTGAAACCGTCGACGTGGAACCCGTAGATCATCGAGACGATGGTCACGATGATCTGCGCCAAGAACTTGCTGCGCGGGCGCATGCCCATCACATCGTCCCAAACGCCGACCATCGCGATTAAGGTGCCCCCGAAGAGCAAGCCGAGGAAGTTGTGAATATCGGCGGGCTTGAACATCCCGCTCATATTGAGTGCGATGCCGACCGTCACGAACAGCGCGAACGCGAACCCCAAGTAGACGGCCAGACCGCCCATTCGCGGCGTCGGCACGACGTGCATGCGACGCTCGTCGACCCCGTCGAGCACGCCGACGTGGGTTGCCAACGCGCGAATGCGCGGCGTTACGAGCAGCGCGGTCACGAACGCGACCGCGGCGGCCGCGACGTAGAGCCACTCGATGGTCACGCGAGTGCCCCCGCCCGCGTACCTTCCAGCGACCCGAACGGTACTAGCGCGACGCCGGCCTCAGCCAGCAATCGCGTCGCGAGTGCGTCCGGGTACTCGGCCTCGTAGACGACGCGCACGATGCCGGCGCTGATCAGCAACTTCGAACAGCTCAGGCACGGCTGGTGCGTGCAGTAGACCGTCCCGCCCTCGAGACGGATCCCGTGTAACGCGCCTTGGACGACGGCGTTCGCCTCGGCGTGGGTCGTGCGGACGCAGTGATCGTGTTCCAGCGCGCAGCCGACCTCGGTACAGTGCGCGACCCCGCGCGGGGCTCCGTTGTACCCCGTCGTAAGAATGCGATGCTCGCGCACGATCGCCGCACCGACGCCGGCGCGCGGACAAGTCGCACGCGTCGCCACGGTTCGGGCGATCTGCATGAAGTACTCGTCCCAGCCCGGTCGCATCAGTGGACAACGTTCGGCGGACGGCCGCCCGATGCTTGCCGTCAGATCGACGAGGGGCGGCGGTACGAGGCAGGGAGCGAGCTTGTGCTGCCGTATAGCCGGTCGCCCGCATCGCCCAGCCCCGGAACGATGTACGCGTGCTCGTCCAGCCGCTCGTCGAGCGCCGCCGCTACGAGGAGCACGCTCGGATGGACCCGTTCGACGGCGCGCACGCCTTCGGGCGCCGCGATCGCACAGACGAACGTCGGCGCTTTCGCGCCCCGGCTCGCCAGCAAGGCCAACGCCGCCAATGCGGAGTGACCGGTCGCGAGCATCGGATCGAGGACGAAGACGTCGATGCCGTCCAGCCGCTCGGGCAGATTCGCATAATAGGGAACGGCCTCGAACGTTACGGGGTCGCGAAAAAAACCGAGATGCGCGACCACCGCATCCGGCGTGACCGCCAGAAACGCGTCCAGAAACCCGAGGCCCGCCCGCAAGATCGGCGCGACGACCGGCGGCGCCGCAGTCCGCTCGTCGATCGCCAGATTCCGCGTCGCTTCGTACGCAAGAAAGCCGCCGAGTTCTCTCATTAGGCGCCGAAACGATGCGGGTTCGGTCGCCCGATCGCGCAGGCGCGCCAACCGGTCGCGAACCGCGGGATGATCGACGACGCGCAGCGGCACGCCTTAGCGCTCGACGCGCACCCGTTCGGGGTGCGGATTCGTCAGCGCGGTCAGCACGTGGTCCGACCAGCGCCCGTCGACGTATAAATAGCTGCGCGCGTAGCCCTCGCGCACGAAGCCGAGCTTCTCGAGAACGCGCTCGCTCCGTTGGTTCTCCGGCCGGTAGTTCGCCGCGATACGGTGCAAGCGTAACTCCGCGAAGGCCCACTCCAGCGCGCCGCGCAGCGCTTCGGTCATGTACCCTCGCCCCTCGTGGTTGCGATCGATCGCGTAGCCGAGCACGCATCCGTGAAAAGCTCCGCGCACGATCTGCGTGAAATTGACCCGCCCGATCACCGGAACGTCATGCTCGCGATCGAACACGAGCAGACACGCCGAGCGCCCTTCGGCGAACTCGCAAAGACGCAACGCCAAGGCTCTACGCTGCACGTCGAGGGTGTAAAAGTCTTCTCGAACGCGCGGTTCCCACGGTGCGTGGTACGCACGATTCTGCACGAGATGTTCGAGCAGCGCGGGGGCGTCCGTCTCCCGGCCCAGCCGCACGACGGTTCGTTCGGTTTCGATACGAATCGCGTCCGGAAGCGACGATGCAGGGGCGCTGCGCACGTCCGGGATTACGGTACGTCGAAGCGGGACGTGAGCTCGCGGACGCGACCGCGTAACTTCTCGACCGCGGCCCGCTCGCCGACGTCGTCGAGCGCTGCGCCGACGATCGCGCCGATCTCGCGTGCTTCGCGCTCGCCCATGCCACGCGCCGTGATCGCCGGTGTCCCGATTCGGATGCCGCTCGTAACGGCAGGCTTCTGAGGATCGAACGGGATCGCGTTCTTGTTGACGGTTATGCCGATCTCGTCGAGGTACGCTTCGACCGCTTTGCCGGTCAGACCGCGCGGACGCAGGTCGACGAGCAACAGATGCGTGTCCGTTCCTCCGCCGACCAGCCGCAACCCCGCACGTTGCAGTTCTTCTCCGAGCGCGCGGGCGTTCGCGACGACGGTCTCCTGATACACCTTAAACGACGGTTGGAGCGCCTCGCCGAAGGCGACCGCTTTAGCGGCGATCGCGTGCATGAACGGACCGCCCTGAATCCCCGGAAACACGCTTTTATCGAGGGCTTGCGCGCGCGCTTGCGTGCACAGCACGAGGCCGCCGCGCGGACCGCGCAAGGTCTTGTGGGTCGTGGTGGTGACGAAGTCGGCGAACGGAACGGGCGAGGGATGAAGACCGACCGCGACCAGACCCGCGATGTGTGCCATGTCGACCATGAAGGCCGCGCCGATCTCCGCTGCGATCTCGCGGAACGGCGCGTAGTCCATCGTGCGCGGATAGGCGCTCGCGCCGGCGACGAGCAGCTTCGGCTTGTGCTCGCGCGCCAGGGCGCGAACTTGGTCGTAGTCGATCAGTTCCGTTTCGGGCTTGACGCCGTACGCGACGCTGCGATAGAGCTTGCCGCTGAAGCTCACCTTCGTGCCGTGCGTGAGGTGCCCGCCGTGAGCGAGCGACATTCCGAGCACCGTATCACCCGGTTCGAGGACCGCCATGAAGACGGCCATGTTTGCCTGGGCGCCCGCGTGCGGTTGCACGTTGGCGTGCTCGGCGCCGAAAAGCCGTAGAGCGCGATCGATCGCGAGTTGCTCGGCGACATCGACGAACTCGCAGCCACCGTAATAACGCCGGCCTGGATACCCTTCCGCGTACTTATTGGTCAGAACGCTCGCCGTCGCTTCGCGCACCGCCCGGCTGGCGTAGTTCTCCGAGGCGATCAATTCGAGGTTCTCGCGCTGCCGCGTTTCCTCACCGGCAATCGCGGCGTAGAGTTCGGGGTCTTGGGTCGCCAGCGGCGCGGGGTCGAGAACTTGCATGCGCTCGCCTTCGACGGAGGGAGAGACGGTCCTTAGTCTGCGCTCGCGCGTCGGATTCCAGCGCGTCGGCTTAGCCGGGGACGAGGCCGGCCGGGGTCTGTGCGCCCGTAACTTTGCCCGCACTCACCGCCGCCTGCGCCTTCGCGCGCTGTGCCTCGGTATACTCGATCTCCGCGACCCGGTGCGCGTGACGGCCGCCCTCGAACGGCGTGGCGAAGAAGATGTCGAGGAGCCGCTCGATCATCTCCCAGCCCGTTAAACGTTCCGAGAGCGCGAGCACGTTGGCGTCGTTGTGCCGGCGCGAGAGTTCGCAGGAGAGCGGCTCGAAAACGGACGCGCAGCGCACCCCCGGCACCTTGTTGGCCGCGATCGCGATTCCGAGGCTCGACCCGCACACGAGAATGCCGCGTTCGACTTTACCCGAGGCCACCGCCTCGCCGACAGCATGGCCGTACTCCGGATAGTCGACGGCGGTCGCGTTCCAGGTTCCGAAATCGAGCACGTCGTCTCCGCGCGCGCGCAGCAGCGCCGCGATCTGGTCCTTATAAAGGTACCCGGCGTGGTCGGCCGCGACTGCAATCTTCATGTCATCCGCTTCGGCGTCGTTCGCCGGGAACCCGCGCCCCTGCCGCGAACCGCGTAGCCGATGAAAATTGCGGGGTCGAGTGCGTCGTTTGCGCGACGCTTTGCGGACGGGTCGCTGACGCAACTCGAGTGGCTCGATGCGTGCGCGCGTTCGATGGGGTTGGACGGCGTTGCGTTCGACGCTGCGGACTTTCCGCGAACCGATGGCGAGTACGTCGCGCAACTGAAAAAACTAGCCGTCGACTTGGGGTTGACCGTCGCGGCGCTCGCCTGCGACGAGATTTTTTCGGCGCGCGATGACGATGAGGGTCGCGCCGCCCTCGAGCGCGCGCTGGAACTCGCCGTTGGACTCGGTGCCCCCCTTGCCATCGTCCGCACGCCTGCCGCCGACGGCACGCCCGCGGCCTGGAACGACCTAGTGGCGGCGGCGAAGCGCGCCCTGCGCAGCGCCAAAGCGCGCAACATAACGCTTGCCGTTCGCAACACTGCCGACACGCTGTGCGCGAGCGCGGCCGACTGCAAGCGTCTCGCCAAGGACGTTGACAGCGCCTGGTTGCGGTTCGCACCGGACGCTCGCTCTCTTGCCGGCGCCGAGAGCGAGTCATTCGCTTCAAGCGCGGTTGCGTTCACGCTCGGGCTCGCGGACGACGCAGACGAGGACGCCCGACTGGTCGCGGCAGTCGGCGGCTTTCGCCCGTTCCTGATCTGCGACGGACCCCTCGAGGGGTCGCCGGACCCAGGCGCGCGCTACCGGTCCCTTTTCGAAGACCTTTTTCGGCGCCGTGTCAAGACTTGACCGCAGTGCGATAATACGGGGTAGACGTTAACTGCGCTCGCACGCGTACTTGCTTTGGTGTAGGACCAACGAAAACACCTAGGGAGCATCAGCTCCGGATACGACGGTCGTCGAACGATAGTATCGCTCTGCGTCGGCGCCCGGGCCGCACCCACCTGCAAAGAGCAGGTTCTAACCGGGCATGCAGACGGCAAGGGCGGTTTTCGTCGCCGACCACCACGATCTCGCGCGAAGAGCGTCGAGGACCTCCGCGCCGTGGGCGGAAAGACGCCGCGTGCAACTGCGGATCGACGAACTCGAGCTTCCGCTCGTCCACGCGTTCGCGACGGCACGCGATGCCAAGACGATCTCGCGAACGGCCGTCTTCCGGCTCGCGCACGACGGGTTCGAGGGGTTGGGCGAGACGTCGCCCATTGCACGGTACGGCGAGAACGTGGAGAGCGTCATCGCACATTTCGCCGAACGCCCGCCGCTAGGCAGCGATCCCTTCGCCCTCGAAGCCCTGCTTGCAGGACGTCCGCCCGCGGCTCGATGCGGGCTCGACATCGCGCTCCACGATCTCATCGGAAAGTTGACCGGCCGTCCGCTCTACGCGCTGTTCGGACTCGATCCAACGCTCGCGCCGGTTACGTCCTTTACGCTCGGCCTTGGGGAATCCGAAGACGTCCTGGCGCGTCTGGAAGCGGTGCGCGACCATCCGATTCTGAAGCTCAAAGTCGGTAAGGGCGGCGAGATCGAATTGCTCGAAGCGATCCGCTCGCGGTACACCGGGACGCTGCGCCTCGACGCGAACGAGGCGTGGACCCCCGCAGAAGCGGTCGCGGTGCTCGTCGAACTCGAACGCTTCGAGATCGAATTCTGCGAGCAACCGATTCGCGCGGGTTCGCCGGAAGGCTTACGGTATATCCGCGAGCGGACGCACGTCCCACTCGTCGCCGACGAGGACGCGAAGGACGCGCGCGACTTACCCGCGCTGGCCGGTTGCGTCGAGGGCGTCAACCTGAAGCTGGTCAAGTGCGGCGGTTTGCGCGGCGCGCTGGCGGCGATTCACACGGCGCGCGCGCTCGGTTTCAAAATCATGCTCGGCTGTATGGTCGAAAGCGCGATCCTGACCACCGCCGCGGCGCACCTTTCGCCGCTCGTCGACTGGGCGGATCTCGATGGGCCGCTGCTCACGGCCTACGATCCATTCGCCGGCGTCACCTACGATCGCGGGAAGCCGATCCTTCCGCGCGAACCGGGACTCGGCGTCCGCGAGCGCTCGGAGGTCGGCGCATGAACGTCCTCGTCCTCGGTGGCAGCATTTTCCTCGGACGCCATCTCGTCGACGCGTTGCTCGAAGGTGGGCACCGCGTCACGACCTTCGCGCGCGGCGTACACCCCGCGCCCGAGCGGGCCGGCGTAACGCGCGTCCTGGGCGACCGAACGAACGATCTTTCGCCGCTGGCACGCGACGGATGGGACGCGGTCGTCGACGTCTGCGGCTACGTTCCGCGCGTCGTACGAGCCTCGGTCCGGCACCTGGCCGCGGCCGGACGGTATGCGTTCGTCTCTTCGATCTCCGTGTACGATTCGAAGCAAGCGGAACTCGACGAAAACTCGCCGACGCCCGCGCTGCAGCGCGAAACCGAAACGGTCGATGGGGAGACGTACGGTCCGCTCAAAGCCGCGTGCGAACGCGTCGTCACCGACGGGTTCGGCGAACGCGCGCTCGTGTTTCGCCCCGGGTTGATCGTCGGACCGTTCGACGCAAGCGACCGTTTCACGTACTGGGTCGATCGCGGCGCGCGCGGCGGCGAGATGCTGGCGCCCGCGCCCCCCGAACGCGGCGTACAATTCGTCGACGTCCGCGACGTCGCGGCGTTCGTGGTGCGGGCGCTCGAAATGCACCTCGCCGGCACCTATAACGTGACGAGCGAACCGCAAGACCACACGTTCGGCGACGTCGTCGAGGCGGTCTGTCGCGCAGGCAACGGCAACGCACGCACGACGTGGGTCGACGAGCGGTTTCTCGAGCAACACGGGGTCGAACCGTGGAGCGAACTCCCGCTCTGGATTCCCGAGAGCATGGGCGAGGCCGGCTTCAACCACGTCTCGGTCGCGCGCGCGCGGCGCGACGGCCTGACGTTTCGTCCGCTCGCGGCGACGGTGGCCGACACGCTAACCTGGACGCACACGCTGGAACCACATCGGACGCGCAAGGCCGGCCTCGATCCGGAACGCGAGCAAGAATTGCTCGCCGCTTGGCACGCTCGGCACGCGTGACGAACGCCATGCAGCGACGCTGCTTCGCGCTCGCACTGACGCTGGCGTTCGCGTTCACTGCGCCGGCATGCACCCGCGTCGGGACGCTCGCGCACGGTTCCAACCCGTGGACCCACCACGGACGACTGGTGATCGGGTCCTCGGACGAACCCGACAGCCTCAATCCGTTGTTCTCGCACGACGCCTCGGCCGACGAAGCCGCGTCGCTCTTGTTCGCGCCGCTCTTCCGCTACGACCGTCACGGGAACTTTTTCCCGGAACTCGCGACGACCGTGCCGACGTATGCGAACGGCGGGATCTCGCGCGATGGGAAGACCTTCGTGCTACACCTGCGGCACGGCGTCCGCTGGGCCGACGGTGCGCCGCTCGACGCACGCGACCTGCGCTTCACCTGGCACGCGGTCATGAACGATCGCAACCTGACGAAGTCGCGCTTCGGATGGGACGACATTCGAACGATCGACTTCCCAGATCTCTACACGGCGATCGTCCACCTCAAGGAGCCAAACGCCGACGTCATGGGGTGCTTTGCCATCGGGGGAAGTGGCTATCCGCCGCTTCCCGAGCACCTCTTGGCGAAGTACCCTGACCTCAACCACATCCCGTTCAACTCGCAGCCCCTTTCGAGCGGGCCGTGGATCCTGCGCGCCTGGAATCACGGAAGCTCGCTCGAATTCGCGCCGAATCCGCGCTATTGGCGCGGGCCACCGAAGCTGACGTCGCTCGTGTGGCGGGTAGTTCCCAATACCGATACGCTCTTCTCCGAACTTGCGACGCACGAGATCGACGTGTATCCAAACGTTCCTGAAAACCAACGGGTGCGGCTCTCGCAGCTCTCCGGAATTACGATCGACAAGCACGTTCTCGCAAACTACCGGCACCTCGACTTCAACACCCGCAACCTCATTCTGCGCGACGTGCGCGTGCGGCGAGCCATCGCCGAAGCGGTCGACTGGGAGCGCATGAACCGCGTCGTCTACCACGGGTACAACATCCTCGCGGTCAGCGACATTCCGCCGGACTCGTGGGCGGCGCCGCAGGTTCCCCGATACCCGCACGACCTCTCGGCGGCCCAGCGACTGCTGAGCGCCGCCGGCTGGCAGCCCGGGCCGGGCGGAATTCGGCGGCGCGCCGGCAAGCCGCTGCACTTGGAGATATCGACCGGTACGAACAACCCGACCAACGCGCAAGCCGAGATCCAACTGCAGCAAGAACTGCGCGCCGCCGGGATCGACGTCGCGATCAAGAATTACCCCGTGAGCCTGCTGTTCGCGCAGGACGGACCCCTTTACGGTGGCCGCTACGACATGTCGTTGACGATTGCGACGAACGGGCCCGATCCCGACAACCAAGGGCTCTGGAGCGGCGCGTTCGTGCCGCCGCACGGCGCCAACACAACGTTCCTGAACGACCCGGCCGTCAACGTCGCCTCGGAACAGGCGGTCCGCACCTACGATCGCGCGGAGCGGCGCCGCCTCTACCAACGCGAGGAGATGCGTCTCCACGCGCTCGTCCCGGCCGTCTTCTTGTATTGGGAGAACGCCTGGACCGCGTACAACAG
The DNA here is from genome assembly GCA_039923715.1 of Vulcanimicrobiaceae bacterium. Classification (GTDB taxonomy): domain Bacteria; phylum Vulcanimicrobiota; class Vulcanimicrobiia; order Vulcanimicrobiales; family Vulcanimicrobiaceae; genus JBDTCF01. The sequence goes on from JBDTCF010000094.1 coordinate 12,920, forward strand.
CGACTTGCGCGG
>JBDTCF010000095.1:0-4197 GCA_039923715.1 Vulcanimicrobiaceae bacterium
CGAAGCGCGTCGTCGTGCTCGTGCGGCGGCGTCAGCACGAGCCCGCGGCGCTCGAGCGCTCGCAGCACGGTGCGAAAACGGTCCGGCTCCTCGAGCAACGAAGCGCGCCAGCGGAGCAAGAGGGCGCGGTCGATGTGATAGAACGCGAGCGACAGATGCGACTCCCCAGGCTCCACGTGCACGTACAAACCTCCTGGAGTATCGCGCTCGCCATCGGGCGAAAGGTACGCCGCCATGCTGGTCCGATACGGTCTTTTGTCGGCACGGAAACGCACGTCGCGATAGACGCGAAAGATCGAACGCCGCGCACTGCCGCCCAGTGGAATGCGCTTGCGCGCGAAGCGCGCGGTTAGTTCGTCGACGAGCGCGCGCATCGGTTCGAGCAGCTCGCGTTCGTAGATCGCTTTGCGTGGTGCGAACCACGAGCGATCGTTGTTTCGCGCGAGGTCGCGCAAAAGGCGCATTCCTTTGGGCGAAAATCCGGCGAAACGAGCAGGCATCGGCGCGCCATTCGCTCGCGGCGAGGTGTTGCCTACGCCGCCGCGCGAACCGTGGGCGTATGAAGGACGATCGGGTGCTCGTCTATTCCACCGACGGGTCGCTGCCGCTGCCGCGGGCCGCGCAGAACAAGACGCCCGCGAAGAGGGCGCCCAGCGGGAGCATTCCGGAGGATGGCATCCTGCGCATCGGTTGCGAGCGCCGTCGCGGCGGCAGCATGACGCTCGTGTACGGTTTGGCTGCCGGCGAATTGGCGAGCGTCGGCACCGAACTACGCCGCCGCTGCGGAACCGGCGGTACCGCGAAGAACGGCATCGTCGAACTTCAGGGCGACCATCGCGATGCGGTGCTGGCGTACTTCGCGGAGCGTGGACGCCGCGGCAAGCGAATGGGCGGCTAGGTTCCGGCCAGAGCGCCCCGGGCGGCCGGTGACTCCGCCGCAGCACACGTTGCGCAGCGCCCGTGGAGGCTGAGCAGCACGTCGTCGATCTCGACGCCGTGCCGGCGGCCCAACTCGCGCACGAGCCGTTGCGGTGGAACGTAGTCGACATCGGCGACCGCCCCGCACCGCTCGCAGCGAAAGTGGGCGTGGGGCTTTCCCGCCACCTCGTAGTACGCGCTGTCGGCGCCCGGCAGCCGGATTTCCGAAACCAGCCCCAACTCGTGCAAGCGAGCGAGCGCTCGGTAGACGGTCGAGAACCCGATCCGAGGCTGCTCGCGACGGGCGTACTCGTACACCTCGGCCATGACGAGATGCCTCCCGAGGCCGGCGCCCCGAACGATGTCGTAAATCAGTCGGTAGTTGCGAGCCAATCGAGGCTCGGCGGCTGGGGCGATCATCTTGCGCCATTGTAGCACGAGTGGTAGCATTTGAGGTAGTGAAACCCGGTTTCACTTTTTTCGACCGTCGGCCGATCGAACCGGCGGCGGCTGGGAGGGCAGTATGAGCGACGAGAAGCGCGAGCTGACGACGCGCCAAGGGCACCCCGTCCGGGACAATCAGAATCTCCGAACGGTCGGAGAGCGCGGCCCGGCGACGCTGGAAAACTACCACTTCATCGAAAAGATCTCGCACTTCGACCGCGAGCGAATCCCGGAGCGCGTGGTTCATGCGCGCGGCGCCGGGGCGCACGGCTACTTCGAACCGACGGGCAACGTCGGCGACGAACCCGCCACGCGCTACACTCGCGCGAAGGTCATCACCGAGCGCGGGCAGCGCACGCCGGTGTTCGTGCGCTTCTCGACGGTCGCCGGTGCGAAAGAATCGCCCGAGACGATGCGCGACCCGCGCGGGTTCGCGATCAAGTTCTATACGAAGGATGGCAACTGGGACTTGGTCGGAAACAATCTGCCGATATTCTTCATCCGCGACGCTACCAAATTCGCCGACCTCAATCACGCGGCCAAGCCCGATCCCCAAACGAATCAATATGAAGCCTGGCGCTTCTACGATTTCGTACAGCATCAACCCGAATCGCTGCACATGGTGACGTGGGTCAAGAGTCCGTGGGGCATTCCCGCCAATTTTCGCGAGATGATCGGTTCGGGAGTCAACACCTACAAGTGGATCAACGATAAGGGAGAAGCGCACCTCGTAAAATATCACTGGGTCCCCAAACAGGGTCATCGGAACCTGACAGCGCAGCAGGCCGCGGAAATCCAAGCCAACGACTTCAGCCACGCGACCCGGGATCTCTACGACGCGATCGCGCGCGGCGAATTTCCCGAGTGGGAGTTGCGCGTGCAACTGATGCCGGACGGCGAACATGCCGAACTCGATTTCGATCCGCTCGACGATACGAAGGTCTGGCCTGAAGACCAGTTCCCGAAGATGAAAGTCGGCACGATGGTTCTCAATAAGAACCCCGAGAACTACTTCGCCGAAGTCGAACAAGTCGCGTTCGGTACCGGCGTCCTGGTCGACGGGATGGACTTCTCGAACGACAAGATGCTTCTGGGTCGCACGTTCTCATACTCGGATACGCAGCGTTACCGCGTGGGGCCAAACTATCTGCAGCTGCCGATCAACCGGCCGAAGGTGCCGACGCGTACAAACCAGCGCGATGGCCAAATGACGTTCTCCGTAGATGGCGGCGGTGAGAATCCGCACGTGAACTACGAGCCCAGTTCGATGGGCGGTTTGACCGAAGCGCCCCCGGCGGAGTTCGACCACTACGAGCCCGTCCACGGCAACGTGATGCGCCAAGCCATCACGCGCTGTCAGGACGACTACCACCAGGCCGGCGAACGCTACCGAACCTTCGAGCCCTGGGAGCGCGAAGAGCTACTCGCTAATATTTCGGGCGACCTCAAGAAGTGTCCCGAACAGATTGCGCTCCGCATGGTCTGGCACTTCTATTTCTGCGATGCGGACTACGGAACGCAGCTCGCGCAGCGCGCCGGTCTCGATTTGAAGAAGGCCCTCGCCCTCGAACCGCTCCCCGGTCACCCCGCCCCGCACGCGCACGCCGATCCGGCTTGCGACATCGATGCGAGCGGCGTCGCAAAGCGCCGCGCCGCGGTCCACAGCAACGGCGCCGCGGGCGCCAAGGTGCGGTAAACGTGCGCGTTGTCGCCCTGCTGGCGATCGCCGCCCTCGCGGCGGCGGTCGTCGCGCTGCCCGCTCTCGCGTCGGCGCGCCAACTCGACGGCGCGACGATCGTCAACAGCGGCTCCACCAACAGCGCGGGATTTCGCCTCGACGTCCGTTCCGACGGTTCGGCCACCTTCACCGTCGACGGTCGAACTCCCGAATCGCGGACGGTTCTGCCGGTCAGCGTTGCGCTCTTCATCAAGAATCTCAAAGCGTCGCTGCCGCTGTCGCCCGGCAAGAGCGAGGGGTGCGTGAAGAGCGCGTCGTTTGGAACGAGCACCTTCGTGATCTATCACGGACACCGCTCCGGCGACATCTCGTGCGGAACGTCGCTGAAGGAGCGCACCTTGATGAGCGACGTCAACCGGATCGCACTCGAAGCCAAGATCCCGGCCATGATCCCGCGCGCGCAAGTGCTGCCGCGGCCGTTGCCCCCAACACCGGAACCGAACCCGACGTCTTCGTAACGGCGAGGACGCAGGACGTTTTGGTTTACGGTTTCGTCGAGGCGATGACGACGGTCGCCGAGGCGTACCAGGCTGCGAGCGCCGTTAGGATGCCGAGGTAGCCGCCCAGAACGTTGAGGGCCGGTAGCGACGTGTACGCGCCGACCGCAAGCACTAGATACGTGATCGTCAACAGCACGAACACGGCGAGCACGGGCCGGCTCAGGTTGAGCGCAGCCACCGTCATGTACGCCGTGAAAATGCACCACGCGATCAGGTAGGTGCCGAGCGCCGAAGGTATCGCATCGGGCGGTATTCTCGCGATATTGAACCAGATCAAGATCGCGAACGAAATCCAGAACGCGCCATACGACGTGAACGCGAGCGCGCCGAACGTGTTGTTGCGCTTGAATTCCCACATGCCCGCGCAGAACTGGGCGAGTCCGCCGTACGCGATCGCGAGTCCGATGACGACGGCGTCGCCGCCTTTGCCGATCCAGCCCGCGTTGGCCGCACTCAGCACGAACGTCGTGAGCGCGAAGGCCGCCAAACCGAGCGGCGCCGGGTCCGCGACGCTTGCCGTCGCAAGTGGTCGATCAGGAAGAGCCATCAGTACGACCTCCTGGAGTTGCAGCGACCGTTCTGACGTAGGCCGCCTTG
>JBDTCF010000096.1:0-6615 GCA_039923715.1 Vulcanimicrobiaceae bacterium
GTACTTTACGCCGTCGCCGGCGTCGAGGGCGGCGAAGGCTTCGGCAAGGCGATCGAGTTCGAAACGCGCGGTGATTAGCGGCACGACGTCGACCTCGCCGCGCACCAGCAAACCGTACGCGCGGCGAACGGCGGCGGGCGAGAAGTGGAACGGACTGAGCAAACGGATCTCGTCGTAGTGTAGGCGCGCTGCGTCGAACTCGACCCGCGTGCCGGCGGGCAGGCCGCCGAAGAGCGCGACGCTCCCACCCCGGCGCGCGTAGGCCGGCGCCGATTCCCAGACCGCTTTGGTCCCGGTGCACTCGATAACGGCATCGGCGCCGCGGCCACCCGTCGCGCTCCGAACGAACTCGATTAGTTCCCGTTCGTCGAAATCGCGCGCGTCGACCACGTGTTCGAGGCCGAGTTCGGCCGCAAGCACGAGGCGTTCGCGACGCCGTCCGATGAGAATCGCTTCGTCGCCGAGCAACGCACGCGCGGCGAGCGCGTGCAATATCCCAAACCCTCCGTCGCCGATGACGACGACTCGCGAACACGGCCGCAGCGCGAGCAAATCGAACGAGTGCACGACGCACGCGAGCGGTTCCAAGAACGCCGCTGCTTCGTACGAGAGGTTTGCGGGCTTCAAGAACGCATTGCGCGCGAGGATGTGCGGAGGTACCGCGATGTAGTCCGCGTAGGCTCCCAGGATCTTCGTCTCCATGACGTGCTCGCACAGGTGTTCTTCGCCGTCGCGACACCACGGGCACGCAGCGCACGGCGCCGAGTGGACGCACATGATCGCGTCGCCGACGGAAAACCCGGTGACGCCATCGCCGAGGGCGACGACGTCGCCCGAGAACTCGTGACCGAAGCGCGTCGGCATCGGCATCTGCGGATGGCCGCGGCGAAAGGCCTTGAGGTCCGTCCCATCGGTCAGCGCAGCCCGCACGCGCACCACGACTCCGCCGGCCTCCGCGCTCGGAACGAGCTCGTCGCGTACCACGATCTCGCCAGGCGCAAGTAAGTACCCCGCGCGCATGCGCTCGGGTTTCGCGGACTGCGTCACGTTCCTAAATCTCGTACGCCCAGGCGAGTTCGTCGCTGCGTACGGCCTCGCGGTCCTCGTGCTCGTACGACTCCAACGCACCCAGCGCATAGCGTGCGATTGGATCGATCTCGAGGTTGAGGTCGTCGCCGACGGTCCGGCGACCGAGCGTCGTTCGGGTCGCCGTCTCGGGGATGAGCGCAACGGCGAACGCCTCGGCGGTAACGGCGGCGATCGTCAGGCTCACGCCGTCGAGGGCGACGGCGCCCTTCTCGACCAGAAAGCGCGCCAGTTCGAGCGGACGCGCGATCCGCAAGCGGCGTCCGCGACCTTCGGGGAGATCGTCGACGATGCGCACGCGCGCGTCAACATGGCCGTACACGAGGTGTCCGCCCAAGCGGTCACCGAGACGCAGCGAAAGCTCAAGGTTGACGTCGTCGCCGACGCGCAATGTCCCGAGCGTCGAGCGTTCGACGGTTTCCGGAACGATGTCGAACCACACGCGCTCGCCCTCTAGGCGAGCGGCGGTCAGGCAGACGCCGTTGACCGCGATTGAGTCTTTCGGTTGGACGCCCTCGGCAACCGCGGCGGCAGACGCCAGCGCAAGCCGAAGGCCGCCTCGCGTTTCGGGTTCGAGCGCGACGACCCGCGCAGCGTGCGCGATCAGTCCGGTGAACATGCGCCGCTTGCGGGCCGAGCCGAAAGGAGAACGTCGTCGCCAAAGCGCTCGACGTGGTCGATGCTCCACGACGTATCCGCGAGACCACCCGTACGCGCCAACGCCGGCACGGCGGTTGGGCCAGCGAGCAGCCGCGGCGCGACGATCCAGCTCAAGCGGTCGACGAGGCCACCCGCGAGTAGGCGCGCCGCCAGGCGCGGGCCGCCTTCACATAGGAGGGAGCGAATACCGCGATTGGCGAGCGCATCGAGTGCTCGCACGAGATCGACAGGTGGCGTTTCGTTCACGTAAACCATCTCGACGAGGCCACCCCATTGGCCGTATCCCCCTCGCGGCCCCGCGGCCAGCACCAAGGTTGGGTCGTATCCGGGCGCCCGGGCGAAGGCGCGACGCTGGGCGGGAAGGGTCGGCCGATCGGCGACGACGACCCGGCGATAGGGAACGCGACGGGCGTGCGGGGGACGAACGGTTAGTTGCGGATCGTCGATCACCAGCGTTCCAGCTCCGACCAAGACGGCGTCGTGTGCGATCCGCATGCGGCGAACCGCCGCCCGCGTCGCCTCGCCGGAAATCCAGTACGGCCCGGCTTCCGGCGCAACGTAGCCGTCGAGCGAGGCGGCGAGTTTGAGGTGCAGGTACGGTCGCTTCCGCCGGATCGCAACGCCGAAGGCTTCGACGAGCCCGAGTGCAGCCGGGTCGTGCGCCACTTCGACCGCGATTCCGGCGTCGCGCAACCGCGCGACGCCCGCCCCGCCCATCTGGGGATTCGGATCGAGGGCGCCGACCGTTACCGCCGCAATTCCCGCCGCGATGACCGCTTGCGTGCACGCCGGCGTGAGCCCTTGGCGGTCGCACGGCTCCAGCGACACGTAGAGCGTCGCGCCGCGCGCGCCATCGCCGGTAAGACGCAGCGCCTCGACCTCGGCGTGCGGTGCGCCGCGAACGTGATGGAACCCCTCGCCTAGCGTGCGTCCCTCGCGGACGACGACGGCGCCGACGGGCGGGTTCGGCGACGTGCTCCCCAGGCCGCGTTCCGCCAACTCAACGGCGCGCGCCAGGTAGACGGTCGCGCGCGGCTCGCCTACGGCGTTACCTCGACGCCCTTCCAGAATGCGACGTAGCCCGCAATCCGCTTGGCCTCGTCCTTCGGTTCGGGATAGTACCACGCGGCGTCGAGATTCTCGGCGCCGTCGACGGCGAGCGTGTAGTAACTCGCCGTTCCCTTCCAGGGACAAATGGTATGGGTCGCGCTCGGCTTGAAGAACTCGCGCGCGACCGAGTCAGGCGGGAAGTACTGGTTTCCCTCGACGACCTCGGTTTGGTCGCTCTGCGCGAGGGTCTTTCCGTGCCAGACGGCTTTGGGCATGTGGTTGCTCCTTCGGTGATTGCCTACGCCAGGACACGCGACGATTGCGAACCGATGCGCTCGTCGTCGGCACGGGCTACGACTAGCGCGCCGAGCAGATGCGCTCCTGCGTGCGCCAGCGTCGCAGCGGCGTCGCGCAGGGTCGCGCCGGTCGTCGCGACGTCATCAACGATGACCACCGCCTGCCCGGCGACGGCGCGAACATCCAGACAGCGGAAGCGGTTCGCCGAATCGAGCCGGGCCGCACGATTGCGTCCGTGTTGCGGATGTCCCGCGACGTGTTCCAACACGGCCGCGACCGGAATACCCAACCGCCGGGCGATGCTCGTCGCGAGCAGGACGCCTTGATCGAATCCACGTTCCTTGCGCCTCACGCGCGTGGTAGGAACCGGAACGAGCGTCGATCGGAGCTCAGCCAGGCGTAGGCCGAACCGCGCGGCGATCAATCGTGCGAGCGTTTCGACGACGTCACGCCGGCCGTGCTTGCAGGCCAGCACCGCCGTCCGAAGCGCACCGTCGTACGGCCCAAGCGCCGCGCACGGCAGTCCGTTCAAGGCAAACGCCACGGCCGCGCCCGGTGGCGGCGCGCAATCGGCGCAGAGGCCCGAGCCAACGCGATCGCACGCCGCACACTGCGGTGGAAACAGGATGTCGATCGCCCGCTCGATCACGCCCGTCTTCTGCGACGAACACTCCCGCCCGCTAGGTCGAGCGTATGGTTACGGTAAGTCGAGTGCTGCGAATAGCTCGGTCAACGAAAGCGCGAAATCCGGCAGCGCGCTGTGGGTTAAGATGTCGTTTCCACGTAGGCGCCCCGTCCCGTTCGCGTCGTGAAGCGAAACGCGACGCGCGTAGGGATCGACGACGATGACGAGTTCGGCCCCCGCGCGAATCAAGACGTCGATCTTCTCGTCGACGTAAACCGCGCGGTCGTCACGACTAAGTATCTCGACCGCTACCGACGGTGCAAATACCGGCGCCTCGGCGTCCTCGACATCGAGACCGCGGAGCAGATCGTTCCGGACGAACGCGATATCGGGGACGAGCGGCCGACGAACTTCGCCGGGCGGCGCGACGCGAAAGCGCCATTCGGTCGCAACCTGTCCGCGCCCCCTGGCCCAAGTGCCGAGCGCGGTACCGAACTCGAGTTGGAGCCGTCCATGCCGTCGCTTGGGACTCACCTTGCGTACGGGCGCATCCAAGAGCCACTCGGTTTCCGGATGCGTTTCCGGCAGAACGATTTCTTCGATCGCCACTTCACGCCAACGGTATCACGCGTTCCGAACCATTGGCAAGCGGCGAGTCGCGCCGGTAGGCCCAGACTCGGCACCCGTCATTCACGTGCCCGAGCCGGTCATCCGTAGAGCGGCTTAACCGATCTTTCTCGCCGATCTACCGAACGGTGGCGCGCGGTTACGGAGCCGGCGGGTCGTAGTCGACGCCGACGAGCTTTTAGGGCCCGAAGTAGTACAGGTGGTACAGAGCGTGGTCCTTACCCTGGACGAAGCAGTCAATGCGATTGTGAGCCCAGGAAACGGCGGCCGGACCGGTGCCGGGCATAATGCCGACCGCTGGAGCGCCCAGAACCTCCCATGCGACAAAGCGATGGCCGCTCCAATACGTGTGATGCAGTTGGGAATCGCTGCGACCGATTCCGAAAATGTCCAACCGCTCCGGGGCCCATGAGGCGACCGCCGTGTTGGAAACGATATCACCAAACAGATCGTCCCATCCGACGCTCCACCTTCCGCTCCAATACATGTGATAGACATCTCCCCCTCCGCCTCCGGTAACGAAGCAGTCGATGCGATTTGCGCCCCAGGAAACTGCGCTTGGCGCTTGATAGGACGGGCCGTTCCCGTTCCGTTGAGCCACTTCCCAGTTGCTCCAATTTTGCCCGTTGTTCGAATACGCATGGAGCAACTGGAAGGTAAACTCGTTTATTTCCTCAGTCGAAAACAAGTCCAAACGATTTGCTCCCCATGACGAAACAGCGAGTCCGCTGTACGTTGGAAGGCCAATGTTGGTCCATCCGCTCCAAGTACTGCCGTTCCAAGAAATGTGATAGACGCGGCTATCGGCACCGCCGAAGAAGCAGTCGATGCGATTCGGGCCCCAAGAGACTGCGGCCGGGACGCTTGGATAGCCGGTGAAACCTACGCTGGGGGCGCCGAGGTCCTCCCACGCGCTCCACCGCCCGCTCCCGTTCCAGTACTTCGTCCAGATGTGGTTGTTGTTGCCCTTTGCGAAAACGTCCAACCGGTTCGGGTTCCACGAGGCGACGGTGGGCGACGACGTGATGTATCCGCCAAGGTTTTCCCAGCCGACCCATCCCATCCCGCGACGACGAGGAAGCACGATATTTGGCGCTTCGCGGAGCCGAAGAATGCCCGTCGCATCTACGGGACCTAGAGCGGCGCCGCTCGCGCCAAGGATCGTTGCCATTCCAGAGCCGAGAATAAAATCAGATCGCTTCAACACGAGGAACTCCTCATTTAGACGGTTCGACTGACTCTCACCCGATGGGCACATGAACTTCCCACCGACCGAACGGTCGGCGACAGCGCCGATTGCGCGCGCGCAACGAAGGTGGCGCCCGGACCTCGAACGTAGTCCCCGATAACGGGTTCTCGCTATAGTAGCCGCACGGCCCGGGGGTTCGGAAGTATCTAAAGGTGTAGATCTGGAGTAGTTCTTTGGATTTCACGCTGCGAGACGCGACCCAAGCGGATTTGGATCAATGCTTAGCGCTGACGACCGACCGTTTTCTCTATGACCTGTCGCAGCTTACCGCGCTGCGAAGGATGTGGTCGCACCTGCTCGTTGCAAATGCCGGCAAATTCTTCGTGATTGCCGATGCGCGTGCTCCCTCGCGCGTAAGGTTGTTTGGTAACACGGTGTTCGTAACGGACGAACGCGCCGACAAGTATCACTCCTTGGAGTCGCCCAAGATCGGCTTGTCGATGGCCGAGGACTTCAACAACGGCATTAGTCCGTTTCTCAGCAGACAGGAGATCGCTAACTCTAACGCGGGCGCGGGATTAAATCTCCTCGTTACCCATCACGGCTACGAGGAACGGGGCGACGGCTCCGACGAGAAGTTGCGTGCCGCAAGCTACGAAGTGTCGCGCAGATTGATGACGGGCTGGAATCTGCGCAGTTACACCAATGAAGTATTCGCGCGTAACGGAACGCGCGATGGGAAGGAAATGGGACAGGCTGCAGGCCTGCGCGTCGTGCAGTACAGCGACCGGCAGCTGCAGCGTGCGGGAATACCGAGCGAGCAAGCACCGTGGGTATGGCTTGCTACGCGCCAGGACGCAGCCGAGAAGCCGGCCAGTATGGGGTTAGCCATGCTCTTTCTTTCATTTTCAAGGCCGAGACTCGGCCTTGATTTTCGGGAACAGGACACGTTGCAGTTGGCTCTTGACGGCTACACTGACGAGTGGATCGCGAAAACCATGGGTGTATCGCTCTCGACGGTCAAGAAGTGCTTTCGTACGATTTACGACAAAGTCGAAGACGCGGGCATCGATCCCGAAAC
>JBDTCF010000097.1:0-3581 GCA_039923715.1 Vulcanimicrobiaceae bacterium
ACGGGCAAGTCCGGCTCGCGCGTTTCGACCAGCGCGAGATCGTCGGCTTCGTCGCGCGCGATCGTTTTGACCGGAACGGTCTTGCGGTCACGGATGGTGACCTTGAGATCGCGTGCGTCGTGAATGACGTGCTCGACGGTGAGGATTTGGCTGCCCCAACCGCCGCTCGCGATGACTAAACCGGTGCCGTAGGCGTCGTCCCAACCACCCTTCTTCTTGGGGTCGTCGCTCGGGATCTTCATCGTGAACAAAACGACGCTCGGCCGCAACGTCGCGAACGCTCGCACGAACGGATCGCCTTCCTGCGGGTGCGCCGATCCCGAGCAGCCGGCGAGCACGAACGCCGCGAACAGCGCGAGCAACTGCAGCCTCATGCGGTTACCACGACGGCGTCGAGCCGACGGACGATCTCGTCGCGTAAACGAGCCAGTCCCTCGCCGGTCTTGGCGCTTATCGTCAATGCGCCGGCCGGCAGTTCCTCGAGCGGCTCGACGCGACGGTCGACCTTGTTGAACGCCACAATCGTCGGTTTCGCATCGACTTCGAGTTCGCGCAGGATCGCCTCGACGCTCGCACGCTGACGCGGCCAATCGGGACTCGCCGCATCGAGCACGTGCACGAGCACGTCCGCTCCGTGCAATTCGTCGAGCGTCGCCCGAAACGCCGAAACGAGATCCTTTGGAAGCTCGGTGATGAACCCGACCGTATCGGCCAAACGCGCGTAACGGCGCTCGGCGAGGTAGATGCGACGCAACGTCGGGTCGAGCGTCGCGAACGGCTGGTCCGCAACGAACGCGCCGTCGGGCGCGTGCGAGAGGCGGTTGAGCAGCGACGACTTCCCGACGTTCGTGTAGCCGACGAGCGCGACGAGCGGCTCCCCGCCGGCCGGCGCGCGACGCGTCGCGCGGGCGCGGCGCACGTCTTCGAGGGCGCCGCGCAGTGTCGAGACGCGCGCCTGAATCCGGCGGCGATCGACTTCGAGTTTCGTTTCGCCGGGACCGCGCGTCCCGATTCCGCCGCCCAGCCGGGAAAGCGCAGCGCCGGCGCCGATCAAATTCGCCTGACGGTAGCGCAACTGGGCCAGTTCGACCTGCAACTTGCCTTCGCGGCTGCGCGCGCGTTGGGCGAAGATGTCGAGGATCACCATGGTCCGATCGACGATCGCGAGCGGGACGATCTTCTCGAGATTCGTGCGCTGGCGCGGCCGCAAGTCGTTGAAGACGAACAGCGTGTCGGCGCCGAGTTCTTCGGCTAGCAGCGCGATCTCGCGCGCCTTTCCGCTCCCGACGAGCGTCGCGGGATCAAGCGCGTCCAAGCGTTGCACCACGCGTCCGACGAGTTGCGCGCCGGCCGCTTCGGCCAGCGCTTCGTACTCGGCGAGTTCGGGTTCTAGGGGCCGTGCCGGGTCGCGCAAATCGACCGCGACGACCAGCCCGCGCGTCGGACCGCCGTCGAGCGGCACACCGGCCGCCGGTTTAGCCATGCGGATGCAGTTTTGCGATCAGCCATGCGAGCCCGCGGTTGTAGCGGGGGCCCGGTCGTTCCAGCAAGGCGGCGTCGCGCAGGACGTAGACGCGGCCGTTGTGGACGGCCCCAAGCGCGTTCCAAGGCGATCGATCGAGAACGCCGCGCAGGCCGCTCGCCGAATCGCCGACGAGCACGTCAGGGTGTAGCGCGACGAGCGCCTCCGCGCTATAGCGCGGGTACGCGTCCCGCAAAGGACCCGTCGCGTTCCGGCCGCCGGCCAATGCGATCAAGCGGGCGATGTACGAAGTGTCTCCAACGGTGAAGATCGGCGCCACCCCCAGAACGACGAAAACGCTTGGCCGTCGTGCGCCGCGAACCCGGCGCGTTAGCGCCGCCGTTTCAGCATGCAGATGGGCGATCAAATGCGTTGCCGCCGGGACGTGGCCGCTGAGCCGGCCCAGCGTTGCGATGTCGGTAAAGATGTCCTCGTAGCCGTCGTCGCGGAGGAACACCACGCGAACGCCAAGGCGGCGGACGTCGGTGAGGCGGGCGGCCTGCGCGGGAATGCCGACGACCACGTCGGGATGGAGCGCGCGAATGCGTTCGGCGTCGACGGCCGCAAACGAACCCACCGCCGGCAAGCGGGTCGCCGCCGGGGGGTAGTCGGTAAACTGCGAAGTCCCGACAACCTGCGCGCCCGCGCCGATCGCGAACAGGTCTTCCGTCAACGACGGCATCAAGGAGACGATGCGCGGTGCCGCGGCGTGCGCGGGTGTCCCGCGACCGTTCAGCAACGCAAGCGCCACGAGCGCGTACGACGCGAACGACAACCATTTCCGCATTGCGGCGCGGTTCGTGCCGGGCGCGAGCGAACCCCGCGTCCGCCAGGAACCCGCGCGCGCGGCGGGGTACGACGCTGGTGGCCTCGCGCGGGAAGCCGGTGAAGAATCCGGCACGGTCGCGCCACTGTAAGCGGGGAGCCGCTGGTTTGCCACTATCCTGCAAGGATGGGAAGGTGCCGGCACGATGGCCTCGATCCGCAAGTCAGGATACCGCTGCGAACGCCACCTCTTGTGCTTCCACCTCGCGTAAAGGTAGGCGACCATCGTGTCCAAAGGTTTTTTTGCGCGCCGCTCGTGCGGCGCGATCGCTCTGTGGCTTACGTTGAGCGCGGCGGCAGCGGCCGCCGAACCGACACTCGCGCCGACGCCCGCGCCGACGCCCGCTCCGGCCTCGCTCCCCGAAATCGGCCGCGTCGTCACGAGCGACCGTCAAGACGAGCCGCTGCGGGCCGCCACGAGAACGACGTACGTCGTTCCGAAAAGCGAGATCGTCGCACGCGGCTACCTCACGGTGGCCGAGGCGCTCGCGACCTTGCCGGGCGTCGTGGTCTTGCGTAACGGCGCGCTCGGCGCGCTTTCCGGCGTCAGCATTCGCGGCGCCGCACCCTCGCAAACGCTGATCCTGCTCGACGGCCTCCCGCTCGGCGGCGCGCAAACCGGTACGCTGGACCTCGGCGAGATATCGACGAGCGGCGTCGAACGGGTCGAAGTCGTCGAGGGCGGCGGTTCGACGCTCTACGGCGCCGGCGCGATCGGCGGCATCGTCAACATTCTCACCTCGCGCGCGCCGCGCGCGGTGCAGGCAAAGGTGATCGACGGGTCGTTCGGGACGCGCGAGGTCGCCATCGAAACGCAACACGTTTCGTTCGAGCGGCTGGTTGCCCGCAACGATTTCCCGACGGTTGCGGGCGCCGTACCCGGCGGACCACGCATCAATTCCGACGTCGAGTCGATGACTGCGCGCGTGCGAGGCGAGCGGCATCTGGGCCGTCTCGAACTGCAGGGATCGGCCGGCATCTCCGACGTTCACTTGGGCGCGCCCGGCCCGCTCTACCTTCCGTACGTTCCCTCGTCATCGTCAGGCCCGACTCCCAATCCGTCGTCGCCGAACTCGTACGCGTCTTCAACCTCGCGCCAGGATACGACCAGTTCCGACGCGCGCGCGAGTTTGACGCTGAGGAAAGCGCACGCAACGACGACGCTCGACCTCTCCGGCACGCGTCAAGTGCTGCAGTATGCATCGGCGCCGAGCGATCTCAACGGGTGCTTCTG
>JBDTCF010000098.1:0-7272 GCA_039923715.1 Vulcanimicrobiaceae bacterium
TCGGGTTCATGGCCGCAGTAACGGCAACGCGACCGGGTCGAGTTCCCGCCGCTTGGTTCGTTTTCCACTCCCGTGCGCTTACCCACCCAGGGACCGGAACCTGCAGGTCCGGCGTTGAACGCGCACGACCGTGAGACGGTGGCTGATCGGTTTCGTCCTTGCGGCGTTCGCTTTGACGGGGTGCAAGGACGTCAAGCCCGGACCCTCCGAGCTGATTCGGGGCTCGCAAGGGGTTACGGTGAGCGCGGTCAAGGTCTTTCAAACGAGCGGCGGTACCTCGACCGGCACGCAAGCGACGTACGTCGTGGCGCGACTGACGTTCGAAAATACGCTCGGCTACGACACGACGCCCGAACCGAAAAACTTCGTCCTCACCGATAGTCTGGGGCAACAGTACGCGGGCGTCGATACCGGAGACTCGGCGCTCGTAGGCATCAGCAACTATGGCGGCGTCGTCACGAAGGGCGCCTCGCAGGAATACACGATTGCATTCCGCGTCCCGGCCAACACCTCGGGTTCGATTTTCTATTCGCCCTTTTAGCGCGCATCGCGGTTTGCGCGCGGCCTCCGCCGTTTTGCTCGGCGCGGCGTTGAGTTGGGCTTTGCCGGCCAGTGCCGCGCGCCCGCTGCTCGACAACCACCAGTGGGACCGGTACTTCGCGCTGTTCGCGCCGGACGTCGCGGTGCCGTGGAAGCCAACGAAGTTGCGCCTCGACACGTATTCGGGAGCGCCGGTCGAGTTCGCGGCGTACGCGGTCGACCCCGCCGAGGTGATCGTTGCGGGCGCGAACCGCTCGGCGCGCGCGATCGATACGTCGCGCGAAAAAGCGGTCGCCCGCTGGCGGTTTTATCCGCCGCCGGGCTATCGCTTCGAAAGCAGCGACGTAACGCTGCCGCTCGGCGCGCGCGAAGGGTTCTTCGTCGTTGAAGCGCGCCGCGGCGACGCAACGCAGCAGGTATGGGTCAACCGAACCCACATCGGACTCCTCGCGAAATCGAGTCCCGAGGGCGTGGTCGTGTGGGGCGTCGACCTGCGTTCTGGGCACCCGTTGCGGGCCATGCGGGTACAGTTTCTGGTCCGCGGCGCGCTCGTCGAGAAAGAGACGGACGCGAACGGTGTGATCGCGTGGCCGCAGCGGGATCGCCCGACGTTCGCGCTGGCCGAGGATCGGGCGAGTCGCGCGTTCGCGACCCTGCTGCCGCAGGCGCCGCTTCCGGGCGCGCTCGTTGCGGTTCGGGTCGGCTCGGCGGTCGTTCGCGCAGGCTCGGCTGCCGCGGTCGTCGGGTTTGCGCGCCGCCGGCATGGCGGGGCGGGCTACCGGCGCGCCGACGGCGAGGTGCGCGTTCGATTGCTCGGGCGCGGCAAGACCCTTGCCGAAGGAACGTGGAACCTCGACGCGGCCGGCGCGTTCGCCGGCGCGCTTGCGGTACCGGCGGGAACCGAAGCCGGCGACTACGCCGTCATCGCCTCGGCGGGCGGCGCGGTCGGTGGGACGTCACTACATGTCGATGCGGCCAGCGATCTGGCGGTGACGGTTGGCGTGCGCTGCCCGTGCGCCGCCGATGCCGATATCCCCGTCCTCATCGAGGCGACCCGCGACCGCGTCCCGGCCTCGGGCATCGCGGTGCGCGTCGAAATCGTTCGGACGCCGCACGTGCTGCCGCCCGGCGACTCCGACACGGGGGCGCGTTGGGGAACGACGACCGTCCTGAGCCGGACCCTTCGCACCGCTGCCGACGGTCACGCCGTCGCGACGATCCGTCCGCCCAGCGACGGTCTCGGCTCGACCTACTCGATCCGGGCGGCGACGAGCGGAAACGGCGCCACGGCATCGAGCCAACTCTCGGTCCCGACCTCATCGCTGGCGCTGGCGATCGAACCCGACGTTCCGAGCGTCGACGTCGGCCAGCCCATCGGCTTTTCGATCCGTGCTTTCGACTCCGCGTCGGGAACGCCGAGTACGGGCGGTCGCGTCGAGGTTCGACTCTCACACGGTGCGACGAGCGCGAGCCAAGTCGCGCGGCTGGACGGGCGGGGACGCGGGCACGTCATCTTCCACGTCCCGAGCTTGGGCTCGAATCTCGTCCTCGCTTCGGCGACCGGCGCCGATGGGCGACGTTCTCTCGACGCAGCCGCAGTCGTGGTGGCGCCGAGCGCGCTGCCGGGCCGGGTCGGGATCGCCAACGCGGACATTGCGGTCACCGTGGATCGCGAGCGGTATCGACCGGGCGAACGCGTCGTCGTCCGTGCCGAGGCGCCGGGCGCGGCGGGCTCAGCGCTGGTCACGCTTGAGGGTGCGCGGACGTACGAAAGCCGCGTCGTCCCAATCGCGCGGGGGCGAATAGCGACGACCCTCGATCTGGGCGACGCGCAGGGCGACGTGCGCGTTGCGGTCGCGGCCGTCCGCGACGGCGCCGTGCTGGTTGGCTCGGCCGCGGTCGAGATCGACGGCCCGGGTCACCCGCGGGCGCTGACGCTCGTGCCCGACCACGCGACGTACCCGGCGGGGGCCGTCGCAAGCGTCGCCTTCAAGGGCGGCAACGACGCGGCGGCGACCGTCGTCGTCCGGCTAACCGACGGCCGGCCGAGCGACGGAGCCTTCTTCGGCAACCTGGCCGACGTGCTCGCGACCGGCGCGACCTCCTCGGAGAACCCCGCCGCCGCCAGCCAGGCCTGGCACACCTGGGTCGCTCCGGTGCGCTCGAAAGCGAGCGACATCTTTGCGGCCGAGGCGCCGCGGCCGTCGCGCGCCGGCACCCCGAGCCTTGGGACGGCCGCGCCGAACCTGACGTACTGGCACGTCGGCCCGCAGCGGACCGACGCGGTGACGGTCCCGCTCCCGCGGACCTCGGGCACGTACGTCCTGTCCGTGCTGGCGGTTTACGACGACGGCGACGTCGGCGCGGCGACCACCGCCCTGACGGTGCGCTAGCCGATGGGCGATTCCGACGTGCGCTTGATGCTTCTCGACACCTACGGGCTCGTCTATCGCGCGTTTTTCGCACTGCCCGTAATGACGACCAGCAACGGGACGCCGATCAACGCCGCATACGGTTTCACGACGATGCTCGCGAAACTGATCGCCGACGAGCAGCCGACCCACGTCGTCGCGACCTTCGACAAGGGACTGCCGCACGCGCGCGTCGCGCTGTACGCGGCATACAAGGCGCATCGTGAGGCGATGCCCGACGACTTGCGCTCGCAGTTTGCGCTGGTTCGGCGCGTCTTGAACGCGTTTCAGATTCCCGCGATCGAACTCGAAGGCGAGGAAGCAGACGACGTCATCGCAACCCTCGCGCGCCAGGCCGGCGAGACCGGCGCGCAGACGCTCGTCGTAACCGGCGATCTGGACCTGTTGCAGGTCGTCGACGAACGCACCACCGTCCTCGTCACCCGGCGCGGCATCGCCGACCTCGGCCGCTACGATCCGGCCGCGGTGCGCGCCCGGTACGATCTCGAGCCCGCGCAACTCGCCGACTATCGCGGACTCAAGGGCGATCCCTCGGACAACCTGCCGGGGATTCCGGGGGTCGGTGAAAAGACCGCCATCAAGCTGATCAAAGCGGCGGGTTCGCTCGACGCGCTGTTGGCCGAGCCGGCGCTCGCGGGCTCGCCGAAACTCGAAACCCTGGTGCGAACGCACGGCGAACAGGCGCGCATCTGTCGCGAGGTCTCGCTGATCTCGCGCGACCTTGCGCTGGCGATTCCCTGGGACGAGGCGCGTTACACGCCGGCGCCTCCCGAGCGCCTCTACCCGCTCTATCGCGAACTCGAGTTCAAATCATTGCTCGCGAAGTTGCCGGCGCCCGAGACCGCCGACGGACTCGCCGCCGGGAACGAATCGTTGAAGGGCCGGTACCGGTCGTTCGTGGCGGCGGTCGACCCGCCGGATTTCGTTGTGCTTGGCGAGCTGCTAGCGGAACTGGCGCGCGCGCCGCGGGTCGCGCTCGCGCTACGCGCGCCCGACGAACTCGGGTTGTGCGCGCAGGCGGGTACGGGCATTTCGTTTCGCGTGCCGGCCCTGGCGGCACCGGCCATCCTAGCGGCGCTGCGCGACCTGGTCGCGAGCGTTCCGGACCTGTGCGCGCACGATGCGAAGGACGTGCTCGCGGCGCTACGGCCGTACGGAATCGCGCGCGAGACGTTCGCCGACGATACCATGATCGCAACGCACTTGCTGGATCCTGCGCGCTCGTTTGCCCGCGTCGGTGACGCCGCGGCCGCCTATCTCGATCGCGAGCTCCCGGAGGATGCTGCCGCCTACGCCGACGCCGCCTTCCAACTCGCCGAAGTCGCGCGCGACCACCTCGCGCACCGCGGACAGCTCGGCCTGTACCTCGATCTCGAGCTACCACTAGTTGGGGTCATCGCGCGCATGGAGGCGACCGGCGTGTTCGTGGACCCGCGCGAACTCGACGAACTCGCCGCCGAAGTCGACGCCGCGGCCGTCCGGCTCCAAGAAGAGATCTACGCGCTGGCGGGCGAGCGCTTCAACATTGGTTCGCCGCAGCAACTCGGCGCCGTCCTGTTCGAACGCCTCGGCTTGCCTTCGGGCGGGCGGACGAAGACCGGCTGGGCGACCGGCGTCGAGGTGCTGGCGGTGCTCGCGCGCGAGCACGCGATCGCCGCGAAGGTGCTCGAATACCGCGAGGTCACGAAACTCAAGAACACCTATATCGTCGTCATTCCCAAGCTGCTCGACGCGAGCGGCCGCCTTCATACGGTCTTCAACCAAACGACGACGGCAACCGGGCGCTTATCATCGACCAATCCGAATTTGCAGAACGTTCCCGTGCGCGGCGAGTTGGGGCGGCGCATTCGCAAGGCGTTCGTCGCCTCGGCGCCGGAGCGCACCCTGCTCGCCGCCGACTACAGCCAGATCGAACTGCGGATCATGGCGCACCTCTGCGGCGACGACGCGATGCGCGCGGCGTTTCGGCGCGGCGACGACATCCACGACGTGACCGCGCGCGGCATCTTCGCGGTCCCGCCGGAGGATCGACCGACGCCCAATCAGCGCCGCATCGCGAAGTCGGTCAACTTCGGGCTGCTGTACGGAATGTCGGAGTTTGGCCTGGCGCAGCGCCTGGAGATCGACCGCGCGGAAGCGCGGGCGATGACCGAAGCGTACTTCGCGCGCTTCCCTTCCGTCCGCGACTGGATCGCGCAAAACCTCGAGCGCGGTCGCGCGGCGGGTTACGTCGAGACCCTGCTCGGGCGGCGTCGCTACATGCCGGACCTGCGCGCGCGCAACTACGCGCTCCGCGCGGCGGCCGAACGCGAGGCGACCAACGCGCCGATGCAAGGCAGCGCCGCGGACCTGATGAAGCTCGCGATGGTTCGCGTCGAGCGGGCGCTGCGCGCCGCCGGCATCGATGCGCCGATGCTCCTGCAGATTCACGACGAGTTGATCTTCGAAGTCGCCGGCGAACGCTTGAACGACGCAGCCCGGATCGTCAAGGCCGAGATGGAGGGAGCCATGACCCTCGAAGTTCCGCTCGAAGTCACGCTAAAGGCGGGACGGAGTTGGTACGACGTGGAGCCGGTGGAGATTCTGGGGTGAGCCGGCGCGCTGCGGCGTTGGTGACCCTGCTCGCCGCGTCGTTGTGGAGTCCGGCGGCCGCGCGTGCAAGCCAGGGGTTCGCGACCCAAGCGTGTGCGAACCCCGAGATCCCAGCCTCGATCCTGGCCGGTCGCGCGGCGGTCCGCGGCTCGTTAACGATGCCCTCGATCGTCGTGCGCGCCGGACGCGTTGCGCTGCGGCTTGCCGTTGCCAATAGCGAGCATCGGCGCGAACGTGGCTTGATGTGCGTCACCGCGCTGCGGCCGCGCGGCGGCATGCTGTTCGTGTTCGCGAGCGATGCAATTCAGACGTTCTGGATGAAAAACACGCTGATTCCCCTCGACATGGTGTGGGTGCGCGCCGACGGACGCATCGACGAAGTCGCCGCCGAGGTCCCGGCCTCGACGCGTACAACGCCCGACGACGCGGTCGCGCGCCGGAGCGGGCGCGGTCGCTACGTGATCGAACTCGCCGGCGGCGAAGCGCGCCGCGATGGCATCGCCGTGGGGCGCCGCGTACTGATTCCGCGCGGCGGCTACCAACGCTAAGCGCCGCGGTGCGATGCGGCCGCACGGCGCTTGCGTTCGCGACGTTCTCATCCGCCCTGCCGGTCGCGGGAAGCGCTTCGACGGCCATGTATTCGCCGAGCCCGACCGCGATTTTCGACCGCGCCAAGGCGCTGTTTCGCAGCCGCCTTCGGCCGCCGTTCGTGGTCTATACGGTTTCCCGCGTCGAACGCATCGACGGGATGCCGGACTTCGAGAACACCTACACGACGCGCGTCTGGTTCCGCGCGTCGGACGGTGCGGCGCTAACGCGACGCACGGAGCGCGGGCGCGCGGTTGGTCCGCTGGTGTTCGCCCGTCCGCGCTTCAACGCGCCGCTCGATCCCGGACCGCCGACCGCGGACATTTTCGAGCGCGCGCCGGCCTACCCGCGGGCGACCGTCCCGGCGACCGCCACGCCGGCGATGCCGACGATCGGTAATGTGGTCGCGCCGGTCGAGAGCGACTATCGGGTTAGCCTCGGGACGAGCGACGCCGAGACCTACCATCTCCTGTTGGTGGCGCGCCGCGAGCCGGATCGCAATCGTTTGAGCGAACTCTGGGTCGAGCGCGCGACGTGGTCCGTGCGCCGCGCGATCGCCGCCGATCGCCTCTACTTCGGCGAAGGGCCGAACTGGATCGCCGACCGCCTCGACATCCGGTTCGATTCCCGCGACGGCCTCCCGACGATCGCGCGCATCTCGGCGAGCACCGACGTTGACGTGGAATCGCGCGAGAACGGGCCGCATGAGGAAGGCGAGTATCGCTTTGGCGCCATGACGTTTCCCGCCTCGCTGCCCGCGTGGTACTTCCGCCCGGAGGAATACGGACGCCACTCCGTCGACGCACCCTCATAAATGATCCAAGCGGAGCGCGTCGCCCGTAGGCGGAAGCGAAGGCCTCGTCCTCGTCCCCAGGAGGTCCATCGTGAACGCATCCTTTGCCACGCGTCTTGTCTTCGCTACCTCGTTGTTGCTGTCGCTCGCCGCGCCTGCGTTCGGGTCGCGCACCAGTTCGAACGCCGCGCACCTGTCGCCCTCCGGTTCGCCGATCCAGCACGTGATCTTCATCGTTCAGGAAAATCGCAGCTTCAACAATCTTTTCATGGGCTATCCCAACGCTTTGACGCAGAATTACGGCTACGACTCAAGCGGAAATCGGAT
>JBDTCF010000099.1:0-5275 GCA_039923715.1 Vulcanimicrobiaceae bacterium
GTAACGACAGCGCGTCGGACCGCTCGGGTGCGGCGCTCGCGAGCAGCGGAGCGTTCGTTCAAATGCGTCAAGCGCTCGGCGAGCGTGCGTTCGCGCTCGCTCGTTGGGACGCGACTCAAGATACCGCCTTCGCTCGTTCGCTGACCGCGGGCTTCGGATACCGGCTCTCCCACAATTCGCGCCTTACCTTGTTCGACACGGCGCAACGCGACTATGCGGGGCGCCCCGCGCGCGTTCTCCGCATCGTTCTTGCTAGCTTACTAGGCTCTGCGCGAAGGGCGTGGAAGGTCCCGCTTGGTGAAAACGTATCGCGAGCTACTCGTCGCCCGTTCGGGCCATGGGACGTCGCTGCGCGAGCTGGACCCCGGCTTCTCGCCGATAGGATGCGATAAGGCGGCGTCGGTGGAAGAGGTCGAGCGAGACGGGCTCCGGTTGCGCCGCCAGCAGTACCTGCTTTACGCCGGTCACGCGCGCTCGCTGCTCATCTGCTTGCAGGGGCTCGACGCCGCCGGCAAGGACGGGACCATCGGCCACGTGTTCACCGCGTTGAACCCG
Organism: Vulcanimicrobiaceae bacterium; assembly: GCA_039923715.1. GTDB lineage: Bacteria > Vulcanimicrobiota > Vulcanimicrobiia > Vulcanimicrobiales > Vulcanimicrobiaceae > JBDTCF01. Next base: position 556 of record JBDTCF010000099.1, read on the forward strand.
CAGGGCGCTCGGGTGCACGCTTTCAAAGTACCCTCGACCCTCGAGGCGGATCACGACTTCTTGTGGCGCGTGCATCAGCAAGTCCCGGCCAAAGGCGAGATCGTGATCTTCAACCGCTCGCACTACGAGTCGGTGCTGGTCGATCGGGTGCATCACGTCGTTCCTTCGGACGTCGTGAACGAGCGATACGATCTCATCAACGCCTTTGAGGAGACGCTGGCGCTTAGTGGGACCGTCGTGCTCAAGTTTTACCTCCACATGAGCGAGGCGGAGCAACTCCGCCGTTTTAAACGGCGCCTCGAGGATCCGTCCCGACAGTGGAAGATCAGCGAATCGGACTACACCGAACGCGCGCTCTTCCCGCAATACCTCGAAGCTTACGAGGAGCTTCTCTTCCGAACGAACACCAAACATGCGCCCTGGTTCGTCATTCCCGCGGATCGAAAGTGGTTTCGTAATCTCGCGGTGTGTAAGATCGTAGTCGAATCGCTGGAGCAGCTCAAAATGAAGCTGCCCAAAGCGACCGTCGACATCAAGGACATCGAGCGCAGGTATCACGCCGCCCACCGCGCAGAGAAGCGCGGCAACGGCGCCTGAGCGGCGCTCTCCTCGCGACACCGAGAGCGCACTCGCATTTCAAGCAAGCGTTCTCGGGATCCCGGCACACCCGAACGCCAAAAAAAGGCGCGGGCCTGTGACCTTTCGCGAAACAAGGCGCGGCGCGACGTCGTAGAATGAGTGTTATGCACAAGTTACAGTTCAACTTCCGGTCGCTGCGCTCGGCGGCGGCCCTCTTCACAGCGTTTCTCCTGTTGACCGGCCTGCTTGCTACGGCGAACGCTTTTGCTGGAACCACCGGTTCGCTCAGCGGCATCGCCGTCAACTCGGTGACCCATGCCCCGATCGTCGGCGCCAAGATTACCGTTGCCGGACCTTCGGCGCTGCAGTCGACCACGACGGACAAGGCGGGCCGCTTCACCTTCTCGTCGCTTCCGCCGGACGCGTACTCGGTCACGCTGAGCGCGGATGGCTACACCTCGACGATCCTTAAAGACGTCGACGTGACGGCCGATAACCTGCTTGACGTGACCCTTACGGCCGCCAGCTCTACTTCGTCGTAACATCGGCGCGCCGCCGTTTTAGCGGCGGCGGCCGCTACCTAGGGTACGACCTGGATTCGCGCCATCATACCGCCGTCTTCGTGTTCCAAGAAGTGACAGTGGTAGACGAACGTTCCGATGATATCGCGAGCGCGGAAGTCCATGAGGAGCTTCACGCCGCGCGGCCTGAACTTGCCGCTCGCGTCGTAGCCGCCGTGCGGCACGAGCACGGTGTCGACGAGTTGCCCCAGACCCTCCTCGGTCGTGACCCCGGCAATCGGCATGAAATGGATCTGATGGATGTGGAACGCGTGAATCTCGTTGGTGTAGTTGACGATCGTCCACTCTTCGACCGTGCCGTCCTTCACGACGGTATCGGGAGGACCGCTCATGCGATAGGGATGCTCGACGGCCTTTGGGTTCGAAATTTCCGTAATGTAGAAGTCGGGTTCCGGCTCGTCGGCGCGTAGATACTCGGTAAAGATGAAGGTCCGTTTCCGCGTTGGTTTCTGAACGGCGAGGTCGGAGAATCGCTGCGGAACGGTATCGACGGACGGTGGAATTGGCGCCTGCGGCGGAACGGGCGTCGTCCCCACTTTCACGTAGAAGAGATTGCGCGCGTTGTCCGTGTCGCCGACGCACCCGGTGTCGATCGCGCGGGTCCGGATGACCATGTTCGCGCCGGCGGTCGTGCCGCTGAGATAGAACTCGATGCGCCCGGCCGGTGTTAGGAAGACGTGGCTCATCGGCACGGCCTGGTAGGTCGGGTGGCCGTTCTTCACGACCAGCGGCACCCCGTCGCGCGCGGTCACCATGAGCGGCGCTGGTTTGCCGTTTACGAGCAAAACGAGGTCCAGCGATGTCTGGGCGTCGGTATTGACCACGCTCCAGTACTGCGTCTCGCCGAGACCGATTTTCGACCTGGGAAGTCCGCGCAATTGATCGCCGTTAATCGGGAGCGCTAAGCGGTTGATGCTCAGATTGGTTGTGTTAAAGGGAATTGGCGTGCCCGGACACTGGTCCGGTGGTTGAAATGGGTCGCCACCGGGATTGCGCTTGAAAGCGGCGCTCGCGGCTGCCAGTTGCGGTCGAATCTCTTTGATGGTCGGCGCTCGCCGCATCGCCGTGGCTTTCCACGGGCGCGCGATGCCCTGATGCGCAGGGGCGTCGCGCACAATGGCGATGTGGTTCGGGAGTTTGTCGGGGACCGAGGGCTTCAGCGAGTGTACGATGAGTGCGCCCGTAAGGCCCTGGAAGACTTGATAGAGGCTCTCGCCGTGCGCGTGCGGATGATACCAATACGCACCGGGTGGCTCGTTCCGCGGAATGTTGACGAGGTAGTGGTAGATGCCGGGCACGGGTTGCTGCGCGACCGGACACAAGAGCACGTCGACGACGTCGTCGCTGGGCTGGTTCGGCGACGTGTTGAGTCCGTGAAAATGCAGGTTTGCTTCGTTCCAGGGCGAGCGATGGTAGCCGTAGATCCGGCCCGTTTGAGGGTCGGGCGTCGGCGTCGGCGCGAGTTGCGGTTGATTGCACATCAGCGCGTAGGGGTCACGCTTGGCATCCGTCGGCATTTGCATCGCCCGGTCAGAGGACGTGCGTTCGATTTGCAGCGGTGGGGGCGTAGGCAGGTTGCCGTTCGGAACGCCGAGCGTATTGATCAGCGTGATGGCCAGATGCTCGCCTTGTCGCAAATTCAACGTCGGCGGTACGCTCGACTCCACGGTTTTCCCGTTTCGAATCTCCGAATGGACCCAGCACAAAACCGGTACCTGGCCTCGCAATTCGCTCGAAAGCGTCAGCGTTACATTGAGCGTCCCGTTTGTAGCGTAGAGACTCGGTGGATCGACGAGTCGCGAGCCGCTTGGCGGAGCGGGACACCGATCTGCCGGCGTCGACAGTGGCGCGGAAACGCTCGGTGCCGAAGCGACCGGCGAAAGAGCGGTTGCGGCCAAAAGCGCAAACATCGCAAACATGGTACCCTCAAACGGTCGAAGCCACGAGAAGCGAGAGCCTGCAGTTTGTACGTTCGGGCGAGCCGGTCCTGGGGTGACTTGAGGAGATCGCCGAGACGGGAGCGCTTTGCCGACAACGCGGATGCACGTTGGCGGATCAGATTAGCCGCGCGGTCTGCAGCTGGTCGAGCGCCGCGAGTTCGCAACCCTCAGTTGTGGAGACGACCGCGAGGCCGGCATCGAAGTCGGTGATGAGACGTGCGAGCGCTTCGGGGTGCTCGTTCGTGGTGAGGTGACCGCCGGGCAAGCGCTCGATCCGCAGGCCGAGTTTACCCAGGCGCACTTGCGCGAGGTCGACCTGCCGATGTTCAAAGGGATCTTCGTCGCTGCCGCCCACCAGGAGCGGAAAACGGCCGCGATAATCCTTGAAGAGGCGGCCGAAGTCGAGCCGATCGCCTTGCGCTTTGTGATCTGCCACGAAGCCCGCACCTGCCGCGAGGTAAAAAGCCCGTCATGGCGGTCCATAGCGTCATAGACCTTTGCGGACCTCGGCATCCGTTACTTTATAACCTTTGGACCACATCACCCCGGCGAGCATTTTGACCATCGTGAAGGAGCGCCCCAAAGCCCGGTTAGGCAGGCGGCGCAAGATCGGCGTGGTGTACCACGGGTGGGAGTGCCCGTCCGCGAAGAGCCCTCCGTTGAAGATGAATACGCCGCGGATTGCCGGGCCGTCGTCGGGAAGTCCCCGTTCCACGCGCTCCAGACGCCGGCGCAGAGCGACGCCGTAGCGGCGCCACAGCGCCGCGACGAGATCGGTGCGCTCGGCCGTTGTGTAGCGGTAGCTCTTCGGCTTGTCGGAGTCACCCATCCCGACATACTCGACGAAGAGCTTCGACATCGTCGCCGCATCGGGAAGATGCGATGATCCGCGCGTTCGGCGACAAGCACGTGCGTGAGAGCGCGCTTGCAATGGTGCGCGACTACTACCTTAACGCGTTCGCGCGCAACTAGCCCAGAAGGGTACCGTTCTGGTGCTTCGCATCACTGAGGGCCAAGCATGTCCACGACATTGGTCGTGTGGCGAGTGACCCGATCGGAGTGCTCGACCTTAGAATGAGTCCGGGTCGCGTCTGTTCCATCGACCTAGCACGTGCTCTAAAGCTCGGGCAATTTTGCGTGCGCCCTGGGACGCGTGCCGATAAGGGGTCGCGCGTCCCAAGGACGGCCGGGTCCGTATCCGAAGGTGAGGGCAACCGGTTAGCTGCCCTGGGCAGTGGGAGGCAGGCGATGAAGTTTTTCTCTAACGAGTTGCGCCGCGAGTTCATCGCGCGCCCCGACCAGTCGAAGGGTCAGATCGTTTTCAAGTGGCCGGACACGACGATCCGTTCGTTTACGCAGTTGACGGTCGAGCCCGACGAGATGGCACTCTTCGTACGTGACGGGACGGTTCGTGGCACGATTCCACCCGGACGCGTGACGCTGGACACCTCGCTGCTGCCGTTTCTCGGAGCGCTCGTCGATGCTGCCTCCGGCTCGAACATGTTCAAGGCCGAGGTCTATTTTGTGTCGACCCGCGAATTTCCGGACTTACCGTTCGGCGGTCTGGTCGACAACGTCGTCGACCCGGATACCTCGCTCGCGGTCGGCCTGCGCGTCTTC
>JBDTCF010000100.1:0-26315 GCA_039923715.1 Vulcanimicrobiaceae bacterium
CGCGTCACCTTGAACGGCTCGACGATGCCCGACTTGACCATGTCGACGAGGTCGCCCGACATCGCGTCGAAGCCTTCGCCGGACTTGGACGCCTTCACGCGCTGGACTTCGACCGAACCTTCGTAGCCCGCGTTCTCCGCGATCTGACGAAGCGGCTCTTCGAGCGCGCGACGGATGATGTCCCAACCGATCTTCTCGTCGTGCGCGCCGGAGCTGCCGTTCTTGTTGGCGGCAACGTGCGCGTCGAGCGCCTTGAGCGAGTGCACGAGCGACGAACCGCCGCCGGGGATCATGCCTTCCTGAACCGCAGCGCGGGTCGCGGAGAGCGCGTCCTCGATGCGGTGTTTCTTCTCTTTTAGTTCGGTCTCGGTGGCCGCGCCGACTTGGATCACGGCGACGCCGCCCGAAAGCTTGGCGAGGCGCTCTTGCAGCTTCTCGCGATCGAAGTCGCTATCGGTCTCTTCGATCTGCCGCTTGATCATCTCGATGCGGCCCTTGATTTCGGACTCTTTGCCCTTGCCGTCGACGATCGTCGTCTCTTCCTTGGTGATCTTGACCGTCTTGGCCTGACCGAGAAGATCCGGCGTGACCTTGTCGAGCTTGAGGCCGAGCTCTTCGGAGACCACGGTGCCGCCGGTGAGGGTGGCGATATCCTTGAGCATTTCCTTGCGGCGGTCGCCGAAGCCAGGCGCCTTGACCGCGACGGTCGTGAACGTGCCGCGCAACTTGTTGACGACGAGCGTTGCGAGGGCTTCGCCTTCGACGTCTTCCGCGATGATCAGCAGCGGCTTCTGAACCTGAACGATCTTCTCGAGCAGCGGCAGGATGTCGGCGATCGCCGAAACCTTCCGCTCCGTGACGAGAATGTAGGGATCGGTGAGGGTCGCTTCCATGCGCTCCATGTCGGTCGCCATGTACGGCGAGATGTAGCCCTTGTCGAACTGCATGCCGTCCTTGGTCTCGACGTCGGTTTTCATCGTCTTCGACTCTTCGACGGTGATGACGCCGTCTTTACCGACCTTGTCCATCGCGATCGAAATCAAATCGCCGATCTCTTTGTCATTTGCCGAAATCGACGCGACCTGAGCGATCTTTTCTTTGGTATCGACCTTTTGGACCATCTTTTCCATCTCGGCGACGGCCATCTCGACGGCCTTTTCGATCCCACGCTTGATCAGCAGCGGGTTCGAGCCGGCGGTGACGTTGCGCAGTCCTTCGCGGATGATCGCTTGCGCCAGCACGGTCGCGGTCGTCGTGCCGTCGCCGGCAATGTCGTTCGTCTTCGAAGCGACTTCTTTAACGAGTTGCGCGCCCATGTTCTCGAACGTGTTGGGCAGTTCGATTTCCTTGGCGATCGTCACGCCGTCGTTGGTGATCGTCGGGGAACCGAATTTTTTGTCGAGGACGACGTTACGTCCCTTGGGTCCGAGGGTGACTTTCACCGCATCGGCCAGGATGTTGGCACCGCGCTCGAGCGCGCGACGTGCGCTCTCGTCAAAGACGAGTTCTTTGGCAGCCATGTTTTACTCGTTACTCCTAGACGCCGGCCGGGACGCGCGTGTCGGTGACGACAGCAAGCACGTCCTTCTCGGAAATGATGAGGTACTCGGTTCCTTCGAGTTTGACTTCGCTACCCGAATACTTCGAGTAGATGATGCGGTCGCCGACCTTGACGTCCATCGGCAACTTGGTGCCGCTATCGAGCGTGCGGCCGGTACCGACCGCCAGGACCTTGCCCTCTTGGGGCTTCTCTTTGGCGGTGTCGGGCAGAAAGACGCCGCCGGCGCTCTTCTCAGCCTGCTCGACGTGCTCGACGACCAGACGGTCGCCCAATGGCCTCAGATTCACGAAAAAAGACCTCCACGGAACTCGGATTTTGGATGATTTTGGCACTCGTGGCAGTAGACTGCCAGGACCATTAGACTAGCAGACCCGAGCCGGGAGTGCAAGGGAGTTGGTCGGTTGGCGTTGCCCGAACAGGTACCATCTGGGCGAAAAGCCAGGGTTCTCGGCCCGATAAGAACGCCTGAGCCCTCGAATTCGGCTCGCGCTGAGGAGATCGCGTTTCGGAGGCCGGTGGGAGCGGCGTTGACGTTTCCGTGCCCGGAGCGTGCATAATTTATAAAATTCCAGAATAATTGACAGGCGTTTATACATTATGATAAATTGTTTGAACCTGCCGAGGATCGCGATTTGCTCGAAGCCACACCCAAGACAGCAAGGCGTGCCGTAAGCGAGGATGGACGTCGACTCGGGGCGTTGCTCGTCGCGGCTCGCAAGCAGCTCGGGCTTACCCAGACCCAGGCGGCACGCCGCCTCGGGATGCCCAATTCCCACCTTTCCCACATCGAGCGCGGAGCAGATTTACGGGTCTCGACCCTGCTCGACATTGCGCGCCTTCTGAAACTTGAGCCGATGCTGGTCCCGAAAAGTCAGGTGCCGTCTGTTCGGGCGCTCCTCGGCGATTCCGCGGAGCCCAACGAGACCTTGGAACGGGGACGATTCGCGTAGTGCCCGGCGCGATGGGAGTCTGGCTCGCCGACCGACCTGTCGGCACGCTTATCAATCTGCCCGGCGACGACAATCTCTTTAGCTTCCACGATGCCTACCTTGACGACGAGCATCCACCCGTTCTCAGCCAAGGCTTTATTACCGCCACCGGCACCACGATCCGGAGAGTCCCGAGGACGCACCGAGTCACCCCGCCTTTTTTCGCAAATCTCTTGCCGGATGAAGACGGCGTGCTCCGTAGTATTGTCGCGCGCCAATTCGATATCAATCGCACTCGGGACTACCCTTTTTTGCACGTTTTGGGAGAGGATCTTCCAGGTGCGGTAATCATCCGCGAACTCGACGCTCCCGAGGAAGAACCCGCAGTCGGAGAACCGCGCGTTCCATCCGATCGGCCATTACGTTTCTCGCTCGCCGGCGCGCAGCTGAAGTTTAGTGCTAACAGTGTGGCCAACCGTCTAACGATCCCGCTTCGGGGTACGGATGGGCAGTGGATCGTCAAACTTCCGACAAACGCGTACCCACGGCTTCCTGAGAACGAGTACGCGATCATGCGATTTGCGAAAGCGGTCGGACTCGACGTACCCGATATCGACCTCGTCGAACTCGATCAGATCGACGGACTGCCGAGAGATCTACCGCTTTTGCGAACGGATGAACCGCCAAAAGCGTTCAAAACTCGGCGATTCGACCGGACTCGAGGTGGCGGTCGCGTACATTTTGAAGACCTGAACCAGGTCGCGGGGCAGGCCCCCCGCGACAAATATGAAGGCAAGGCTACCCATTGGGTGGCTAACGTCATCGCGACCCTCTGCCCTCCGGAAGATCTCGAAGAATTCGTGCGCCGGCTCGTTTTTGGTGTGTGCACTGGAAACAACGACATGCACCTGAAGAATTGGTCCATCGGATATAGGGACGGTTACAACGCTCGGATTTCCCCGCTCTACGATTTTGTCTGCACCCGTCTGTACTACCCAAATGGGGACCTCGTACTGACCGTAGGTGGCGAGCGAGACTTTGCGCGCATCGATCGCGACGCGCTGCGCGCCTTTGCCGTAGCTGCGGAAATCTCCGTACGTCAAACGGCGGTCCTCGCGAACCAGCTTGTCGAACGCCTCCGAGAGACGTGGAACTCGTTCAAGGTTACGATCTCGGACGCGAGTCTTGTAGCAGCCCTCGAGCGGAACTTCTCTTTGGTCCCTCTCATGCGCTCGCGCGCGCACTACTGAGGCCCCCGGGATCGTCGCCGGCATCTTGCTCCCAAGGGTGGGACGACGCGGGTGATCGCGCACATCGAGGTCGACTGCGGTGCGATTCGTCGGAACGTCGCGCGCCTGAGCGCGTTGGTCGCTCCGGCACGGCTCGTCCCGGTCATCAAGGCTAACGCCTACGGTCACGGTCTGGCCGCGGTCGGTCAAGCGCTCGCGGGTGACATCGGGCTGCTCGCGGTCTACCGCGTCGAAGAAGCCGCGACGTTGCGCGCCGCCGGCGTCGCGACGCCGATTCTGATCTTGGGCCCGATTCCCGCACGCGACTTGCCCCTCGCGCACGAGTGCGACGCGGCGATCGCACTCTGGGACCGCGGCGCGTACGCGGCCGATGCGGCGCGGGTCGCACGCGCGCGCGGCCGGCCGTTCGCGATCCATGCGAAGGTTGACACCGGCGTGACGCGCCTCGGGCTCGACGCGCCGCTCGCGGCCGCTGCGATCGCAAACTTCCTGGACGAGCCGGCGCTGGCGTTGCTTGGAACGTTCACCCACCTCGCCGCCGCCGAAGAACTCGAATCGGCCTACACGCTCGAACAACTCACCCGTTTCGAGAGTGCGTTGGCGCCGCTCGACGAGCGCTTGCGGGCGCGCGGGGTCGTGCGTCACGCTGCCGCGTCGGCGGCCGCGATGCTCTATCCGCAGTCGCGGCTCGACCTGGTGCGCGCCGGCATCGCGATCTACGGCATCTGGCCCTCGCCGCAAACGCGCGCCGCGCTTGCGGAACCGCTCGAACTCGAACCGGCGCTGACCTGGCGCTCGGAGTTGGTGTTCGTCCGCGACGTGGCGGCGGGCACTCCGGTCGGCTACGGCTGCACCTACCGTACGCCGCGCGCCGCGCGCATCGGCGTCCTGCCGATCGGCTACGCCGAAGGCGTTTCGCGCGCGCTTTCCAACCGTGGCACAGTTCTCGTGCGCGGAACGCGCGCTCCGATCGTCGGTCGCGTGTGCATGAACGTCACGATGATCGACGTGAGCGAGGTCCCCGGCGCCGCGCCGGGCGACCCGGTAACGCTGCTCGGGCGCGACGGTGACGAACGGATCGATGCCGAGGACTGGGGGCAGTGGGCGCACACGATCGGTTATGAAATCGTCGCCCGGCTGCCCTCCGAAATCCCGCGCACCTTCGTTGACGCGAACGCGGATTTGCGGATGCGCCGTCCGCCGTGATAGAGTCACGTGAGCGTATGCGAGCAGCACCGGAGTTGGGGATCCCCGAGGTTAAGCCCGCGATCGAGTCGATTCGCGGACGCTGGGAACAGAAAGTGAGTCCCCGGCGACGCCACGCGATCTTGCAGGCGCGCCTGAGCACGCTGTTGACGAACTGGGCCGGCGACCGCGGGGAGGTCGGCAGCGAATGGCGTTTCTACTTCGTCCCGGTCGACGCGAAACCAAGTTCGCTCGTCCCGGACGTCGCGTACGTTTCGTTCGAACGCATGCCCGAGGCGTGGGGAGAACTGCGGGAAGCGCCGACGATCGCCCCCGACATCGCAATCGAAGTGCTTTCACCCGGTGACCGGAAGCGCACGCTTGGGGAAAAAATCGACCTGTACCTCGCTTACGGCTCGAAGTTGGTCGTCGTCGTCGATCCGCTCGCGCGAACGGTCGCCACCTTAACAAATGCTACGAGCGAAACGTTTGGAGCCGGCGAAGTCGCACGTTCGAATGTATATCGCGATCTCGCTCTGGACATCGATGACCTTTTCGCTCGCTTGGAGTGACGACGCGCAACAGAAGCGCCGGCGGGTTCAGCCGTGCGCGGGGGCGCCGTTGCGGTCGCGGTCGGCCAACGCGACGTAGCCGCCGACCGGAGGCCCCGAATAGGTCGCTTGCGGCCGGATCAACCGGTTATCGGCGAGCTGCTCGAGGATGTGGCCCGTCCAACCCGCCATCCGTCCGCACGTAAACATGCACGTGAATTCATCGGCCGGAATGCCGAGACTAAAAAGCGTTGGGGCGGTGTAGAACTCAACGTTCGCGTAGATCCGCTTGCCCGGCTTCACCTCCTGGAGCACGCGGTTCGAGGCGTCCTCGAGCGCGCGCGCGAGTTCGTACCAGCGCGGGTTGGACGCGCTTCCCAAACGTTTGGCCATCGCTTCGAGATGCTGCGCGCGCGGGTCGCGAACTTTGTACTCGCGATGCCCCATTCCCATGATCTTCTCGCCGCGCGCGAGCAGTTCGCGGACGTACGGTTCCGCGCGCTCCGGTTTTTCGATCGCTTGCAGCATCGCCATCACTTTGCCGGGCGCGCCGCCGTGCAAGTCCCCCTCGAGGGTCGCGACCGCCGAGGTTACCGCCGCATAGATGTCCGCATGCGTCGAGGCCGTGACGCGCGCGGCAAAGGTCGAAGCGTTGTACGAGTGGTCGGCAAGGAGGGTCAGGTACGTATCCAGAGCGCGTTCGGCTGCGGGGATCGGAACCTCACCGGTCCGCATGTACAGCAAATTGGCGGCGTGCGTAAGGTCGGCGCGCGGCTGGATCGCCGTGAGGCCACGCCGGATTCGATCCCAGGCGGCCACGAGCGAGGCGGTCTTCGAAACCAAGACGAGCGCCGTTTGCGGATTCGACGGGTGGACGCCGTCGGGCTCGTGCGGTACGTACAGCGCCAGCGCCGAAACCGCCGTCCGCAACACGTCCATCGGCCACGCATCCTTCGGCAACGCCTCCATCCAGTCGATCAACGGCTGCGCGAGCGTCCGGTTGGCACCCATGCGCGCCGTTAGTTCCTCGAGTTGCTGCCGGTTGGGCAACGCGCCGAAAAGCAACAGGAAGACGACTTCTTCAAAAGTCGCGTGCGCGGCGAGATCGTGGATGTCGTAACCTCGGTAGGTTAAGCGACCTTCGAGACCCTCCACGTTGCTGAGCGCGGTCGACCCGACGACGATGCCCTCAAGTCCGCGATCGACGACCGTACCTGCGTTGACCATGCAAACTGACTTCTTAGGCTAGGTGCAATTCCCATGCATGCTGTTCGCGCGCACGGCGGGCTAGACTTCGGCGGTTTCGAGGCTGCGGGCGCGCGCGTTCGCGAGCAGGCGCTCGATCAGCGCGTCGAACGAGATGCCGAACGCGGCGGACTCTTCGGGGAAGAGGCTAGTCGGCGAGAGGCCCGGGAGGGCGTTCACTTCGAGGATGAACGGACGGCCTTCGGGGGTCACGATGAAATCGGTGCGCGAATAGTCGCGCAGGCCGATCAACCGATGCACCGAGAGCGCGAGCGTCTGCAAGCGCATCGCAAGATCGTGGTCGATCGGCGCCGGAACGAAATGGCGGCTCCCGCCGGGCTCGTACTTTGCGTCGTACGAGTAGAACTCGGCCGACGGAACGATCTCGATGACCGGGAGCGCTTCCTCGCCGAGGATGCCGCACGAGTACTCGCGCCCCTCGATGAACTCTTCGGCGAGCACCGAGGCCGTGCGCTCGGCGATAGCGAGCATCGCATGCGTCCACTCTTCGTGCGTCCGCACGATCGTCACGCCGCGGCTCGAACCCTCCGCGCGCGGCTTGACGACGAGCGGTAAATCGAGCGAGCCGGGTAGCAGCGGCAGCGTCCCGCCACCGAGGTCGAAGACATCCCACGACGGCGTGGGCAAGCCTTCGGCCGAGAGCAACTTCTTCGTGAGGTGCTTGTCGATCGCGAGGGCGCACCCGCGGAGGTCGCTGCCGGTGTACGGCAGGCCGAGCCACTCGAGGACGCCTTGGATGCAACCGTCTTCGCCGCCCGGACCGTGCAGCGCGTTGAAAACGACATCGGGCGCGAACTCGCCGAGCGCATCGACGAAGCGCGCGTCGAAGTCGAGGGCGCGCGCCTCGTAGCCGAGTCGCCCGAGCGCAGCGAGCACGCCGCGACCGCTCTCGAGCGAGACCTCGCGCTCGGAACTCCGCCCGCCCATCACGACCGCGACCCGTCCTTTCGTCACGTAAATACTCCTACGAAGTGCACCTCGAGTTCGAGTTCGACACCAAACCGCTCGAAGACCGCTCGGCGCACGCGCGCCAACAGCGCGGCGACCTCGGCCGCCGACGCGTTTTCCCGATTGACGATGAAGTTCGCGTGGAGCGGCGAGACCTCCGCGCCGCCGATCCGCCAGCCTTTGGCGTCGACCTGCTCGATCAACCGGCCGGCGTGGTCGCCCGGCGGATTTCGGAAACACGAGCCGGCGTTCGGCCACTGCAGTGGCTGGGTCGATTTCCGCCGCACGAGGCGCACCTGCATCCGCGCGCGCTCCGCAGCGGGATCGCCGCGCTCGAACGCGAGCGTGACGCGGGCGACGACCGCGTCGCGCTCGAGCGTCGTGTGACGGTAAAAGTACTGCGGCGAAACGGCGTGCGCATCCGGCTTGGCCGGGGTCTGCACCCAGACCTCGCGGACGAATTCCCCGATCTCGCGATCGGTGCCGGCGTTCATGCGCAGCGCGCCGCCGACGCTCCCCGGAATGCCTGCCAGCGAGCCGATCCCGACGGCGCCACGCGAAGCGGCCTGCGCGGTCAGCAGCGCCAGCGACGACGACGAGCCGGCCCGAACGACCACGAGACCGCCTTCGTCCTTAAGGTCGATTTGTGCGAACTCGCCGGCGAGACGCAACACGATGCCGCGAATGCCGCCATCGCCGACCAGCAGATTCGAGCCGCTTCCCAAGACGAACCAGGGCAAGCGACGCTGCAATACGAGCCGCAAAACGCTCGCGAGTTCTTCGGCGCGCTCGACCTGTGCGAACGCATCCGCCGGGCCGCCGATCTTCCACGACGTGTACTGCGCCAGCGGTTCGTCGAACGTCACCCGCGCGCCGAGCAGCGCGTGCAAGCGCGACCGGTCCTCGTCCCGCAGGATCGAGGGATCGAGCGGTGAGAGCGCGTTCATACGAGGGCGGCGCCGAGTGTGCGCGCGGCGAGTGTGATCGTCCCGGCGCCCAGACACAGCACGAGCGAGCCGGGCGGTGCGATCGCGCGAACGCAGTCCGGCACGTCCTCAACGCTACTCGCGTAGGTGACGCTCGTCCCCGCGCGCGCCAGGGGTTCGCCGATGCTGCGCGCGTCGACGCCGTCAAGCGGCGGTTCGGAGGCCGCGTAAATCGGCGCGAGCACGACCAACTCGGCCCCTGCAAGCGCCCGCGCAAACTCGGCGGCAAGGTAGCGCGTTCGCGAGTAGCGGTGCGGTTGAAACGCGACCACGATCGGGCCGCCCCAGTTCGCGCGCGCCGCCGCCAACGTCGCCGCAACGGCCGTCGGGTGGTGCGCGTAATCGTCGACGACCGTCATCTGCGCGCCGCGCCCCATGATTTGAAAGCGTCGGCGGACCCCCTGGAAGCGTCCCAAACCGGCGCGCACGCGCTCGAACGGAATATCGAGTTCTCCGGCGAGTGCGATTGCGGGGAGCGCATCGAGCACGTTGATCGCGCCGGGTACGCACAGCGCGATCTCGCCGAGCATACGTCCGTCGACTTCGACCTCGAAGCGCGAACCGAAGTCGGCGTAGCGCGGGTTGCGCGCCACGATATCGGCGCTGCTAAAACCGAACGTCCGCGTTCGGGCAGCGCGTTGCCGCTTCGCCAGCCGCGCGGCGCGAACGTCGTCGGTGCCGACGATGGCGAGTCCATTGGTGGGGAGGTTCGCAAGAAACCGCTCGAAGGCGGCCTCCAGCCGGGGCATCTCCTCGTCGCTTGCGACGTGATCGTTCTCGACGTTGGTGACGATTGCAATCTCCGCTTGCAGATCGAGGAACGAACCGTCGGACTCGTCGCTCTCGGCGACGAACCAACGGCTCGCGCCGACGCGCGCGTTTTGACCTCCCTCGACGAGTTCGCCGCCCAGCACCACCGTCGGGTCAAGATCGCCGGCTTCGAGGACGGCGGCGATCATCGCGGTCGCCGTCGTCTTGCCGTGCGTACCGGCGATCGCCACCCCGCGCGCGGGCGCCATCAGTTCGGCCAACAGCGCGCCGCGACGGACGATCGGAATGGCGCGCGCTCGGGCGGCGGTCAACTCCGGGTTGTCCGGCGCGATCGCGGAACTCGCGACGAGGGTGCGCGCACCGGCAAGATTGGCCGCGGCATGACCGATCGAGACCCTCGCGCCTTCGCCGGCGAGCGCGTCGGTCAACGGTGTTTGCTGGTCGCTCGAACCGCTCACGGCCAAACCGCGCGCAAGCAACACGCGCGCCAGCGCGCTCATCCCGATTCCACTGATTCCGACGAAGTGTACCGGCGGCGAGAGCCTCACGGACGACCCTCGTTCGTACGCGCGACGCGCTTCCCCCGCGTTGCGAGCAGCGCGGCGACGCGCTCGGCGATCGCCGCCCGCGCGTCGCCGCCACCTGACCTGCGCGCGCCCGCTCGCAGCGCCGCGAGGGCCGCCGGGTCGAGCGCCGCCTGCAGTTCGCGCGCGAGGCGCGGGCCGTCCAGTTCGGCGTCGGGAACGACGCGGGCCGCGCCGGTCGCGGCCCGCCGCAATGCGTTGCGGGTCTGGTGATCGGCGGTGGCATGCGGGTAGGGGACGAGCAAACTCGGGCTGCCTGTCGCCTCCAGTTCGGCCAGCGTGGAAGCGCCCGCGCGTGCGACCACGAGATCGGCAGCAGCATAGGCCAACGCCGGGTCGTCAAGGTACGCAATCTCGCGCAGCGCGCCGCCCGCGGCCGAAGCGGACGCGGACGCGGGCGACGCGCCGCCGGCGCCGACGATCGCGAAAATCTGCCAGCCCCGTGCCGCGGCAACCGGTTCGAGGGCGCGGGCTGCCTCGTTCAACCGGCGCGCGCCTTGACTGCCGCCCATCACGACGATCGTCGTCCGCTCGGGATCGAGCCCGAGCGCGCGGCGAGCCGCCTGCGGTTCGAGCGGGCGCGTGATCGAGCGCCGCACCGGGATCCCCGTGCGAACGGACTTGCACCCGACCGGGGTGGCGTCGGTGCCGAGCCAGACTTCGTCGACGAACGGCGCCAACAAGCGGTTCGCCAGCCCGGCCACCGCGTTCGGCTCGAGCAGCGCGCTGGGTGCGCCCGCCGCGGCAAGCCGAGCGCCGAGCGCGACAGGAAACGCGACGTACCCGCCGGTGGCAACGACCAGGTCCGGTCGAAAGTGCCGGACGATCCGGGTGGCTTGCACGATGCCGCGCGCGTTCGCAGCGAGCGTCGCGGGAAACGCGAGCGGGTGGTTTCGCTCGAGCGGCCGGCTCTCGACGAACGCCAGCGCCAACCCGGCCCGCGGAACGAGCGTCGCCTCGAGGCCCTCGCGTCTCCCCACGAACAGCACGTCGAGATCGGCGTACCGTTCGGCGAGCGTCTCGGCGATGGCAAGCGCGGGATAGACGTGGCCGCCGGTGCCGCCGCCGGTCAAGAGGAGGCGCGTGATCGGTGCCGCCCGACGTTGACGATCAACGCCGATGCGACCAGCGAGACGACCAGCGAGCTGCCGCCAAACGAGATGAACGGCAGCGGGACGCCGGTAACCGGCCATGACGACGTCACCACGCCGATATTGATGAAGGCCTGCACCATGATGACCGCCGCGCATCCCAGAGCCAACAAGAAGCCGAAGCGGTCCGGTGCCGCCAGCGCAATGCGGACCGCGCGATACGCGAACAGAACGAAGAGCGCCAGCACCACGACCGTTCCCAGCAAGCCGAGTTCTTCGCCGATGATCGCGAAGATGAAATCGGTGTACTGCTCGGGCAGATAGAAAAACTTTTGGCGCGAGAATCCCAAGCCGACGCCGATCCAGCCACCGCTCCCGAGCGCGTAGAGCGACTGCACGATGTGGAAGCCCGAGTTCAACGGGTCCTTCCAAGGATCGAGGAATGCCAGCAGTCGCGCGCGTTGGTAGTGCTGCGTGAGTACCAACAGCGCGGCCGGCGGAAGCGTGACCAGCGCGATGAGTGCGAGGTGCGCGAGCCGCGCACCGCCGACGAAGAACAAGACGGCCGCGGTGAAGGCGAGTAGGCTCGCCGTCCCGGTATCGGGTTCCTTGAAAACGAGCAGCACGAAGGCGAGCGTGAGCGTCACGATCGGGAAGAGTCCGCGCACAAGCGAGCGCAACCGTTCGCCCTTGATCGTGAGCGCCGAAGCGAGGTAGAGCACCAGCGCGAGCTTAGCGAACTCGGAGGGTTCGAAGGAAACGGAACCGGCGCCAAGCCAGCGACGCGCGCCGTTTGAGACGAGCCCGACGTGCGGTACGAGCACGGCGACGAGCGATACCAGCGAAAGGCCGACGACCAGCGGCGCGAGCCCGCGCAATGCGCGGTAGTCGCAGCGATAAGCTACGACCGCCGCACCGAGGCCGATGCACAACCAGATCAGTTGACGCTTGAGAAAGTAGGTTGAGTCGTGGTGGAATGCGTAAGCCGTCGCGCTCGAAGCCGACAGAATCATTACCAAGCCGATGGCGACGAGCGAGCCGACGGTCGCGATCAACACGGTGTCGGGTCCACCGGAAGCCGTCTGCGGCCGAGGAACGGCGCGCGGTGGGGCGAACGGGCGGCCGACGCGCAGACTATTCAAGCGAACGGCCCGTCGCGCCGACGAGAGGACCGCGGACCGCTTCGGCAAAGGCCTCGCCGCGCGCGTCCGCCGATGCAAACATGTCAAACGAGGCGCAGCCTGGAGAAAGCAAGACGACGTCGCCGGGCAACGCGAACCGGCGCGCCAGGGCAACGGCCTCTTCCATCGAGCCGGCGCGCGCGCTCGGTACGCCCGCAAGCAACGGCGCCAGCTCGTCGGCGGTTTCTCCGATCAGGACGACGGCACGCGCGCGCCGCGTTGCGGCCTCGGCCATGGCGCGAAAGTCGGTTCGCTTGGACTTGCCGCCGGCGATCAACACGACCGGCTCGCGCAGAGCGTCGAGTGCGGCCACCACCGCGCCGGGATTCGTCGCCTTGGAATCGTCGACGAACGCGATCCCGTCGCGTTCGGCCGTCCGTTCCAAGCGATGCGGAAGCGCGCGGAAGCCGACGACGGCCTCGCGCAACGCCGCCCGCTCCAAACCGGCCGCCAAACCGACGAGCAGGGCCGCCATCACGTTCGCGACGTTGTGCGCACCGAGCAGTGGAATTTCCCGCGTCGACATGATTTCGAGCGGACGCGGGTCGCCGGTCGGTGGCGCGAACACGATTCGCTCGCCGCGCAAGTAGAGCGTCGTGTGCCGGTGCGGCGCGTTCGCGAACCACAGCGCGCACGCCGGGATGCGGGCGCCGCCTTCGGGTTCGGCCAGCGCGCCCACGATCGGATCGTCGTAGTTCCCGACGAACGTGTCGCCCGGCCCCTGATTCGCGAAGATCCGAAACTTCGCTTCGGCGTACTCGTCCATCGAGTGATAGCGGTCGAGGTGGTCGGGCGAAAGGTTGAGGATCGTCGCGATGCGCGGCTTGAACGAACGAATCGACTCGAGCTGGAACGACGAGACCTCGGCGATCACCCAGTCGTCCGGACCGGCTTTTGCGGTCTCGTCGATCAGCGCGTTTCCAATGTTCCCGCCGACGTACGTCGTCTTGCCGGCTTGCCGGAACATCGCGCCGATCAGCGCGGTCGTCGTGGTCTTACCCTTCGTCCCGGTGACGGCGACGAGCGGCGCGCGCGCGATGCGATAGGCGACCTCAATCTCGCTGAAAACGGGGACGCGCGCCGCTTGGACGCGGCGGACGAACTCGCCATTGAGCGGAATGCCCGGCGAAAGCACCGCGACCGTCAGCGTCGGCAAGAGCGCGTCGATATCGGCGGGTGCGACGAATCGCGCGCCGGTCGCATCGATCTCGCGGATCGCATCCTCCAGCCGGCTCGTAGGACCCTCGTCGGTCGCCCATACGCTCGCGCCGCGTGCGCGCAGAACGCTACAACTCGCTCGCCCGCTTCGGCCCAGCCCGATCACCAGCACGCGCTCGGAAGCGCCAAACGTCGCGGGGAATTCGCTCACGTGCCGCTCACCGTGCGAGCGCTGCGCCGGCGAGCGAAAGCAACGCCGAAGCGGTCCAGAAACGATGCGTCACGACCGTCTCCGGCCAGCCGCCAAGTTCGAAGTGATGATGAAGTGGACTCATACGAAAGATCCGTTTCTTCGTCCTTTTGAAATACGTGACTTGAACGATGACCGAAATCGTCTCGGCGGCGAAGACGCCGCCGATGAGCGGCAGAAGCAACACCGCGCCGGAAACGATCGCGCCGCCGGCGAGCATGCCGCCGAGCAACAGCGAACCGGTATCGCCCATGAACAGTCGGGCCGGATGGCGATTGAACGCGAGGAAGCCGATGCAAGCCGCGCCGAGCGCGATCAGCAGCGCGACCGCGCCACCGGCGCCCGCGCGCGACGCCAGCCAGACGACGACCGCTAATGGTGGGAGGTAGGTTCCGGTCGCCAGTCCGTCGAGGCCGTCGGTCAGATTGACGGCGTGCGTGGTCGCCAGCACCGCGAGTAGGCTGAGCGCGTACCACGCCCAATCCGGGATCCGCAGTTGCGTCGATCCGAACGCGAACGCAACGCCACGCTGCGCGAACGTGGGATCGTGGACGAGCAGCGCGAGAAAGACGATTGCGACCAGCGCCGTCGCGGCGAACTTCGTACGCGCCCGCAGGCCGCGATTGCGCCCGCGTCGGATGGCCAGATAGTCGTCGACGAAGCCGACCGCCGCGCAGCCGAAGCCAAGCACGGCGAGCGCGACCGCTTGCGCGTCGTGACGCGCGGCCAGGCCCAGCGCCAGCGCCAGCCCGAACAGGAGGCCGCCCATGGTCGGCGTCCCCGTCTTCTTGGCGTGCGTCGCCGGCGCGTCTTCGTACGCTCGCTGTCCCAAGGCCAGCGCGCGCAGCGCTCCGATCAGCGGTCGGCCGAGCGCGAGCGTCACGCCTAGCACCAAGACGAACAGCACCGCGTCGCGCGCGAACTCGTTCAAGCGGCCGCACCGAGTAAGGGGCTGGGGCCGTCGCCGCGCCACTTCAAGACCACGATCGGCGTCTGCTCGTCGCCGTTCCCGTGCGGGTTCGTTACCAGCACGCGCTCGATGGCGGCCGCCGCGATACCCGGGCTGGCGCCCAAAACCTTGGCGCTGCCGAGATCGTTGGCATCGACGATCGCAACCTCGGCGCCGCACGCCGCGGCAATCGCACGCGCGACGCCGCTCGGATCCTCGGGCTCGAACACGATCGTGCGCTCGTACGGCGGCAGCGTTCCGGTGTACCCGTCGATCGCGGCGATCGCGTCGCCCAAGATCTCGTAGAACGCGCCGCGGCGCCCGCGCAAGCGTCCCAAGACGTGCATGGCGCCGGCGTACAAAACTCTCGGCGCGCCTACGCGGTCGATCACCAGCTGCAGCGACTCGGGCTGATTGACCGTCGCCAGCACGCCGGCGCGCGCCGAAAGGGCATATGCCAGGCGGCTCGGGCGTACGAACTCGGCCGGAACCATGCGGTTTTGGGCGATCGCTACGGCCGTCTCGGAGATCGCCAGCGCGTCGCCCGGTCGCGCGATTCCGCGCACCGCGGCCGCGACGAGTGCCGGCAGGTCGTCGCCGGCCATGACAAGGCGTGTCCGAACGGGGATCGCCACGAGCGTTCCGCCGCTTGCTTCAGCGAGCGCGACGCGGCCGGAGCGCGCCTCGCTACCCACGACGTGCAGCGCGGAGTTCGCGCGCTCAGCGAGCATGTGCGGCCAACTCCTCGGCGATCTCCTCGAGACGATAGCGACGCGAACCTTTGAGCAGGACGAGGTCTCCGGGGCGCGCGTTCGCCCGCAGCCAGCGCGCCGCTTCGGCGTTGGCGTCGAAGCGCACGACGCGCTCCCCCGGCAAACCGCCGGCTCGCGCGCCGCGCGCGAGGTCCGCGGCGAAGTCGCCGCCGACCAGCAAAGCGGCAAGCCCTGCGTGCGCCGCGGCCACCCCGACGCGTTCGTGCATCGCCGGTGCGTTGTCACCGAGTTCGGCCATGCTGCCGAGGACCGCGATGCGCCGGGGCGAGCGCTCGCGCGCGAAGGCGTCGAGGGTCGCAAGCGCACCGCTCATCGACGCGTTGTAGGCGTCGTAGATCAACTCGAGGTCGCCGATCGTGCGACGTTCGTAACGTCCACTCGGCAGGCGCAGTTCGCCGATGCCCGCGGCAACCGCTACGCCGTCGCCGCCGAACGCGAGCACCGCGGCCGCGGCGGCCGCCACGTTGGCGCGGTTATGTTCGCCGGCAACCTCGCAGCGAACGGGTAGCGTCTGCGAGCGGCCGCCCTCGAGCAGCACCAAGGCGTCGCGACCGCACAGGACCGTCGTGCGCGTTCCGAACGGTTCGAGGGGCGTCGCTGCGTCGGTGGCCGCGAACGCCTGGGGCGTCCGCGTCAAGCCGGCAGCGCGCGCACGCTGCCGAGGGTCGCGCGCGTTGAGGACGGCCTGCGCGCCGCTTGCGAAGATCCCCCACTTCGTTGCGTCGAGGCGTTCGGGCGAACCCATAATCTCGAGGTGCGCGTCGCCGAGGTTCGTGAGCACCGCAACGTCGGGCCGAGCGGCCCGCGCGAGCGGTTCGATCTCGCCGAAGTGCCGCGCCCCGAGTTCGACGACGGCAATGTCGGTTTCGGGCGTCAGCGACAGCAAGAACTTTGCGACCCCGATCTCGTTGTTCTCGTTGGCCGGCGTTGCGAGCACGCGCAATCCGCGTTCCGCGCCGAACAGTTGTGCGACGAACTCCTTGGTCGTCGTCTTGCCCGCGCTGCCCGTAATGCCCACGACGCGCGCACGGGCTAAGCGCCGCGCTTCGCCGCCGAGGGCCAAATATGCCGCCCTTACGTCGTCGACGACCAGCGCGGGCACGTTGTCCGGCAGGGCCGCGAGCCGGTCGACGAGCACGGCGAGGGCGCCGCGCGCGAGCGCTTCGGCGACGAACGCGGCGCCGTCGAAGCGCTCGCCGCGCAGCGCCACGAAGACGTCGCCCGGCTGCAGCGTGCGCGTATCGGTCGCGACCGCAAACGCCTCGGGCAAGCGTTCGCCGTGCACGACGTGCGCGCCGGTCGCTGCGATCGCTGCGTCGCGCGGAACGTTCACGCGTGGGCCCGGCCGGCCGCCCGCCTGGCCAAGGCCGCGCGGACCTCGTGCGCGTCGTCGAAGTGCGCCGAGCGCCGGCCAACGATTTGATAGGCTTCGTGTCCCTTGCCGGCAACCAGCACGATGTCCGGGTCGGCGGCTTCGAGGACCGCGCGCCTGATCGCGCTACGCCGATCGAGTTCGATCGCGTAGTCGGCGTTCCCGGCGATACCCGCGACGATCGCGGCGGCGATGTCGCTCGGCGATTCGGTACGAGGGTTGTCGCTCGTTACGGTGATGCGATCGGCAAGTTCGCTCGCAACGCGCCCCATCAGCGGGCGCTTTCCGCGGTCACGGTCGCCGCCGCATCCGAAGACGACGTGAACGCGCCCGCCGCCGAACTCGCGCGCCGCGCGCAGGACCGCCTCCAACGCGTCGGGGGTGTGCGCGTAGTCGACCAGGACGGCCGGCCGGCCCTCACCGATGCGCTCCATGCGGCCGGGCAAGGGCTGGGCATCCGCTAGAGCCACCGCACTCGTCGCATCATCGACCTCGAGCGAGCGCGCGATCGCCAGCGCCGCGAGCGCGTTCGAGACATTGAAACGGCCGGACAGGCGCAGCCGAAACGTGCGGCCCTCGACGCGGAATGTGCTGCCGTTGGGACCGGCCTCGACGACCTCGCCGCGCACGTCGGAGCGCTCGTCAAAGCCGTAGGTGACGACCCGGCCGCCGGCGTCGCGCAGCTCGGTTGCCCAACGCCGGCCGTACGGATCGTCGGCGTTCAGGACGGCGCGCTCGGCGAGGTCGAACAAACGGCGTTTGGCTGCCGCGTACGCCGCGTCGTTTTCGTGAAAGTCTAAGTGGTCGCGCGTCACGTTCGTGAGCGCGCCGACGGCAAACCGCACGTCGGCCACGCGCCCCAGGGCGAGCGCGTGCGAACTGACTTCGAGCGCGGCCGCACGCGCGCCGCGTTCGCGCATCGCTTCCAGCAGCGCCTGAAGTTCGGCTGCCGGGGGCGTGGTGTTCTCGAGCGGCCACATCGCGTCGGCGAAGTGCGCGCCAAGCGTTCCGATCCGCCCGGCAGGCATTCCAGCCGCACTCAAAACTGCGGCGACGAGCGCCGTCGTCGTCGTCTTGCCGTTCGTTCCGGTAACGCCGACCACGGTCATGTGCTCGGAAGGCGCGCCGTAAAACGTCGCCGCCAGCCGCGCCAAAGCGAGCGTTTCGTCGGGCACGACGAGCGCCGTCGCGTCGACGGCGAATGGGAGCAACCGCGCTGCGTGCTCCGCGTCGAGCGCGACCGCGGTCGCGCCGCGCGCCAACGCGTCGGCGACGAAGTCGGCCCCATCCACGCGCGCGCCCCGAAGCGCGACGAACAACGCGCCGGGCCGAACCGAACGCGAGTCGTACGCGATCGCTGCGATCTCACGATCGAGCGACCCGATCGCGCGCGCCCCTTCGAGCGCGGCGGCGAGGTGTCGCAGGGTCATTCCCGGGGCTTCGACGTTCGGGTAGGCCCAACCAAGCGGCGACGCGGGGGGTCCAGTTGCGGCATTACGCCCGCATGCAGCATGCAGGTGCGGGCAATTTGGGCGAAGGCCGGCGCCGCCACGACGCTGCCGTAGATCGAGCCCCGCGGACGCTCGACCTTCACCAGGATCACAAATCGAGGCCGCTCGGCCGGGATGAAGCCGACGAACGACGCGGTGTACTCACCGGGTGCGTACCCGCCCCCCTCGGCGATCTGCGCGGTGCCCGTCTTCCCGGCCGTCGTGTAGCCGGCCACGTGGGCGCTTGGATTCCCGGTTCCGCGCAGGACGACCGCGCGCAGGAAGCCGCGCAACGTCGCGGCCGTTCGTGCCGAGAGCGCCCGCCGTTCGACTTCGCGTCCGTACCGGTAGACCACGCGGCCGTCCGGCGCGACGATCGCATCCAAAATGCGCGGCCGTAAGAGCCAGCCGCCGTTCGCGATCGCGGCGTAGGCGCGGATCAAGGCGAGCGGCGTGACCGCGACGCCCTGGCCGAACGACATGGTCGCCAGCGAGGTCGCACTCCACCGGCTCGGCGGCGGAACGATTCCCGCGCTCTCACCCGGCAGCCCGATCGCGGTTTCGTCGCCGAAACCGAACTTACGAACTTGGCGGTAGAAGGCGCGCCTGCCGATCGCCAGCCCGACTTCCGCGGCGCCGACGTTGTGCGAGTACGCGATGATGTCCGCGAGCGTCTCGCTCGAGCCGGTTCCCGCCATGAATCCGTCCTCGGCGTTATAGATCGTTGCGCCGCCGATTTCCATACGGTCGCGGGTTGCAAATTGCGACGCGGTCGTAACGCGACCGGATTCGAGCGCGGCGGCGGCGGTGACCAGTTTGAACGTCGAGCCGGGCTCGTATGCGTCGGTCACGGCCCGATCGCGCCAGTCGTCGGGTGGGTAGCGCGCGTACTCGCGCACGTCGTAGTTCGGCACGTTCGCGAGCGCGAGGATGGCGCCGGTCTGCGGGTCCATCACGATCGCCGTCCCGCTGCGAGCGCTGAACCGGTGCACCGTATCGGCCAGTGCGCGCTGGGTCGTAAACTGCAGGTACGAGTCGAGCGTCAGGACGATGTCGTCGCCGCTCTTGGGCGCCTCGACGTAGTGCGCTTTCGAAAACGGTAGCGCGCGCGCAAACTCGTCGGTTTCGAGCGTCTCGAGCCCCGGCCGGCCCCGCAGGATGTCGTCGAACGCATACTCGACGCCGGCCAACCCGTTATCGTCGCGCCCGACAAAGCCGAGCACCGTCGATGCCAGTTCACCCGAGGGAACGAAACGCTTTCCGGTCGTTTCGTCCTGGACGTTGATGCCGGGCAGCGCCAGCGCCCGAATCGCCTTCGCTTGGGCGTCGGGAATTTTCCACGCGATCGAGTGATTGAAGCGCTGCGCCAATATCCGGTTGGCGATCGCCGCGGCGGGTTCGTGAAGGACCGGCGCGAGCCGGGCAGCCGTCGCGCTCACCCCGGCGCGGGCCGACGCATCGGCATAGACGCTTTGCGAAGGAAGCGAACGTGCGAGCAGCACCCCGTCGCTGGTCGAGATCGATCCACGTCGCGCGCTGACGCGAAAGAGTGCGGACTGCTGGCGATGCGCATCGCGCGCATAGACGCCGCCGTGCACGATCTGAACGTCGTATAGGCGCCATCCCAGATAGCACGCCAGCGCAAAGAGTCCGTAGAAAAGCATCTTCGCGCGCCCCGAGTTTGCGCGCGCGAAGGCTTGCTCCGGACGAACGCCGGCCGCTCTGCGCGGCGGCGGGCGGCGGCTCACGGAACCACGCGGGCTACGGCCGCAACCAATCCGCGAGAAAGGCGAGCCCGCTCGCGGGCCGGTGCGCGAGGATCGGCGCGCGCGGAACGGCGACCATCGCATACACCTGCGGGTCGTGCATCCCCAAGTGCGCGGCAATGGCTGACAAGCGCTCGCGCGATTCGAGTTGGGCGATCTCGTCGTCGAGCCTCAGGGTCGCCTCGCTCAGCGCCGCCTGGCGGTGCTGAGCCTTGCCAAGTTCGTAGTGCAGCCGCGTGACGTTCGCCAGCAGCATCAGATACCCCAACACGCACAGCGTCGTCAGCGTCAACGCGACGACGATCCGGGCTGCCTGCCGGTAGCGCATGCGGTGGTTCTTGCGGCGCCGCAACTCGGTCGCTCGACGGGCGGTCCGGACGCGCGGGCGGGCGGGCTCACTCGGCCGCGGGGCCGGGAGTTGAAATGCGATCACCCGAGGCGCTCGGCGACGCGCAACTTCGCGCTGCGCGCACGAACGTTTCGCAGGCGCTCTTCCTCGCTCGCGACGAGCGGGCGTTTAACGATGGCATGCAGCCGCGGGTCATCCCTGAAGGCGTGCTTCACGATGCGGTCCTCGAGCGAGTGAAAGCTAATGGCGACCAGGCGTCCGCCGGGCCGTAGACGCGAGGCCGCGGCTTGCAAGCCGCTCGCAATCGCGTCGAGTTCGCCGTTGACGGCGATGCGGAGCGCCTGGAAGGTGCGGGTCGCGGGATGGATGCGTTCGCGCGAGCCGCGCACGTGCACGACGCCCGCGACGAGCGCCGCGAGTTCGCCGGCACGTGCCGGCAAGCGGCCTGCGTCGCGAACGCGGACGATCGCACGCGCGATTCGCCGCGCCGCGCGCTCTTCGCCGAAGCGGAAAATGAGGTCGGCCAGCTCGCGCTCGTCGAGGGTCTCGAGCAAGTCGCGCGCGGTGGGGCCGTCGCTCGGGTCCATCCGCATGTCCAGCGGCCCATCGTCGCGGAACGAGAAGCCACGCTCGGGCCGGTCCAACTGCATCGACGAAACGCCGAAGTCGAACAGAACGCCGTCGACGTCTTCAATCCCGCGCGCGTCCAGCACGGCCTCGAGGTCGGCGAAATTTGCGTGCACGAGTTCGCTGCGGGGGGCGTCCGCCCCGAACGCCGGCGCCGCAGGATCGCGGTCGAGCGCGAGCAACCGGCCACGCGCATCGAGTCCGGCCGCGATCGCCCGGCTGTGGCCGCCGGCCCCGAAGGTCGCGTCGACATAAACGCCATCTGGACGAATCGCGAGCGCGTCAAGCGCTTCGGCGAGCAGAACCGGCACGTGCCCGGGATCATCGATCATGCCCACTCCGAACGTCAGTTCGATGCACGCGGCGAACCCGGCCGTTGGAGGAGCGACCGGGAGCACCGCGCAGGCCGGCATCGTCCTTAGAAGAGGCCGAGATCGGCCGCGAACGCGGCCGCCTCGTCGTCGGTCGGGCGCAACTCCCCCAGGCGGGGCGGCGACCACAGCTCCACCCGCGTCAGGGCGCCGATCGCGCGAACCGCGCGATCGATCTCCGCATAGGCGCGCAGGGCCGGAGGGATAAGCAGCCGACCCTGGCCGTCGCACTGCGCTTCCTCCGTATTAGCAAATAGGTGGCGGACGAAGCGACGATAGCGCGCGTCCTTATGGGGCGCGTCCTCCAGCCGCTCGCAGACCGCTTCCCAGGTCGACGCGGGGTAGAGCGCAAGGCACGAGTCCGGCTGCGCGATCGTCAGCACAAACCGATCGCCCAAACGGTCGCGGTAGCGGGCGGGCACGACGAGACGACCCTTGTCATCGAGAGTGTGCTCGGACGAACCCGTAAAACGCGGCAACTCGCGAGACAGTGAAAGACCCCCACTTTCCGCCACTCCGTACCACTTTTCTCCACTCTACACCCTGTCCTTGCCGCAAGCAAGAGCGAGCGAGCGTAAAATTGCCACGCGAGGCTCGCGAATGAGGCGCACCTTAGATTCGTGCCGGCGACAGGGCTGCGGCGAGGTCGGCTGGGGGATGCGCACGGCTCGCGCCGAACCGATTGCCACCGTGAGAAAGCCTGTCGCTCTGCTCCTGTTCCTCGCTGCGCTTTGCGGCTGTAGTGGCGGAGGCATGATCCCGAGCGGGCCCCACTCCATGAACTCCACGTCGCTGCAACGGCTGATCGCGGACGCGTCCCAGCGCAACCACCTCTCGGCGCGTCTCGTCGCCGCCCTGATCGAGGCCGAGTCCGGCGGCGACCCCAGCGCCGTCAGCCGAGCCGGCGCGGCCGGCCTGATGCAACTGATGCCCGGCACCGCCGACGCCTACGGGGTAGGTAACCGCTTCGATGCGTATCAGAACGTCGAAGGCGGGACGCGGTACCTCCACGACCTCATGAAGCGCTATCGGAACAACGTCTCGCTCGCGCTGGCCGCGTACAATGCCGGCCCGGGAGCGGTCGACGCCGCGCACGGCATCCCGCCGTACTCCGAAACCCGCGCGTACGTCGCGCGGATTACCGCCGCCCTCTAGCCACCTTCGATGGCGTCGTTGCCGAGCGTCCGGGCGGCGCCGTTCGCTCCGATCGGCGTCCCTCGGTTACCGATCCTCGACAAGTACCTGATTCGCGAACTGGCCGGCCCGTTCGTGTTTTCGCTCGGCGCGTTCTTGTTGTTTTGGTTTCTGAACATCTTTTTTCTGGCGGCCGACTACCTGATCAACGCGCACGCGCCGTTCTTCGTGGTTTTCCGCTTCCTGCTGTTCCGAATTCCGCAGAGCACGCCGTACGCGTTTCCCTTCGCGTGCCTGTTCGCGACGCTGCTCGCGTTCGGCCGTTTGACCTCGGACAACGAGATCACCGCGCTGCGTACGTCGGGGGTCGGTTTCCTGCGCATTTGCCGGACGCCGCTGATCCTTGGCGCCTGCATGTTCGCGCTGTGCTATTGGGTCAACGACACGATCGTTCCGAAAGCGGTCGACCTCTCGACTCGGACCTTCTATCAGATCGTCTATCACACGGCGTCGCTCCCGATCGTTCCCCAGATCTTTCGCAAGGACGATCAGACGGGAACCGTTTTCTACGTCGGCAACGTAGAGCAGGATCACCGCACCATGGACAACGTGATGATCTTTCAAAACGCGACCGATTCGGAGTTCAAGGAAGTGATCTCGGCGCGAACCGCGACCGTCGACGGCAGCGTGATGACCCTTAAGGATGCCCGCGTCACGAAATTCAAGCGCTCCGGCGAGTACGACGGCGGGACGCTGAGCAAGACCATGCAGATCGGGCTGCCGTTGGCGCAAACGATCGAGCAGTTCGCGGGTGCTTCGAATCAAGACGACTTCACCCTGAACTCAAAGCAGCTGGGCTCCGAGATCAAGGCGATGGAATCGACCGGGCAAGGCGGCGCCGCCCTCGACGTCAAGAAGATCACGCTCGCGCAGAAATTTTCGTTTCCCTTCGCGTCGTTCGTCGCCGTGTTGATCGCGTTGCCGCTCGCGGTGCGCTACGGCCGCAAAGGGCGCACGCTCGGAATCGCCCTCTCGATTCTGTTGTTTTTCGCATACTTCATCATGATGTCGGCATTCGTCGCGTTGGGTCGGAACGGCGCGTTCAATCCTTATCTCGCCGCCTGGATACCGAACGTCGTCATGGCCATCGCGGGGACGTTTCTCTTCTGGCGAGTCGAACACTGAAGACGGCGGTGCGGGCGATCGCGGCGCTCCTCGCGGTCGCGTTCGCGACCTCCGCGCTGGGTCTGTCGGGGGTTCGGGCGGCCGCCAGTTCGGAGCCGGCGTACCCGACGATCGATCAAGCGCGCGCGCTTACCGCCCTCTCGTCCTCGGGGGCGTGCGGGGCCCAACCGGCACTGCTCGCCCAGTCCGAACCCTCCGCGACGCCTTCGGCCGGCGCCTCGTCCCCGCCCTCGCCCGTACCGAGCGGCCCGCCATCGTACCCGCCGATCCCGCGGCCCGCGCGCGGACCCGGAACGCTGCTCGTCCCGACGCCGCTGCCGAGCGGGTCGGCCAGCCCGACCCCCGCTCCACCGCCGACGCCGACCGCGTCGCCGACGCTCGGGCCGGTGGAACTCGTGCGTCCAAGCCCCAGCGGGAGCGCCGAGCCCGGCGAGTCACCTTCGCCCGAAGCGTCGCCTTCGGCGATTCCGACGCTGGGGCCCAATCAGATCGCGATTTTGGGCGACCGCCTGTCGGGTTCCACGAAGAGCGGCACCCCCGCCGACTTTGACGGCAACGTCCACATCTTCTATTCGGAGGGCGTCATCGTCGGCGACCACGCGCACTACGACGGCGACCACACCGCAACCGTTACCGGCCACCCGTACATCATCAACCGCGCGCAAGATTCGATCCTACGAGCCGACGTGATCGTCTACGATTCCAAAGCCGGCCAGGCGTACTTGACGAACGGCACCGGTTCGACGTCCGAGGGCGTCGATCAAGGCCGGCTCTACTACAAAGGCACGAAGCTGACGGTCGACCGCGAGGGGAAGACGCACGCCGACCGCGGTTCGTTCACCACCTGCGACAACCCGCGCGGCGGCTATCACGTCGAGTCCAAAACGATCGACGTGCTGCCGGGCAACAAGCTTGTCGCGCGCAAGAACGTCCTGTTCTTGGGTGCGCTCGGCATCTTCTATCTTCCGATTCTGATCGTGCCGCTCAAACAAGTGAGCGACTCGCGGCGGCAGCCGTCGTTCATCCCGGAGATCGGCTACGACTCAGCCGACGGCTTCTACGTGAAAGCGAGGCTCGGCTTCGCGCCGAGCGACTTCTATTACGGTTACTATCGCGTCGAGGAGTACACCAAGCGCGGCACCGGCTTGGGCTACGTGGCGTTCATCGGGCGGCGCGACTACAAGCGCCAGGTCAACATCGACACCTACCTCTTTCAGAATCGCCAAGACGGCTCGCGGCAGTATAACGCCAACGTTCAAGATACCGAAAACTTCACGCAGCGTTTGAGAGGTCAGTTCAACTTCAACTACACCGGCGACTATGGACCGTACGTTTTTCTGCCTCCGGGGTACAACCTCGGTGGAAGCATCGTGCACACCAGCTCCCACTCGAGCGAGAACTATCAGTTCGCGCGCACGTTCCAAGGGTCACAGTCGAGCACCGACAACCTCGCGTTCGTCGATCAGCTTCAGCTCTCGCGCGCGCTCTCGCAGGGCATCAACTTGAGCTTTACCGACTACAAGAGTGCCTACACCGGGCAGGCGAGCAGCTCGACGGAATCGCTCCACATCCAATCGCTGACGCACCTTTTCACCAAAGCCGCCGACTACACGCTGACCGTCGATCGAACCGATTCAACCCAGCCATTCGGCTACGACCGAGAGCCCGAATTTCAGATCACGCCGCACTTCGGCTTCGAGAGCCCGCGCCTGCCGTACCAGTTACAGCTGACGTACGGCTACTACACCGAACAGCAGAACAAGTTCTCCACCGAGCGGAGCGACATTCTGTTCAGCCTTGGGCCTGCGCTCTTCAAGGTATTTCACTACAGCGATTTTTCCGCCGGCGTTCAGGTCGATCAGGACCTGTACGGCACCGGTGACGCGAAGGCACAGGTCTCGCAGGACTTGGCGCTGACGACGCAACTTTCACCGCACATCGAGAATGCCATCACGTATACCGAACAAAACCCGCTCGGGCCCTCGGACGTGCCGTTTCAACTGCTCGACCGTCTCTCCGGTGGCAACCATCAAGCGCAGGATACGCTACGCTTTTTCAACGGCAGCATCTACCAGGTCGCGCTCTCGACCGGAACGTTCTTCAACCGCGAGGCGCAGCCCGTGCTGTATCAGGTGAACGTCAACCCCTCGTCGCGCTCGGCCGTTCTCTTGAGCGGAGCCTGGAACCCCGGCGCGGGCAATGGCTTCGGCACCACCAACGTCCAGCTCTTCACCCCGTTCGGCCGCGAGACGTACTTGGAGTTCGCGACCAACGTCGACTGGAAGAACAAAGGCAGGCTCGAAGACAAGACGCTCTTCTACAAGAAAACGATCGGCGAGTGCTACAACATCTACTTTTCGTACAACCAAGATCAGCAGCTCTTCAACCTGAACTTCGAGATACTAGCTTTCCCCGGGCGCCAAGGCGGCTTCGGCATCAGTCCGACGACGCCGCTCATCCCGCAGAGTCTGAACTATTGACCCACGCACCGCATCAGGAACGAGGCCGACGATGCTTCGCTTTGTAAACGTCTTGCTCGCACTGGCCGCGCTCGGCCTCGCCGTCGCCTGCGGCCGCCAGGTCACCCC